>NZ_BACU01000343.1 GCF_000333275.1 Azospirillum sp. B4 | reverse complement strand
AAACCGACGCGCCCTTCCTGGCGCCGGTGCCCATGCGCGGCAAGACCAACGAGCCGTCCTTCGTCGCCTATACCGCCCTCCTGCTGCGGAGTGAAGNNNGCATGACCCCGGCGGAGCTGGCGCGGGCCACCAGCGCCACCATGCTGAAGCTGTTCGACCGCATTCCGCCGGCCGAATGCGGCACCTTCGTCAAGGACCTGCCCAGCGCGAGTGCCGGGGCGTGACGGTGGTGCCGTTCCGGGTGCGCATCCTGGGCTGCGGCGGATCCGGCGGCGTGCCCATGATCGGCAACGGCTGGGGCGATTGCGACCCGGCCGAGCCGCGCAACCGCCGCCGCCGCGCCTCCATCCTGGTGGAGACGGACAGCACCAGCGTGCTGATCGACACCGGGCCGGAGATGCGGGAGCAACTGCTGGACGCGAATGTCACCCGCGTCGACGCCGTGGTTTACACCCACGCCCATGCCGACCATGCGCACGGCATCGACGACCTGCGGCAGGTCAACTGGCTGAACAACCGGCCGCTGCCGGTTTATGCCGACCCGGTCAACCTGGCCCAGTTGCAGGAGCGCTTCGACTATTGCTTCAAGCCGCAGCAGCGGCCGGACTGGTTTCCGCGGCCCTGCCTGGTGCCGCACACCATCACCGGCCCCTTCACCATCGGTGATCTGACCTTCATCCCCTTCCACCAGGAACACGGCCGCTTTCCCAGCCTGGGCTTCCGTATCGGGAACTTCGCTTATTCCACCGACGTGGTGCACTTGGATGAACGGGCTTGGAGTGCGCTGGAGGGTGTGGACACCTGGATCGTGGACGCCACCCGCATCGAGCCCCACCCCGTGCACGCCCACCTGGACATGGCGCTGGGCTGGATCGAACGGCTGGCGCCACGCCGCGCCTACCTGACCCACATGAACCACACCATGGACTACCGTACCCTGATGGCGACCCTGCCGCCGGGGGTGGAACCGGCCTATGACGGGCTGGTGCTGCAGATGGCGTAAGCGACCCGTAATAATATCATACGCTCGAGGAACTTCGCCCTTGAGATGTCTGGGCCGACGCCGGCAAACTACACGGCGGGATTTGGGGGCATTTCGAGGGCCGAAACGTGTGGCGATTGAATAATTTCGCGGGCTGGTTCCTTGTCGCGCTTGTTTCGACCCTGGTGTCCAGCAAGCTATCCGTTCTCGCCGCGCTTTACCTCATAGACAGCTACAGCATCACCCCCGAACAGGTTCCGGGTGTGCAGGCGGGGTTGTCGACGATCTGCACTTTTGGAGGGACCGCACTGCTTCTGATGATCATCGGCCCCCTTTTGCTAAAGGCGCCCGACTCCGACGTGGTGGAGGAAAGCGATTATCGGGGCGTGATTATCGGCCATACCGTTCGGTTCCATCGCCACGTGGTGACGCGGATGGAAAAGCGGGTTTCCTTTTACATGGTTCTGGGGTTTTTGGTTCCCGGCTTGCTTTTCGACGCCTATTTTCTCAAGGGATGGCAGGGGCTCTGCTGGCCTTATCTCCTTTGGACCCATCAGGCGTTTTACTGGTGACGGGGCTGGATTTGGCCACCTGAATCCTCCGGCGGCCAAATCCCCCCGACGATGCCCCGCCGCCGATCAGTAGGCCACCTGCGCCCGGAACCCGATGGCCTGGTAGCGCAGGCCGGTCTGGTTCTGCAGCGTGGCGCCGCTCAGCTTGTCCACGTCCACGATCTGGTAGTCCGCCATGAACTTCAGGTGGTCGTTGGGGTACCAGTTCAGGCCCAGCCCGATCACGTCCTGCCGGCCGCCGGCCACGCCGCCCGTCACCGACTGGGCAAGGAAGCGCTGACGTTGCCTGTCCAGTTGAAGTCGCTGTAGCGCCCCACCAGCTTGAACGGGCCCCAATTCGCCCGTCCCGGGGTCGAAGGGATGCGCCACCTTCAGGCCGCGAAAGCCGCCGCGCGCCGTCTGATAGCCCCGCGTCTCCCCCGTGATGATCCAGGAGGCGTCAACATAGGCGCCGGAGAAGGTGAGGTCGGGGGTGAGGGTGGACCCGCCCAGGCCGGCGCTCGCCTGGTGCTGGCGGTTCACGCCGATCTCCACATACTCGCCCTGGACCAGGAAGTTCTGGTAGCGCAGGCCCAGTTCGGGGTTCCAGGTATAGACCCCGGTGGCGGGCATGGAACCGGTGTTGATCAGCTTGTTGGCGTCCACGCGCAGTTCCGGCTGCACCGACAGCGCGATGTTCTGCGCCAGCCGGTTGCTGTCGTTCTGGTTCATGGAGAACACCTTGGACCCGCTGATGCCCACGTGGACGTCATAATCCTCGCCATACACCGGCCGGCCCGCCAGGCGGGCGACGGCCGCGGTCTGCTGGCCATTGGACGGCTGGGTGGTGGAGATGGACGTCGTGACCGTCCCGGTGCCGCCCGTGGTGGACGTTGCCGTGGTGGTGGACTGCCCACCGTAGGCTTGACCGGTCAGGAAGCCAGAGACGAAGAAGCGGTCCTGGTAATACCGGGCGCCGACCGCGGCGCGGGCGTCGCCGGCGGCGATGTTGCGCTCCACGTCCATGATGGCCGGACGCTCCATGAACATGAAGTCGTTGGAACTGGGCGCGTCCTGCAGGCTGATGTTGGGCTGCAGGTAGCCCAGGGCCGCCGTGAAGCCCTTGAAGGGCATATAGGCCAGGTTGGCCTCATACAGGTACTGGCTGTTCTGGCGCCCGTCGGGGGAGCCACCGAAGTCCGGCGTCACCGTGGCGGTGACGTCGCCGTACCTGAACACGAAGGGAATGCGGATGCGCCGGGCGTTGACGCCGTCACCCAGGTCGATGCCGGAGCGCTTGACGCTGGCGTTGTCCTCGAAATAGGCGGCCGCGTCGAACTGCGCCTGCAGGCCGATCTGCAGCGTGCCCTTGCCGCCGAAGGCGGTGAAGGTGGGGCGGCCGCCGGCCATGGTGAAGCTGCCGTTGGCGCCGCTGCCGGCCTCCAGCTTGGCGATGGTCTGGGCCTGGGTGGCCGCCTGGGCCGCCACATGTTCGGCTTGCGCCTTGGTCTCGACCTGGGCCTTGGCGTCGGCTGCCTCCCGCGCCTCCAGCGCGTCCAGGCGGGCCTGGATGGCCTGGCTTACCTTCATCTGCGCCTCCAACTGGGCGCGCAGGCGCTGGACTTCCTGGGCGGAGCTGTCGGCGGCATGCGCGGGCAGGCCAGCCATGAGACCGCAGGCGGCGGTGAACAGGAACACGCCGGTTCGTCCATACGGGGACGTCCGCGTTTGCTTGGACATTTGAGGTGACCCTTCATCGGTATTCGATCGCACCCGGTCGGAGTGCGGGGTCAATTCTAGGTGCTATATTTATATCTTTATTGCGTCACGCCGATAGTATTTGATGATCAGTCAATAACGAAATCTGAATATTGACGGAATTTTTGAAAGGACACTGCGTTTCACATATCGAGATACTCTGTTTTCGATATGGGTCAAGACCGATCAGGCGGCCAGACTCCAAATCCGCCCGCTGTCCACGCAAACCGGTATGCGCGGCGCGCGGCGCTGGCTGAAACGGCCGGCATTGCGACTGTGCGTTGTGTCACAGGGGCGTCATGGTACTATCGCTGCCATCGACAAACGGTTCGGGTGCCCAAGAATGCGGCGGTCCGGTTCCTGTTTCCCAAGCCCGCGGCGCCCCGCCGCCCTCGGCTTTCGTGTCTAAGGCTTCATCGAGATCGGCATGAGCCAGCGCCGCCCCTGACACCGGCGGCCCCCTGACCCTTCCCAATTTCCACCCCATTCCGCCCGCCGGATGCCCTTTTGCCTGGGTGCTGGTGATGGCGGTATCGCGCCCGGACTCCGTCACGGATCCGGACCGGGCGCCCGCATCATGGTCCGTTGAACGAGGCTTCCATGCTGGAGTTCCCTTCCTGGGTGCTGACCCCGCTGTATGTCGTGGGCGGTGTCCTGGGCGTGTTCATCCTGGCGTTCGCCACCGGTGCCATCGTCTATATCCGCAACGATGCCGTGGGCATCGTCGAGAAACTATGGGCCGTCGGCGGCTCGGTCGAGGAAGGTTTCCTGGCGCTTGCCGGCGAAGCCGGCTTCCGGCCGGAGACGCTGCGCGGCGGCTTCCATTTCTTCATGCCGCTGCAATACCGCGTGCACCGCGCCAACCTGGTGACGGTGCCCCAGGGCAGCCTGGCCTATCTGTTCGCCCGTGGCGGCCAGGCCCTGCCCAATTCCCAGGCGCTGGCCCGCTGCCCACCGGTTTGGGGGCCAATGGCGTGGGGGTGGAGAACGCCCGCGCCTTCGTGCAGCAGGGCGGCCAGCGGGGCCCCCAGCGCCGCATCCTGCGTGAGGGTGTCTACGCCATCAACACGGCGCAGTTCATCGTCTTCACGGAGGCCGCCACCCATGCCGTCACCCTGGGCGACGCCAGCGACGCCCGGGCCGTGGAGACCATGCGGGAACTGATCGAGGAGCGTAACGGCTTCCGCCCGCTGATCATCCGTGATCATGAGGACGCGGTGGGCGTGGTCACCGTCCATGACGGCCCGGCCCTGGACCATGGGGAGATCATCGCCCCCACGGTGGGCACGCACGCCGCCGACGGCGCCACCTTCCACAACTCCTTCCAGGATCCGGAAACCTTCCTGGCCGCCGGCGGCCGCCGGGGCCGGCAGGAGCAGGTGCTGGTGGAGGGCACCTACTATATCAACCGCCTGTTCGCGACCATCGAGGTGCGGCCCAAGACGCAGGTGGAGATCGGCAACGTCGGCGTGGTGGTCAGCTTCACCGGTCCGCGCGGCACCGACGTGTCCGGCACCGATCACAAGCATGGCGAGTTGGTGGCGCAGGGCCAGCGCGGCGTCTGGCAGACGCCCCTGCACCCCGGCAAGTACGCCATCAACCCCTACGCCGTGAAGGTCAGCACGGTGCCCACCACCAACTTCGTCCTGCGCTGGATCGAGGGGCGCAGCGAGGCCCACGGTTTCGACGACAACCTGTCGGAGATCAAGCTGATCACCAAGGACGCGTTCGAACCCATCCTGCCCCTGTCCATCGTGGTGCACATCGGCTACGACGACGCGCCCTGGGTGGTGCAGCAGTTCGCCGACGTGAAGAAGCTGGTGGAACAGACCCTGGACCCCATGGTCAGCGCCTGGTTCAAGGACGCGGCCCAGAGCCGCACCCTGATCGAGCTGGTGAACCAGCGGGCGGAGGTGCAGCGCGAGGCCCTGGCCGCCATGACCGTCCGCTTCGCCAAGTATCGCCTGAACGTGAAGGAGGTGATGATCGGCACGCCGCGCGCGGCCAAGGGCGACACCCATATCGACACCATCTTCGAGCAGCTGCGCGCCCGGCAGGTGGCGAAGGAGAAGGTGGACACCTATGAAAGCCAGCAGTTGGCCGCCGCCAAGGAGCTGGAGCTGCGCGCGGCCGAGGCCCGGGCGGCGGCCCAGGGCGACCTGACCAAGTCCGCCGTGTCCATCGAGGTGGCGCAGAACCACGGCCGCGCCGAACTGGCCCGCAAGACCCAGGAGGCGGAGGCGACCAAGGTGATGGCCGAGGCGACCGCCATGCGCACCCGCACCGAGGGCCGCGCCGAGGCCGACCGCGTGGCCGCCATCGGCGACGCCAACGCCCAGGCCGCCAAGGCCCAGGTCGACGCCTTCGGCGGCGCGGAGATGGCCCTGTCCAAGGAGGTGGCCGCCATGCTGAGCAGCGCCATCACCCAGGCCAAGGTGCCCCTGGTACCCACCGTGGCCATGGGCGGCACCGAGGCCGGCCACGGCACCCTGGTGGACGCCCTGGTCAGCCTGCTGATGGCCCAGGGCGGCCTGGACCAACTGGTGAGGCGGACGAAGCAGCCGGAGACGGTGGGGTGAGGACCGGCTGATTGGCGAGACGGAGGCGGGGCCAAAATAGGCGGCCCCGCCTCCGTGTTCTTTAAAAGTGCAGATGTCGCGATATTCATCCTGGGCAGTCGAAGTACGCCTTATAGGTTGTTCATCATGTTTAATTTGACACCATCAGGGATGCGCCGAAGCTAGGCACTCGGGCCTGTGGGTGACCTGCCATCCCGCTCAAATCGATTAATTCCGCGAAAAAATGCTTCAAATGCAAAACTACAGGAGGAATTCGTGTCGATTAATTTGAGTTCACCCGTTCCTGGAATTCTATTCGGTCTAACCCTTTCCCGGGATGCCGGCAGCGCCACCACGGTGGATGTGGCGGCAGGTGTCGCGGCAGACGATGGCACCAACTATTTCATCCAGACGACGTCGACAATCACCAAGGTGCTGCAGAGCAGCGGCGCCTGGTCAGCCGGCACGGGCGGCAACGGTATCGACAGCGGCTCCCGTGCGGCAAGCACCTGGTACCATGTCTTCCTGATTCGGGCTGACGTGGACGGGCACGGCGATATCCTGCTGTCCACCAGTGTCTCCAGCCCGACGCTGCCATCCGGCTATACCTACAAACGCCGAATCGGTTCCATTCTCACCAGCTCCTCAGGAAACATCGTGCCGTTCACTCAAACAGGGGATCTGTTTTTGTGGTTCGACGCAGCATATGACGTTCAGGCCGCTAGTGTGGGGACTACCAGCACACTATTCACGTTATCGGTCCCGCCTGGGGTCAAGGTTGAGGCTTTCATACGAGCCGGCTATGGTAATAGTGCGGCTCTCGGGCAATGCGCCGTCCGCTCGCCAGACGAGGATTCAAGCCAAACTACTCCTTTAGTAACTGGTAGTGGACATCAGTTAGATAATGTAAGCACGTCCCAAGGCACAACTGCGGAACTACGTGTTCTGACAAATACCTCAAGGCAGGTATCAATCATCAGCAACCAAACATCCAATAATACCATTAATATTAGAACTGTGGGCTGGATAGATCAGCGCGGGCGTCTTTATTGAGGCTCGCGTTGGCCCGCTAATATGAACCAAGCCGCAACTGGCGGTCTGGTTCCACGCCCATGCAACTACGGATGAAATTCCCTTCCAAAAGTCACCCAAACCATATCCTGTCGAGAGGGCTCGTCGCTCGAATTCGCTGGTAGGGCAGGCGCGGACTTCACCATTCAGAACAGCACGGCAGAAAGGCCCCACGTCTGTTTCCGCATAACGTACGCCCCGGTCATGTCCGGCCATAGCTGTCTTCCAGCCGGACGATGTCATCCTCCCCCAGATAGGCACCGGACTGAACCTCGATCAGGTTCAGCGGGATCTTGCCGGCGTTCTCCAGCCGATGGGCGCTGCCCAGCGGAAGGTGGATGGATTCGTTCTCACGCACGATGTGCGTCTCGCCGTCCCGGGTCACGGTGGCGGTGCCGTTCACCACCACCCAATGCTCCGCGCGGTGGAAATGCTTTTGTAGGGACAGCTTGTGGCCGGGGTTCACGGTCAGGCGCTTCACCTGGAACCGCTCCCCCTCATGCAGGGTCTGGTAATAGCCCCAGGGGCGGTAGACGCGCGGCCGGGCCGAGGCCTCGCGGCGATTGGCCTTCTTCAGGGTGGCGACGATGCCCTTCAGGCCGTCCATGCGGTCCTTGTTGGCCACCAGCACGGCGTCGGGCGTCGTGACGACGATGACATTGTCCATGCCCAGCACGGTGGTCAGGATGCCGTCGGTGCGGACATAGCTGCCTTTGGTGTCCTCAAGCACCACGTCGCCAAGCTGGAAGTTGCCCTTGTCATCCACGGGCAGGACCTCCAGCAACGACTTCCAGGAACCCACGTCGCTCCAGCCGATGCTGCACGGCACGACGGCGGCACGGCGGGTGCGGGCGAACAGGGCGTCGTCGATGGAGATGGACGGCGCCTGGGCGAAGGCCTCGGCGTCCAGGCGCTGGAAGTCCAGGTCGCCCGCGCGGCGCTCAACCGCCGCGCGCGCCGCGTCCACCAACGCGGGCTCGAACCCGCCGAGATCTTCCAGCAGGCGGTCGGCGCGGAACAGGAACATGCCGCTGTTCCACAGGTGCCGGCCGCCGGCCAGGTATTCCTCCGCCGTGGCGCGGTCCGGTTTCTCCACGAACTGCGCCACCTGGAAGACGCCAGCACCCACCGGCAGGGCGTCACCCTGGCGGATATAGCCATAGCCGGTCTCCGCCCGCGTGGCCTCGATCCCGAAGGTAACGAAGGCGCCATCCAGCGCGGCGGGGATGGCCAGGTCCAGGGCGGCCCGCCAGGCGGCCTCGTCCACGATGGAATGATCGGCCGGCAGCACCAGCATCAGCCGGTCCGGCCTGGCGGAGGCGGCTGCCACGGCCGCGGCGGCGATGGCCGGCGCGGTGTTGCGGGCCACGGGTTCCAGATACAGCGCCTCCAACCCGACGCCGGCATTGCGCGCCTGCTCCGCCACCACGAAGCGATGCTCATGGCTGGCGATGATCATGGCACGGCCCAGGCCCGCCTGGTCGCAGCGGCGCAGCGTCTGCTGCAACAGCGACAGGTCGCCGATCAGCGGCAGGAACTGCTTGGGATAAAGCTCACGCGATAGGGGCCAAAGGCGGGTGCCGGATCCCCCAGACAGGATCAGGGGAAGTATCTGCGACTTGTCCATGACCTCCACCAACCGAATTTGGACGCCCCGTGCCAGGCCCAACCTGAATAATCACATTTCCCCAATGGAAAACGTTCCGCGAGACACGGTTGCGACGTCATTGATTCTTAGTCAAGATCCTTCCGGATGCTGAAGAAGCCACCCAGGTGGCACAGGCATGGGAACACCCGCCCCGCCATTCCGGTTTCCTGAACGATAGCCCCAGGATTATCCCCCTGCCGCCCGGCGCCGGCCGGGGTTATCTACTGCCTGGCGGCCGGCGCGCCCTTCAGCGCCGGGCCAGGATTCGCGGAGATGGACATGGGACTGCTGGTTGACGGTGTATGGCGCGATGTCTGGTACGATACCAAGTCGACCGGCGGGCGCTTCGTGCGCAAGGACAGCGCCTTCCGCAACTGGGTGACGGCTGACGGCGCCGCCGGCCCCAGCGGCGGGGGAGGGTTCAAGGCGGAACCCGGGCGCTATCATCTCTACGTCAGCCTGGCCTGCCCCTGGGCCCACCGCACCCTGATCATGCGCGCCCTGAAGGGGCTGGAGGACATGATCAGCGTCTCCGTCGTCCATTGGCGCATGCTGGAGGAGGGGTGGACCTTCGCCGAAGGGTCCGGCACCGTGCCCGACACGGTGAATCGCGCCAGGGTGCTGTATCAGGTCTACCAGGCCGCCGACCCGAATTACACCGGCCGGGTCACGGTGCCGGTGCTGTGGGACAAGCGGCAGGGGACCATCGTGAACAACGAATCCTCTGAAATCATCCGCATGCTGGGCGGCGCCTTCGACAGCGCGGGCGCCAATCCGGGCGATTATTACCCCTTGGCACTGCGGCCGGAAATCGACGCGCTGAACGCCCGCATCTACGACACGGTCAACAACGGCGTCTACAAGGCCGGCTTCGCCACCACACAAGCCGCCTATGAGGAAGCCATCACCCCCTTGTTCGAAACGCTGGATTGGCTGGATGACCGCCTGGCCACCCGCCGCTTCCTGACCGGCGACCATGTGACGGAAGCGGACATCCGCCTGTTCACCACCCTGGCGCGCTTCGACGCCGTCTACGTCGGCCACTTCAAGTGCAACATCCGCCGTATCGCCGACTATGCCAACCTGTCGGCCTATCTGCGCGACCTGTATCAGTTGCCGGGTGTGGCCGGGACCGTGGACCTGCGGCACATCAAGGGGCACTATTACGAAAGCCACCGGTCCATCAATCCCACCGGCATCGTGCCCGTGGGGCCGGCGTTGGATTTCAGCAAGCCGCACGGGCGGGAACGCCTGTCGCCCGGCAACCCGTTGCCCCGCTGATCCGAAACGCAAGTCTTTCGACGTCTGCGCTGCCTTGCGCGGGCGGACGTCGACAGGGGAGGGCGGCCCACCGCAGGATGGTGTCGACCTCGCATCGCCTGCCGGATCCGCATGTCACCGCCGCCCCATCCTGACCGGACGTTCGCCGCCTTCCTGTTCGACATGGACGGCACCCTGATCGACAGCATCGCCTCCGCCAACCGGGTGTGGTCCCGCTGGGCCCAGCGCCACGACGTGGATCCGATCGCGCTGCTGGCCACCATGCACGGCGTGCGGGCGGTGGAGACGATCCGCCGCTGGGCCAAGCCCGGCACCGATGTGGAGGCGGAGGCCGCGCAACTGACCCGCGATGAGATCGCGGACGTCGCCGGTACGGTGGCCATCCCAGGCGCGCCCGCTTTCCTGGCGGGCCTGCCGCCCCAGCGCTGGGCCATCGTGACCTCCGCCCCGCGCGCGCTGGCCATCGCCAGGCTGGATGCCGCCGGCCTGGTGCCGCCGCCCGTGCTGGTCACCGCCGACGACGTCAGCCGGGGCAAGCCGGCGCCCGACCCGTTCCTGCTGGCCGCCCGCCGGCTGGAAGTGGCTGCCGGGGAGTGCCTGGTGTGGGAAGATGCGCCGGCCGGCATCGCGGCGGGAGAAGCGGCGGGCGCCGCCGTGGCGGTCATCACCGCCACCCATCACAGCCTGCTGGAGACGCGACATCCAACGGTGAAAAGCTACGAGCACCTGGCGGTCGCCACGGATGGCGACGGTCGCCTGCGGGTGACGGCGCGCCTCTGACCCTCTGGCCCAGAGTCCAGGGGCCCGTTCCGCAATCAGGGCGGCCAGCACGTCGACGGTGCCATCAAAGGGCCAAGGGGGGACGCTTCTATCTTGGAGCTCGTCACCCCAGTTATGCGCCTTGCGTCGATGCTGCTGCGCCCCCACATCTGGCTCATTCAAACACTATGAGGGCCGTCATGATCCGACTTCATCAGGGCGACGTGTATAAACACCGGAACGGCAGCATTCTGACCGTGCTGGAAGAATTTGACGGCGGGTACCGCGCCAAAGTGCGATTGCAACAGCCAGACGGCGAAGCCACCGAGGTTGAAGCGAACGCCGCGCAAATCACGGATGACCTTTGGACGAAGAGACAGTAAGCACGCATTCGATCAACGGCTGCGTGTAGCGCCTCGTGAAGGTCTATTCCCTGGGCGCTCTAGGGCCGATAATATACGTTATGGAAATATATTTCAGGGCGTGAGATTTCTCGCACAGGTGGTATTTTATTCCCCACTTAGTGAAATCGATATCATAGAGACACGAAAGAGAGAAACGATGAACGACGCCGATTTTGAGAGTGATAATATGTCTGGCGAAAAATCCTTTGTTCGGCGTGCCTGCAGCTTCGTTAACCAGGAGAACGTTCTAAACGGCGCCCAGGCTTGTTATGGGCAACGTCTGGATTACGCCAGCTACTGCTGGGAATACGATGTGGAGAACGCACCGGTTCACACGGGCAGTCGCCGCAGGCAATATGAGACTGACCTTCTTATTTATGACGAGAAGCCTAACCAAAGCTGGACGCCCCTGGTCATTGTCGAGTTCAAATACCGCTCAGTGACAACGCACGATCTGCTCGCCTATGGCGCAAAGGCCGAGGCGCACCGATCGCGCCATCCATACATTCGGTATGGCCTCACTGTCGGCGGCTGGGACAAGCCTTTTCAGGGGCGAATGTTTGCGCATGGGGCACCTTTTGATTTCATGGCCATCATGCCGACTGCCGATGAAACAGACGGCTTTCGCCGGCTGACTGATGTCCTCCGAAGCGAGATCACAGCCGCCCGACGGCTGAAGGAGGCACATATGACCGGCGCCTTTCCCCCGGGCACCTGGCTCATGCACCGCCCCCTGGTTTTAGGCTAGAAACCACCTGCCGGTATTGGGCTCAGGGCCTTGGCTTGCCGCATCACCACCAGGGTCTTGAAGGTGCGGACGTTCTCATCATCCAGCAGGATGCGGCGGGTCAGGTCGTCGTAGCCTTCCATGTCGCGGGCGACGATGCGCAGGGCAAAATCGTGATCGCCGGTGACGTACCAGGCTTCCACCACTTCCGGAACGGCAGCGATCTTGCGCATGAACTGGTCGATGAGATGGCCGCCACCGGCGTCCGACGCCCGGCCGCTGTCGCGTTCCAGGGTGACCAGAACCACCATGGTCAGCGGCCAGCCCAGGGTGCGCGGGCGAACGATGGCGATCTCACGCTCGATGGCGCCGCTGTCGCGCAGACGGCGGATGCGGCGGTAGCACGCCGGGCCCGACAGTCCCACCCGTTCCGCCAGCACCGGGATGGGCAAGCGGGCGTCAGCTTGCAGCTGTTCCAGCAGCCTGCGGTCTATGGCGTCCAGGTCGGGCGAGAACATTGGGCCTCAGAGGTGACGTCGCCGATAAAAATTATCATCGTTTGCCAATAATTGACAACCTGATGCAAGGGCAGCCGCTAAAATGCTGCGCCGGTGGGCTTTTCCAGCGCTGCCGTTCCCCTTCACCGTTGTGCCCCATGTCCCACGATACCGCCCTGCCCACCCCGGGTGCCGCTGCCCTGCCACCCGTCGTGCCCGTCGCCGCCCTGTTCGCGGCCATGGTGTCGGTCACCACCGGCGCCTCCATCGCCAAGACCCTGTTCCCGATCACGGGGGCGGAAGGCACGACGGCGCTGCGCCTGACGACGGCCGCGCTGATGCTGACCCTGCTGCTGCGCCCCTGGCGCATGCGGCTTACCCGCAGCACCTGGCTGCCACTGCTGATCTATGGCGGCGCCATGGCGGGCATGAACTTCCTGTTCTATCGGGCGCTGCAGACCATACCGGTGGGCATCGCCATCGCGGTGGAGTTCACCGGGCCGCTGGGCTTGGCCCTGCTGTCATCCCGGCGGAAAGTCGATTTTCTGTGGATCGGCCTGGCGGTGGCAGGCCTGCTGTTGCTGCTGCCGCTGGAGCCGGCGGCAACCCGGCTGGACCCGTATGGTGTCGCCTACGCGTTGGCGGCGGGCGCCTTCTGGGCGCTGTACATCGTTGCCGCCAAGAAGGCGGGCGGGGCGCACGGCACCCAGGCCACGGCGGCGGGAACCATGATCGCCGCCTGTCTGGTGCTGCCCGTCGGCATCGTCCACACCGGTGCCGCCACCCTGTTCCAGCCCGCCATCCTGGGCAGCGCCATCATGGTGGGTGCGCTGTCCAGCGCCCTGCCCTACACGCTGGAAATGGTGGCGCTGCGCCGCCTGCCGGCCCAGACCTTCGGCACCCTGACCAGCGCCGAACCGGCGGTGGGCGCCCTGATGGCCATGCTGCTGCTGGGGGAGGCGCTGTCCCCCCTGCATTGGCTGGCCATCGCCACCATCATGGTCGCCTCCATTGGCGCCACGCTCAGCGCCCGCCGGGCCCCGCCGCCGGTGCTGCCGGAATAGGCGCCGTCACGTGGCTGGCTTGCGACAATAATCGCCCAGGGTGTACGCGGTGCGAATGTCGTAGGGGCGGCTGGGTTTCAGGATGAATTCACTGGCGCCATAGCGCACGGCGCCGTCCGGGGCGCCCGCCTTGGGGTGCCAGTCATAGGTATAGCCCAGCCGGGTCCAGGGGGCACCGCCGTCCACATAGTTCACCCGCATGTTGCGCGCGAACCAGTCCCAGTAACTCTGCTTTTCCAGGCAGGCGGCGTCGCCAGCGGCACAACTGGGCCGGGCAACGGTCGAAGAAGAGTCCAAGGTGCAATGGGCCACCGTCACGTCCGTGTCCGGACAGGGACGGGCGATGTCCTGTTGCGACACCCACATCTCCACCACCTGGGAATAATCGCGGGTGGGATCCAGGCCCAGGTACTGCTTCACCCTGTCCGCCTTGGCCGTGGCGTCGCCGGCGGCACCGGCGCAGAACTCCTGTAACTGCGGCACGGCCGTCACCCACATGGTGCCCCAGGCGTCGGGCGAGGTGCCGCCCGTCTTGCCGGCGTAGTATTTCTCATAGGACGCTGCGGACATGGTGGAGGCCACCAGCACCTGGCGGCCGTGCGGACCGTCCCGCCACACCAGCTTGGGATTGTCGGGAACGACGCGCACCAGGTCGGGCCCCAGCAGGTCAGCCCGCGCCACCGCCGCCGCGTTCAGGGAGCGGGCGTACAATTGCGGCGGAGTGGCCCCGCCCTGCCCCGCACCGGCGCCAGCACACCCGGTCAACACGGCCAACGCCGCTACGCCTAAAAACCGCTCGCCCCACATGACAGCCCCCCTGGGTTCATCCATCCCAAGTCGCTGTATGCCGGAAATCAGGCCGCTACGCAATCTTCGCGTTTATTGGCACGCATATACGCGCGTCATGAGGGCGAAAGCGCTACCCGCGTCACGGATCGTTTCTCCAGGATGCCCCGGATCTTGGCGGCCAGTTCGTCCATGGCGAAGGGCTTCATCACCATGTCCATACCCTCGTCCAGGAAGTCCCCCCTGACGGCGGCGTTGGCGGCATAGCCGGTGACGAACAGCACCGGAAGGTCGGGCCGCCGCCGGCGGGCGATCTCCGCCAGTTGCCGGCCGTTCAGGCCGGGCAGGCCGACGTCGGTGATCAGCAGGTCGATCTGGCTGGACGACTCAATGACACTGAGCGCCGCGCGCCCCTCCGCCGCGTGCAGGGCGGTGTAGCCCAGCTCCTGCAGCACATCCAGGACCAGCAGGCGCACGGACTCGTCATCCTCCACCACCAGGACGATCTCGCCCGCGCCCTCCGGCGTCTCGCCAGTACCGGACAACCCACCGTCGCGCGCGTCCTGCCCGACGTCACAGGGTAGGTAGAGCGTGATGGCCGTGCCGCGCCAAGGCTCGCTGTCGATGCGCACATGGCCGCCGGTCTGCTTGACGAAACCGTAGATCATGGACAGACCAAGACCGGTGCCCTGGCCAATGGGCTTGGTGGTGAAGAAGGGCTCGAAGGCCTTGGCCACCACGTCGGGCGGCATGCCCATGCCGGTGTCGCTGACGCGGATCATGACGTAATCGCCCGCCGAGAGGCCATCATGGCGGGCGGCATAGGCACGGTCCAGCGTGGCGCGGCCGGTTTCAATGGTCAGGATGCCGCCATCGGGCATGGCGTCGCGGGCGTTGATCGCCAGGTTCAGGATGGCGCTTTCCAACTGGTTCACGTCGCTGCGCGCCGCCCGCAGGTTTTCCGCCATGGTGACACGCAGCTCGATCTGCTCGCCCAAGTCCGGCGCAACAGATCTTCCATCGNACGCACCAGGGCGTTCACATCATTGGGTTTGGGATCC
>NZ_BACU01000344.1 GCF_000333275.1 Azospirillum sp. B4 | reverse complement strand
GACGTGCTCGGGCAGAAGCCGGAGAAGTCGGCCGAGAAGGCAGGCATTGATCAACAGGCCGTCACAGACAAGGTATCGCAGAAATTACGTGACCTGCACGCCGTGGGGATCATCTCCAACGATGAGTTCATCCGCACGACCGAGCCGCGTCACGTGACTTCTGTGCAGAAACTGTGTCACAAGCTGTTCGAGAATGGGGAAATCTACCTGGGCGCCTACGCCGGCTGGTACTCCGTCCGGGACGAGGCTTTTTACGGCGAGGATGAACTCCGCATCTGACGACCAGGGCCGCAAGTTCGCGCCCACCGGGGCCGAGTGAGAATGGGTGGAGGAATCCAGCTACTTCTTCCGTCTCAGCGCCTGGACAGACCGCCTGCTGGCCTTCTATGAGGCCAATCCCAGCTTCATCCTGCCGGCCGGCAAGCGCAACGAAGTGTTGAGCTTCGTCAAGGGCGGCCTGAAGGACCTGTCGGTTAGCCGCACCACCTTCGACTGGGGCATCCCGGTCCCGGGCGATGACAAGCACATCATGTATGTCTGGCTGGACGCCCTGGCCAACTACATCAGCGCCATCGGCTATCCGGAGATGGGGGAGGGCACGCCCTACGCCCGGTACTGGCCCGGCGCCATGCACATGGTGGGCAAGGACATCCTGCGCTTCCACACCGTCTACTGGCCGGCCTTCCTGATGGCCGCCGGCCTGCAGCCGCCCACCCGCGTGTTCGCCCACGGCTGGTGGACGGTGGAGGGCGAGAAGATGTCCAAGTCCCTGGGCAACGTGGTGGCGCCCAGCGAGTTGCTGGAAAAGTACGGCCTGGACCAAACCCGCTATTTCCTGATGCGCGAGATCCCCTTCGGCAACGATGGCGATTTCTCCCGCCGCGCCATGGTCACCCGCATCAACAGCGAACTGGCCAACGGCTACGGCAACCTGGCCCAGCGGTTCCTGTCCATCATCCAGAAGAATTGCGGCGCCGTGGTCCCCACGCCGGGTGAGTTCACCGAGGCCGACACCGCCCTGCTGGCCGCCGCGCGCGGCCTGCTACCCACGATGCGGGCCGACCTGGACCTGCAGGCCTTCCACAAGGCGCTGGACGCCCTGTGGGTGGTGGTGGGCGACGCCAACCGCTACATCGACGAACAGGCCCCCTGGGCGCTGAAGAAGACCGATCCGGCCCGCATGGCGACGGTGCTGTACGTGCTGGCGGAAGCCATGCGCCACATCGCCATCCTGGCACAGCCCTTCATGCCGGGCGCCATGGCCAAGGTGCTGGACCTGCTGGCCGTGCCGGTCGAAGCGCGCGACTTCGCCCACCTGGACCAGGCGCTGGTGCCCGGCACGCCGCTGCCGGCGCCGCAGGGCGTGTTCCCCCGCCATGTCGAGGAAGTGGAGGGGGCGGCCTGATGCCGGACGGTCTGAGCCTCAAGCCCTTCCTGATCGACAGCCATTGCCATCTGGATTTCCCGGATTTCGTGGAGCAGCGCGACGCGGTGGTGCAGCGGGCGCGGGACGCGGGCGTGGGCGCCATGCTGACCATTTGCACCCATCTCAGCCGCTTCCCCCAGGTGCATGCCGTGGCGCAGGCCTACCCCGACGTCTGGTGCACGGTGGGCGTCCATCCCCACCAGGCGCTGGAGGAGCAGGAGTTCTGCACCGTCGACACGTTGCGCGAAGTGGCGGCGCTGCCCAAGGTGGTGGGCCTGGGTGAAACGGGCTTGGACTATTACTACAATAAGAGCCCGCAGGAGGTGCAGGAGGCCAGCTTCCGCGCCCCACTGACCGTGGCCCGCGAA
>NZ_BACU01000345.1 GCF_000333275.1 Azospirillum sp. B4 | reverse complement strand
GATGAACGGCTTTGACAGCGCCATCCAGGAGTTCCTGACAACCCACGCTTTCAGGTCAGAAGGGGTGAATCACGCCATCCACACCATCTCCAGCTTTTCCCTGTTCAAGGGGCTGTTTCCGGTGGCCGTGCTGTGGTGGGTGTGGTTCCGGGGTGGCAAGCGCGGCCTATGGGAAAAGGAGATGGTCATCGCCACCTTCGCCAGCGGCTTGGTGGCGCTGGGGGTGGGGCGAGGGCTGGCCCATTTCCTGCCGTTCCGCCAGCGTCCCATCTACGACCCGGACGTGCCCTTCCATTTCCCGCTCAGCGGCACCAGTGAAACCATCCTCAGGACCTGGAGCTCGTTTCCCAGTGATCACGCCATGCTGTGGATGTCGGTGTCCACCGGCATCTTCCTGGTATGGCGGGGTGTCGGCGTCGCCGCCATGGCCTATACGGCCGTCTTTGTCTGCCTGGTGCGGATTTACTTGGGCCTGCACTATCCCACCGATGTGCTGGCGGGGGCCTTGATTGGCGTGGCCATCACCGTGCTGATGACGCGCGACACCGTCCGCCGCCTCTACGCCACCCCTATCCTGCGGGTCATGATGCGCTTTCCCGCACCCTGTTATACCCTGGCTTTCCTGTTTTGTTTCGAGTTGGTCACGCAGTTCGACGAGATCCGCATGATCGGGCAATCCGTGCACAAGGTCCTGGAGGCCCACCAGGTCGAGAGCCCGTCCTTGCGAATGGTAAGTCCGGCCGAGGCCGCGACGCCGCGCAATTAAGGCCCAGTACAACTGGAACAATGCGACCGATCTGTTGCCACTTTGGAGATAGCCCCACCGCCGCAATTCCGAGACCATTTCATAAACTGTATAAACGACTTTCGTTGTAGGTCTCGTGCCCACTGTTGTCAGGGGAGACTTTGGACCATGTCCAATCCTCACGACGATCGCCAGGGCGATCCAAGTGCAACGATAAGAAGTTCCCAGCTTGGGGAGCATCAGCCTGGGGACCAAATCACAGCCCACCGCACGGCGGCGGATATCGCCTTGAGCCGGGCGGCGGAAATGCTGTCCGGTATACGCGCCACCCGCGCCTATGCCGACGCCAGCCCTGAGGAACGGCTGGAGTTGGAATTCTATATCCTTGACCTGGCGGATATCCGCTCCCCGTCCAATGGCGCGCAGGCGCGGCCTTAGCCTTCCATCATTTCCATTTGCCCTCGTTCCCACTGCAGGGGAGGCCGCTGCGCACTCCCAACAGTCGCGCCAATGAACCATGGGGTGTGTGCCTCAGAAGATACTCGCGGGAAAGGCATTCCTCCCAGGCATTTGCGTCGCTGTTCCTTTGGCGGCACACTGCTATGATGGCGCGGCTGAACGGGTTCGGTTGGCGAATGGGCGGCCGCAGGGCTTGGCGTCAGGGGAGAGGCTCATGGCCTGGGGCGATATCAAGCGTGTCCTGTCCAATCTGGTGCGGCCCAACAACCGCCGCACCTACGACCGCCTGTCGGTGGACAGCGAGGTGCAGCTGAGCTGCGGTGACACCATCGTCTCCTGTCGCATTGCCGATGTATCCGCCGGCGGCGCCTTCCTCACTCCCGGACCTGACTTGCCCATAGGGACGGAGGGCGTGCTGCGCTTGCCCGGCGCGCCGGTGGCCGCCGCCGTACGCATCGTGCGCCGGACTGAAAACGGCGTGGGCATCGAGTTCAAGCGTGACGGAGTGGGCGCCATCGTGGCCGGTTGGGTTCGTGCCGTCAGCGGCACCGGTCCCACCAAGCAGGACGATACGGCCCAACCGTCGGTATGATTTTCCAAGGAAGGCTACCGGCCCTAACAGCCGGACGTCACAGCCCGCAGAACGCTTCGAATTCCTTGACGGGCAGGGGGCGGGCGAACAGGTAGCCCTGGCCTTCCTCCACCCCCATGCCGCGCAGCAGGTTGCGCTCGCTCTCCGTCTCCACGCCCTCGGCCACGACCTTCAATCCCATGGCCTTGGCCATGGCGACGATGGCCTGCACGATGTGGCGGGTGCTGCTGTCCTGTTCCATATCCTGGACGAACTTGCGGTCAACCTTCAGGCAATCCAACGGCAGCTCGCGCAAGTAGGACAGCGAGGAATAACCGGTGCCGAAATCATCCAGCGCCAGGGCCACGCCGCAGTCGGCGATCCACGCCATCTGGCGCAACGCGCCCTCCAAATCCTCCGGCAACACCGATTCGGTGATCTCCAGCTGCAGCAGGTGGGGGGGGATGCCCGTCTCGCGCAGCAGCACGTCGATCAGGGCCGGCAAATGGCCCCATCGGAACTGACGCTCCGATACGTTGACGGCGATCTGCAGCGGCTGTCGTCCGGCCTCGATCCAGGTCTGGATCTGGCGGCAGGCGGCACGCAGCGCCCATTCGCCGATGGGCACCATCAGGCCCGTCTCTTCCGCGATCGGAATGAATTCCATGGGGTAGAGCAGGCCACGGGTGGGATGGCGCCAGCGGATCAGCGCCTCCCCCCCGATGGGGGTGCCATCGGCGATGGACACCTTGGGCTGGTAGTGCAGGATGAAGGCCTCATCCAGGATGGCCTGGCGCAGCTCCGTCTCCGTGATCAACTGGTGGCGCAGCCGGTCACGCATCTGTTCGGTGTAGTGCAGGTAGTGGACAGAGCCGGATTTCGCCACCTCCCCCTGGGCGATGGCGGCGTTGCGCAGCAACGTCTGGCCACTGGCGCCATCATCGGGCGATACCGCCACACCGATCTTCGCCACCATGTACAGCAGCCGCCCTTCGACCAGAATGGGCTCGGCCACGCGGGCGGCCAGGGCGGAAGCGGTGAACAGCGCCTTGCTGGCGTGGCTGAGGTCGGGCAGGAACAGGGCAAATTGGGTCCGGGCGATTCGGCAAACGACATCGCTGCCGCCGCACAGGCTCAGTACCCGTTCCGCCATGGTGGCCATGGAGGTGTCCAGCGCCTGCTGCCCCATCAGCTTGTACAATTCCGCCATGCGCGAGATCTCGATCACCAGCACGGCGCAGGGGCCGCTATGGCTACCCAGGTGATCATCGATACGGCGTGTGAAGACGGAAATATCCTGCAAAGCACCGGCACCGGTGGGTGCCGCGTCGGATCGGGCGACGACGGTCAGGCAGGCTTCGGTCACGATAGGGGCTGGGCCGGCTTGTTCTCGATTGATTTTGACCTTAGACCATTTCGTGCGCCCGCCGCATGAGGAAACTGCGCTGTCCATGCAATATTCGGCAAATTCCACGAAACCCGGTGTGGTCCACCCCGGGCGTACCCAACCGCCGGTTACAACGGTAGGCAGGAAGGTCTGGTGGACTTTCCCGACAAAAGATTATGGGGAACAAACACCTTGAGCTTCGCCCTATCCAAAATCTTCTGGGCATTGAGCGCGCCGGGCAATTTATTGCTTTTATTTTTATTGGCGACACTTTTTACAACCAGGGGCTTTGAGCCGCAGCATTCCTTGCGTCGCGCCCGCGCCGCGGCGCTGGCGCTGCTGATCGTCGCGGTGGTGCCAGTGGGGGCGTGGAGCATGCGGGCGCTGGAAACCCGCTTCCCCGCGCCAACGGCGCTGCCCGACCATGTCGATGGCATCATCGTCCTGGGCGGCTCCGTCGATCAGATCGCAACGGCCGAGACAGGCCGGCCCGAGGTCAATGGCGCCGCCGAGCGGCTGATGGTCATGCCCGAACTGGCCCGCCGCTATCCGAACGCCCGCATCATCTTTTCCGGCGGTTCCGGCGAACTGCGCGATCCGGATGAGAAGGAAGCGCCCGTGGCCCGCGCCGCCCTGGAGGAGATGGGCATGGACATCAGCCACGTCACTTTCGAGGGGGAGTCGCGCAACACCTGGGAGAACGCCCGGTTCAGTCGTGATCTGATGCGGCCCGAGCCGGGCCAGACCTGGCTGCTGGTGACCTCGGCCTTCCACATGCCCCGGTCGGTGGGTATCTTCCGCCGTGTCGGTTGGCCGGTGGTGCCCTATCCCGTGGACATACGGGCGCCGAAGGTCTTGCTGTACCGGCCCAGTTTCGATCTGCTGGGGGGGCTGGAACTGCTGTCCCAGTCGGTGCACGAATACATCGGGTTGGTGGCCTATCGCCTGATGGACCGCACGGACAGCCTGTTTCCGGGACCGGAACGGCCGGCACCCGATATCGCCACCAAATCGCCGTGAATCACCGGCCCATTCACCCCGGCGCCTTCCGCCGCATCGCTTTCGCCCAAGGATTCCGCCTCGTGACCTGCCCGCCTGCCTGCCGCGCCATCAGCCGTACCTTCCTGTCCCGTAGCACGGCTGTCGGCCTTCTGTCCGCGCTGCTGCTGACCGGCTGCGCCGGGGGACCACCCGCCGCCGCCAGCGCGCCGGCTCCGCAGGGGGCCGCCCCAGCGGCGGCACCAGCAGCGGCACCGGCCACCTCCGCCGCGCCCCCGCCCACGGTGATCACCCCAGAGCAACAGGCGGACTTCGCCCGCTGGCTGGACGGCGTGCGCCAGGAGGCCATGGCCCAGGGCATCAGCAAGGCGACCCTGGATGCCGCCCTTGGCAATGTGCAGGAACTGCCCCGCGTCATCGACCTGGACCGCAAGCAGCCGGAGGGCACTGTAACCTTCGCCACCTACGCCGGCCGCGTCCTGACCAACGACCGCATCCAGAAGGGGCGGGAGATGATGCGGCAGAACGCGGCGCTGTTGGCCCAGGTCAGCGCCCGGTACCACGTGCAGCCGCAGTACATCGTGGCGCTGTGGGGGCTGGAGACCAATTACGGCAAGATCACCGGTGGCTTCCGCATCATCGACGCCCTGGCCACCCTGGCCCACGACGGCCGGCGCCCCGCCTATTTTCGCAAGGAGCTGATCCAGGCCCTGCGCATCGTGGAGGAGGACAAGGTCGATCCCGGGACCATGAAGGGCTCCTGGGCCGGCGCCATGGGCCAGGTGCAGTTCATGCCCAGCGCCTTCTTCAAGTTCGCGCAGGACTTCGACGGCTGCGGCCGGCGCGACATCTGGACCAAGACCCCGGACGTGCTGGCCTCCGCCGCGAATTACCTGTCCACCGTGGGCTGGGACGCCGGCACCACCTGGGGGCGGGAAGTGAAGCTGCCGGCCCCTAATGCAGGAAAGGGGGGGCTGGACGCCGCCTCCGCCGCCGGCCTGGACAAGAAGCGCACCCTGGCGGAGTGGGCCAAGGCCGGCGTGCGGGCGCTGGACGGCAAGGCGCTGCCGGCGCGGGCGCTTTCGGCATCCTTGGTCATCCCCGATGGGCCGGATGGCCGCGCCTTCCTGGTCTATGACAATTACCGCACGATCATGAACTGGAACCGGTCCACTTATTTCGCGACCACCGTTGGTTTGCTGGCCGATCAACTTGGCGCGGCGCTGTGAACTGTTGTAGGGTGCAGCCACAATCCATAGCGGTGTGCGAGTGATGAGCCGGGCAAATCTGGTGAAGCGGACGGCGGCGGCCACCGCTGCCAACGAATCGACGTGGCAGTTTCCGTTGAAGACGGCGGCCCTGGCCGGTCTGTCGCTGGGCGCCCTGCTGATGGCCGGTTGCGCCCACAAGCAGGAGGCGCCGGCCCCCGCCACCTCCATCAAGACCGCGACTCCGACCGCGCCCGCCGGCGGCCAGCCCGGCTACAAGGTGGGCAATCCCTACCAGATCGGCGGTATATGGTACTACCCGCGCGCCGATTACGATTACGACCAGACGGGTATCGCCAGCTGGTACGGCCCCGGCTTCCACCAGGAACGCACCGCCAACGGCGAGACCTTCGACCAGAATGAGCTGACGGCCGCGCACCAGACCCTGCCCATGCCCAGCCTGGTGCGGGTGACCAACCTGGACAACGGCCGGTCCATCGTCGTGCGCATCAACGACCGCGGCCCCTTCGCCGCCGGCCGCATCATCGACCTGTCCCGCCGGGCCGCCCAGTTGCTGGGCATGGAACAGCAGGGCACGGCCAAGGTGCGGGTGCAGATCCTGGCGGACGAGAGCCGCGCCATCGCCGCCGCCGCCATGCAGGCCGGCGGTGCCCAGGTGGCCCTGAACACGCCGCCCGCCACCGCGCCCGTGCCCACCACCATGGCGGATGGCAGCCCGGTGCCCAAGGCCGCCCCCCGCCCCAGCGTGACGGTGCAGGGCCAGGCCCTGCCGCCGGCCAAGCCGGCGACGCCGGAGCGCACGGTGGCGGCGCCCACCACCATTCCCGGCACGACGGAGCCCGATGGCCGCTTCATGCCGGCCCCGGTGGTGCAGCAGGTGGCGGTTGGGCCGGGCCCGAAGCGCATCTACGTGCAGGCCGGGTCCTTCACCCTGTACGACAACGCCAACAAGCTGCGCGCGCGTCTGGCCAGCATCGGCCCGTCCTTCATGGCCCCCACCATGGTGAACGGGACGCAGTTCTTCCGCGTCCGCGTCGGCCCACTGGACACGCCGGAGCAAGCCGACCAGGTGCTGGACCAGGTCGTAGCCGCCGGCAACAACGGCGCCCGCGTCATCGTCGAATAGACGGGGTCGAATAGACGGGGTCGAATAGACGGGGTCGAATAGACGGGGTCGAATAGGCCGGGTCGAATAGGCGGGGCTTGCCAACGCCCGGCAGGCCGCCGCACCCTGTTCAGGTACTGGCGCCGGGTGTGACATTTTGGCCATAGGCCGTCCGAAAGACTGGTACGGCCGGCGGCCATGGGGCATGAAGCCCGCACAGATGCTTTAGGGCTATCGGACACGCAGTCGGGATAGAAGAGACATGGAACTTAAGGTTTTGGCGAAGGGCGCCCTGGTTTTGGGGCTGTTGGGCGGTCTTCTCAGCACGACGACTCACGCCGCCACCATCGATACCGAGGCGCGCCAGGCCATCCTGATGGATGCCGACACCGGTACCGTCCTGTTCGCCAAGAACGCCGACCAGCACATGCCGACGTCGTCGATGAGCAAGGTCATGACCATGTATATGGTTTTCGACCGGCTGAAGAACGGCAAGCTGTCGCTGGAGGACAGCCTGCCAGTCAGCCGCCGCGCCTGGGAACTGGGCGGCGCCAAGACCGAAGGCTCCACCATGTACCTGCCGCTGGGCGCCAACGTGAAGGTGGAGGATCTCATCCGCGGCGTGCTGGTGCAGTCCGGCAACGACGCCACCATCGTGCTGGCCGAGGGCCTGGGCGGCACGGAGGAAGCCTTCTGCCGCAACATGACCAAGCGCGCCCACGACATGGGTATGAAGGACAGCAACTTCACCAACGCGGCCGGCCTGCCCGACGCCAACCACTACTCCTCGGCGCACGACCTGGCGATCCTGGCCATTCACACCATCCACGACTTCCCCGAGTACTATCATTATTTCTCGGAGCTGGAGTTCACCTATAACAAGATCAAGCAGGGCAACCGCAACCCGCTGCTGTATCGCAACATGGGCGTGGATGGCCTGAAGACCGGCCATACCGAGGCTGGCGGCTACGGCCTGATCGCGTCGGCCAAGCGCGGCGACCGCCGCCTGGTGCTGGTGGTCAACGGCCTGACCAGCATGCAGAGCCGCGCCGATGAGCCCGCCCGCCTGCTGGAATGGGGCTTCCATGAGTTCGACGATTACGCCCTGTTCAAGGCGGGCGAGACGGTGGACACCCTGCCGGTGTCGCTGGGCACCGCCGACGCCGTGCCGGTGACCATCGCCGATGGCCTGAAGATCACCCTGACGGCGGAACAGCGCCGCGCCATGAAGGTGGCGGTGGTCAGCCAGCTGCCGCTGGCCGCCCCCGTGGCCAAGGGCACGGTCGTCGCCACCCTGAAGGTTACGGCACCGGACCTGCAGACGGTGGAAATCCCCCTGCAGGCGGCCAACGACGTGCCCCGCCTGGGCCTGTTCGGCCGCATGGGTGCTGGCCTGCACCGCATGATCTTCGGCAGCTGAACCGATGATGACCGGCCGGTTCATCACCCTGGAGGGCGGGGAAGGGGCGGGCAAATCCACTCAGATCCGTCTGCTGGCCCAGGCACTGGCGGCCCGGGGGTTGGAGGTGGTGACGACGCGTGAACCCGGCGGCGGCAGCGACGGCGCCGCCGCCATCCGCAGCCTGCTGGTGGCCGGCGACACCCCCTGGCAGCGCCTGACCGAGGCGTTGCTGCACAACGCCGCCCGGCACGAGAATGTCGAGGCCCTGGTGCGCCCGGCGATCGCCCGGGGCGCCTGGGTGCTGTGCGACCGCTACGTCGACAGCACGGTGGCCTACCAGGGTTATGCCATGGGCGTGGATCGGCGGATCCTGACGGATCTGCACCGCCTGTCCACCGGCGGCCTGATGCCCGACCTGACCCTGGTGCTGGATCTGCCCGTGGCGGCCGGCTTGGCCCGCGCCGGAACACGCCCGGGGGCGGAAGACCGGTACGAGCGCATGGGCACCGCCTTCCACGAGCGTCTCCGCCAGGGCTTCCTGGACATCGCCGCCGACGATCCCGCCCGCTGCGTCGTCATCGACGCCACGGCGAACATCGAGACCGTGCAGGCCCGCCTGCTGGACGCGGTGCTGGCGCGCCTGCCCCCCGCGAAGGGATCCGCCTGATGCCGGCGCCGGCCTTCGATCGGGAGAGCGTGCCAGCCCCCATCGCCACCCATGACCTCATGGGCCACGCGGCGGCGGAACAGACCCTGTTGAAGGCCGCCACCGGCGGACGGCTGCACCACGCCTGGCTGATCGGCGGCCCGCCCGGCATCGGCAAGGCCACGCTGGCCTACCGCTTCGCCCGCTTCCTGCTGTCCGGCGGGGCGGAGCAGCAAGGAGACGGCCTGTTCGGCGCGCCGCCGCCGCCCACCAGCCTGTACGTCTCCCCCGAGAACCCCATCGCCCGCCGCGTGGCCGCCGGCGCGCATGGCGACCTGCTGACCATACAGCGCACCTGGGATGAGAAGCGGAAGCGCTTCAAGCGCGACCTGCCGGTGGAGGAGGTGCGGCGCATCGCCCCCTTCCTGCGCCTGACGGCGGCGGAGGGCGGCTGGCGCATCGTCGTCGTCGACGGCGCCGACCAGATGAATCCCAGCGGCCAGAACGCCATCCTGAAAATCCTGGAGGAGCCGCCACCCCGCGCCCTAATCCTGCTGGTGGCGGACAATCCCGGCGCGCTTCTGCCCACCATCCGCTCACGCACCCGCACCCTGATGCTGGACCCGCTGCCCACCACCACGGTGCGCAGCCTGGTCAACCGCATCATGCCGGAGCTGGAGATGGGCGACGCCGCGGCGCTGACCACCCTGGCGGATGGCAGCATCGGCCGAGGCCTGGACCTGGCCGCCGCCGGCGGGCTGGACCTTTACCGCGTGCTGCTGGGCGTGCTGGACACCCTGCCGCGCCTGGACCTGGCCGCCGCCCACGCCCTGGCCGACCAGGTGGCACGCGCGGGCCAGGACACCGTGTGGGAGACGACCACCGACCTGCTGCTGTGGTGGCTGGCACGCTTCAACCGGTCGCTGGCGCGGGGTATCCCGGCGGCGGAGATCGTGGAGGGTGAGGCCGCCCTGATGGAACGGCTGTCCTTCGCGGCGCGCCGGGATCGTGCGCTTGATCGGTGGATGGAGGTATGGGACAACGTCAACCGCCTGTTCGCCAAGGCGGAAGGCGCCAATCTCGATCGCAAGCAGGTGATGCTGAGCGCGCTGCGCACGATCGAGGCGGCGGCGTCCTAAGCGCCGCAAGCGGTGCCTGCGCGCCCTAAAGAATAGACCGACAGCCTGTAGCCG
>NZ_BACU01000346.1 GCF_000333275.1 Azospirillum sp. B4 | reverse complement strand
ATTAAGAGAACCGGAAATCGGCCGGCGGCAACAGGTTGTTTTGCTCGTCGTACCGTGGCGTACAAAGACAGGCGATCGGCGGAATCGCCGAATACTTGAGTTGCCGTAATCGCTGCTTATTGCGCGTCGCGCGCGGGATCTATGTCCTCGGAAATCTCCTGCCGGAGCTTCGGGCCCTTGGCGAGTCTGCGGCCGAGCGCTGCGACGAACGCATCGTAACGCTCACCCGCCTGGGCCCGCTGTCATTTCCATCGCCGGCGCCATGCAGGCCCGGACCATCGACAACATCAGCCCGCTGGATTATGGCGCCGTCGCGGATGGCGAGACGGACAGTAGCGCCAGCCTGGCCTTGGCCCTGGCGGCGGCGGCCGGCGGCACGCTGACGATCCGGGGGCGCTATCTGTCGACAGCCAGCCTGACCGTACCGCCCAACACGACGGTGACAGGTGATGGCGAGCTGATTTTTTCCGGCGGCCACGCGCTGATCTTGTCGTCCGGCTGCACCCTTGACGGTCTAACCATCAGCGGCGGCACACCCACCGACAACTCAGCCATCCAGGTGATCGGCCAGTCCAATGTCACCATCCGGGGCGTGACCGTCACCTCTCCGGGCAAGGCCGGGATCTACATCATCGGCTCGTCGACTGTCACGGTGGAGGGCTGGCTTGTCACTGACGCCCCCCACGCGGCGATCGCATTGCACAGTTCGACAGCCGTCAAGATCGGGCGCGGCACGCTGTCCGGCGGCAGCAACCAGGGTGTGTTCATCGCGGGCGCCTGCACCGATGTGATCATCGACAGAGTCCACTGCCTGGCGTCGAGCGGGGGGCATGCCGGGATCGGTCTTCAGGGGTATGGCGGAACGGAACTGCCGGGCAACCCGGTCTCGACGCCCAGCGACCGGATCACGGTCAGCAACTGCGTGGTGGAGGATTATGGCCTTTTAGGTATCGAGTTCTGGGGCGGCAGCACCAACGTATCAATCAGCAACTGCATTATCCGGCGATCCACGCAATGGGGGTTCGGCCTCAGCCTGGACAGCGTGATAGGCGTGACGGTCAGCAACGTCACGGCCATCAATTGCACGTACGGAATTGAAAACGCGGCATCCAGCAATGCCGTCTATTCCAACATCCGGGGCCTTGGCTGCGCGACGACCCTTTCGTTGACCGGCACATCAGCCCCGACACTGACCGGCGCAAATGGAACCGGCGTCGTGGTGACCGGCCTCCTGTGCCAAAGCGCAACCGAGTCATCAATCGGCACCATCAACACGACGTCTCGCATCCGCGTGAGCAACGTGGTTGTTCGCGATTTCGCCGGGGGCCTGATGATTCGCATCCTCAACGCGACCGATGTTGAAATCCGGGGGGCGTCGCTGGAGGCCAATTTTTCCGGTGCGGACAACCATAATTTCGTGGTGGCCGATGGATCACATGTTTTGATCGACGACTTTAGCCTGCGCGCGACGGGTTCAATCCCGTCGGTTTCGCTTCAGGCGTACCAGAATGGCGTTTTGACGATCGGCCGCGTCCACGCGCACGACAATGCGTTCAACGTCGTCGCCTCCGCCACAGCCGATGGCGTCAGCGACATCCGTTCGCTCAATGGCGACAGCGGCTTCGGCGGCTACGGCATGGACCTACCCCTTTCAAAGGGCGCAGGTGGTGGCGCCACCTCATCTGCGATCAATGGGATCGGGTCATCCACTCGGACGATTTATGACAGCGGCGCGAACCGCTACATCCGCTTCAAGGTTAAAAAGACCACGAACTTTTTGCCCATTCTGCATGTCATCCGTTGGGCCGGAACCGTGGATGGTCAGGTCCAGCGTGGCGGCGTGATCACGTTGGGGTTCTGGGGCGGCACCGTGATCAAGGACCCGGCGGTGGGCTTCATCGGGTCCGCCCCCGCCTGGACCAGCTACATCACCGACACGGACGGCTATCCCTGCTGGGACATCCATTTCCCGGTTACGGGGGGCATCACGGCCACAATCGACAGCATGGGGCTGGGCGTCACCGGCGATGACTGGCTGATCTACCGGGTGAGCGACACCGCCAGCACCGGTACCGTCAACCAGATGGCCACCGGCTCCGGGATGGCGGTCATGGCAACCACTCCAACGCTGGTCAATCCGACCGCGACCACTTCGGTGACGATTGATGGGGCGCCGGGAAACTGGCGTTACGTGGGGTTCAAAACCGCCGGTGTCTCGCGGTTTGATGTGGGTATCGATGTCGCGGGCGAAAGCGGCGGGAACGCCGGCAGTGACTTTTTCGTCCACCGCTTCGCCGACGACGGCAGCTTCATCGACAGCCCGGTAATAGTGAGCCGGGCCACGGGGAGTGCCACCTTCGCCAGCGCCCTGTATGCGCCTACGGCAAGCGCCAGCAGCAACACCACGCAGGTCGCGACCACCGCCCACGTCCAATCGGCAATCACCGCCCGGGCGGCCGTGGCCAACGGCTTGGCGACGCTCGACAGCGCCGGCAAACTATTGACCAACCAGTTGCCGGCGCTGGCGATCACCGATACATGGACCGTCGCCAGCCAGGCCGCCATGTTGGCCCTGAGCGCGCAGCGCGGCGACGTGGCGGTGCGGACGGATGTGTCTGAGGCCTACATCCTTGCGGCCGACGATCCCACGGTGCTGGCCAATTGGGTGCAGCTGCCGCACCCCGCTGCGCCCGTCCTGTCGGTATTCGGCCGCACCGGCGCCGTGGCATCGGCGGCCGGCGACTACGCGGCCGCCATGATCACCAACACCGCCGCCGGCGGTATCACGTCGGTGACCGTCCAGGCGGCCTTGAACGAGCTGGATACCAAGAAGGCGCCTCTGGCCAGCCCGGCGCTGACGGGCACGCCCACGGCGCCCACGGCAGCGGTAGACACCAACACCACCCAGGTGGCCACCACGGCCTTCGTCCTGGCGCAGGCTGGCGCGGCGACCCCGGCGATGGATGGCACCGCGGCCGTGGGCAGCAGCACCCGCTACGCCCGCGCGGACCACGTCCACCCGACTGACACCAGCCGGGCGCCCCTGGCCAGCCCGGCGCTGACGGGGACGCCCACAGCACCCACGGCGGCCGTGGACACCAGCACCACCCAGCTGGCCACCACGGCCTTCGTCCTGGCGCAGGCTGGCACGGCGACACCGGGCATGGACGGCACGGCGGCAGCGGGCAGCAGCACCCGCTACGCCCGCGCCGACCATGTGCACCCCACGGATACCAGCAGGGCGCCGCTGGCCAGCCCCACCTTCACAGGGACGGTCACCACGGCCGCGCTCACGGCAACCGGCCTGATACGAGGCTACCTGGGCGTGGCGGGGGGAAATCAAAACTTCGCCGTTCTGACCCCCACCGACTACGCCGTAGGGAAACCGCAGCTCTATTTTAAAACCGATAGCGTGGCCACGAATTGGCGCATCGGGTTGTGGGACGGCGCCAGTAACGCCGGCACCCTCTATCTGGACGCCGGCACAGTGGCTGTAGGTGTTATCACGGCGTCCACGGCGGCGGTGGACACCAACACAACGCAGGTGGCCACCACCGCTTTTGTCCTGGCGCAGGCCGGTGCGGCGACCCCGGGCATGGATGGCACGGCGGCCGTGGGCAGCAGCACCCGCTACGCCCGGGCCGATCATGTGCACCCGACGGACACCAGCCGGCTGGCTGCTGCGAACAACCTATCTGATCTGGGTTCGGCCGCCACGGCCCGCACCAACCTGGGTTTGGGCAGCATCGCCACTCAGGCGGCCAGCGCGGTGGCGATCACCGGCGGTACTGTCGATGGCGTTGTGATTGGCGGCACCAATCCGGCCGCCGCGACGGTCACGGCGCTGACCCTGACGGCGGCCCCATCGTCGTCGGTTCCCGCGCTGGCGATGGGAGCGGGTGCCGGCCTGTACCTGGTCAATAACAATGGCAACATCAAGCTGGCGGCGGGCGTCAATGCCTCAACCGGCAAGGGGGGGGTGGCGGCCCTGGTAGCCGGATCGGCCACCATAGCGGGCCAGACTGGCGGTACCATCAACATCACCCCGGGCTCCGGGAATGGCGCCGCAAATGGTGCGGCGAACATTCTTGATGCCGCCGGCAATGCCCGCGTGGCTGTGCTGGATAGCGCCATCACCTTGGCCGGCACCGTCACGGTCAACAGCGTCACGGCGTTCGATGCCTCCGGCATCGTCGGCCTGCGAAGCTACACCGTCGCCACGCAGCCCAGCGCTGCTACGGCACAGCGGATGATTTACGTATCGGATGAATCCGGCGGCCCCGTGCCGGCTTTTTCCGATGGCACCAATTGGCGCCGCGTAACTGATCGCGCCGTCGTCTCCTGACCGCTATCTTCCAAAGGAAGTGAGGACGCAATGACCCTTCAGACCACGCAGTTACCCTATGAGTTCCTGGCCCGGTGGGGCGCGGATGGTAAGCTGCAGGGCTGTCATGTTCAGTGGCGCTATATCGTCAGTGATGGCGCGACCACGCTGGCCGAGAGCTTGAGCGAGGCGCAGGCGGTGACCAGCGCGACCACCTATCCCCTGGCGGACCTGCTGGACCAGGTCCAGGCCGCCGCCGTGGCAGCCGCCGGCGACGCCCAGGCGGCCCTGGCGGCAGCGCAGGCTCAGTTGCAGGCCGAGGCGGCGCGGGCGGACGGGTTGGCTGAACAGCTGACCCAGGCCCAGGAGCGCCTGGCGGTGTTGGAACTGGGCGCCCCCTAACGCCCACACCAGCCGCAGATTGATCCGCCCGCCAGCAGGTGCTGAGCGGGCTTTTTATTGCCTGAAACACAGAGAGGGCCCGCATGAACATTTTCGACCACGGCCGAACGGCCGGGGATGCCGCTACGCTGTCGGCCGCGATAACCGGCCTGTTGCCGGGCGTTGTGACCGTCCTGACCGTCATCTGGATGCTGCTGAGAATCCTGGAGACCAGGACGGTGCAGTGTCTCCTCCATCGCCTGACCGGCGGGCGTCTGGGCGAGCGCCGCGCCACGCGCGCTGGCGGGGAGGGCTGAGTCATGGATCAAGCCAAACTTGCGGCCGATCTGCGCCGCGACGAGGGCGTGCGGCTCAAGCCATACACTGACACGGTGGGAAAGCTGACCATTGGTGTCGGCCGCAATCTAACCGATGTCGGTCTGACGCCGGCCGAAGTCGACGCCCTGCTGGCCAACGACATCGCCAGCGTCACGCAGGCGCTGGACCAGGCGTTACCCTGGTGGCGCGGCTTGTCGGAAGGACGACAGCGCGCCCTGGCCAACATGGCCTTCAACATGGGCATGCCGACCCTGCTGACCTTCCGTACAACGCTGGGGCATCTGCAGGCCGGCCGGTTCGAGCAGGCGGCGGAGGCGGCCCTGGCATCGCGCTGGGCCATCCAGGTGGGCGACCGCGCGACCCGCATCGCGGCACTGATCCGCGCCGGCTGACCTTACCGGCACCACGTTGCAATCCGGGGCGCCTTGGGCGCCCTTTCTCATTGGGGGAACGTCTGATGGGTATCCTGCAAGACCTGCTGTCGCCGGCCAGTGGCATCATCTCGCCCGTGGTCAACAAACTGTTGGATTTTATCCCGGACCCCACCGCCCGGGCCCAGGCGGAAGCCGCCGCCTACAAGGAGGCTGCGGATAGGGTGCAGCAACTGGACCTGGCGCAGCTCGACGTCAACAAGGCGGAGGCGTCGTCGGCCAGCGTGTTCGTCGCCGGCTGGCGGCCATTCATTGGTTGGGTGTGCGGCGCGGCCTTGGCATCCCAATACATCGTCATGCCCTTGGTCGTATGGCTGGCGGGCTTGATCCTAGGCCATGCCCCGCCGGCGCCGCCGAAGCTGGGCGACGATCAACTGACCACCATCCTACTGGGGATGCTGGGGCTGGGGGGTCTTCGGACCCTGGAAAAGGTCAAGGGCGTCAAGTGATATGGCATAGTCGTCGTCATGATCGACTTGATAAACCATGACTGCTGGTGGTGCGCCCAGGGCGGCCTTTCCCGGTTCGGTAGCTTCGGCTTCGGCCAAGTCTCCGGCCGGAAGGGCCGCTGGGCGTGTTCCGAACATCGCGCCGATGGCCAGGCGTGGACGGCGCCAGCGGCGGATTTTCTTCCGCAGGACAGAACGCTTTTTGACGCGCTGTAGGTGGGACACCCATAGTGAAAATCATATGGGATGCTGTGGGGTTTTTGTATGTCCCACCTTCCCGGAAAGCGTTGTTCCATATAAATTATTTTAGTCCCACCGGGATCACCAAATTTTCAAGGGCTAGCTGCGTTTCCGGTTCAAGGCCGCCATCCTCGCCGCACGCAACATATTGACGCAGCGCGATGGCAACCGCACGATGCATCGGCCGAACCGATGATGCCGTATTGAATAATGCGGCTTGCCGGCCATCCCCATTCCGATGACTTTCTCCTCACCAAAATAAAAAGCGGCCGCCTAAGCGCGGATCGCAAAATGAGGAGGAGATGCTCTGTGAAGAACTGGGCAATTCGCACGGCAATTCTGTGCGCGATTTCGTTTGCCAATTTGCAAGTGGCGGAGGCAACGGAAAGTGGCGGTAACAGTTATCCCCCTGGTGCCAGCATCTACCTGGCCGGTGCGATGCCACCGCCGGGCGAGTACATCCTGTTCCAGCCCAACTACTACACCGCTGGCCAGATGAACGACGGTGGCGGCAACAAGCTGCCCCTGGACTTCAGCGTCGAATCCGTCTCTCAGACCTTTCGCGGCTTCGTCGTCACGCCTTACCAGCTGTTCGGCGCCCAAGTGGCGTCGGAGGTGATTCTGCCCATCGTCGACCTGCATGCCGAGGTGGCTGGGCAGAAGACCAGCAAATTGGGTTTCGGTGATATCGGCATCACACCGCTGTTGCTAGGCTGGCACCTGGGTCCCAACCTGTCCCTGGTGTGGGGCACCGACATCTTCATGCCGGTGGGCCAATACAGCGCCACCGCCCTGGCCAACATCGGCCGCAATGTCTGGTCCTTCCAGCCCACGATGGGCCTGGCCTACGTCGATCCCCAGGGATGGCAGGCACATATTTCGCCGCGTCTGGCGTTCAACACCACCAATGACGCCACCCACTACCACTCCGGTTCGGACTTCGACCTGGACTTCGCCGTCGCCTGCAATGTCGATGGATGGCGCTTCGGCGTTTCCGGCTATTTCTACGTCCAGTACGAGGATGACACTCAGAACGGGTTGAAGGTGGACAGCGACGGCTACCGTGGCAAGGCCTTCGCCGCAGGCCCGGCCATCAGCCATAATATCGGCCCGCTGGATGCCACCTTCACCTGGCAGCATGAGTTCATGGCCGAGCACCGGGCCCAGGGGGAGAATTTCTGGATGCAGATCGGGCTGCGTCTTTGACGGGATGGCTTGGGATTCTTGGTCGCGGGCGTTAGAATTTCAGCCAAAGCGTGTATTTTGGAGGCTGAGATGAGGGCTGGCATCGTCTATCTGGCGGTCATGTTTTTCACCGTTTTGACCATCGGGCCGGCAGCGGCGGAGGACCCGTTCGGCAAGGACCCCGGCCCTGGCTGGAAAGTTGTCGGGAGGCTCACGGACGTGCCGACGACCAAGTTCATCCTCGTCAATCCCAAGCATGCCCAGGACCCGGCGGTTTACCGTGAGGCTGTGGAAGCGGAGTGCGGGCTATATTGCGAGCTCGGTTTCTTCCTGCCAGGGGACAAGATTCCACCGAATCAATCCGGCAATGATTTCGCACGGGGAGGCAGTTGGTCGAACTACCCCACGCTTGCCTACTTCGGGGGCAACAAAAGCCGGGGCAAGGAGGGCTTCACCAACTGGGATTGCGCGCGGGCGGGCGAAAACGGTGCACCATTGGGTGCGCTGTGCGGCAAAGGTGTCCGTGAGGGCCACAGGGCGCTGCTGGCCGTCGCCGATTGGGAGGGGGCGGCTCCCCTGTGCGGCTGGCCGGCCAATGGGGCTGGGCAGGAAATCAAATCTTACTTCGCCGGTCTCAAGAATCCGGAGCGACGGACCGTCTTTGAGGCCGAATATGAAAAGTACCTGCGGCAATCGGCCGACGATGTGCGCGCCAAGCCGAATGTCCAGGCCTTCTGCCAATCATTTCGGAAACGCTACGAGGATGATGTCACCCAAAAGCTGGAGGCCCTGCGACAAGCCCTGCGGTGATCCTCAAAGCAGGCACCGGGCCGTTTGGGGCGCCAGCAGGTTGGCATCGTCGTTGCGCACGTTGCCAACCCGGGCGCCCACCGCCCAGAAGCGGGTCTGGTTGGCGGGGTAGGGCCGCAGCAGGTCCAGCAGGGCGGGCGTCTCGGCGCCCGTCTCGCCCAGCCAGGCGGGCCAATGCTCCGGCGTCAGGATGACCGGCATGCGGTGGTGGATGTGGCCGATGGTGTCGTTGGCCGCCGTGGTCAGGATGGTGTAGGTGCGCACCCATTCGCCGCTGGCGGGATCCCTCCAGCCTTCCCACAGGCCGGCGAAGGCGGCGGTCTCGGTGTTGGCGGGGGCGATGGCGTAGGCCTGCTTGGCACCGTTCTCCATCCGCCATTCATAGAAGGCCGTCACCGGCACCAGGCAGCGCCGACGGGCGAAGGCCTGGCGGAAGGTGGGCTTTTCCGCCACGCTTTCTGACCGGGCGTTGATCATCTTGGCGCCGCCTGACAGGTCCTCCGCCCAGGACGGCACCAGGCCCCAGCGCAGCATGTCCAGCCGCCGCTCCCCGGCTTGCGCGTTCCAGCGCACCACCGGCGCCGTCTGTGTGGGCGCGATATTGAAGCGGCCGGGGAAATTCGGCAGGGAGCCCAGGGTCTGGAACAGCGCCTCCATGGCCTGGGGTGGGGTGACGGCGGCATAACGACCGCACATGGCGGGAACTCCGGGAGGGACGGACAGGCGCTTGGCGCGAAGCCAGCGTCATGGTACCGCTGAAGGCGTTATAGATGCCACAGCTAGTACCCGAGACGCCACCATGACCCAATCCCTGGTTTCCGCATCAAGTGTCACCGGCGTGCCCAAGGTGGGCATCGGCGTGCTGATCCAACGGGAAGGGCGCATCCTGCTGGGCCGCCGGCGCAACAGCCATGGCGACGGCAGCTATTCCTGGTGCGGCGGCCACCTGGAATACGGCGAGACCTTCGAGGAGTGCGCCATCCGTGAGGTGCGGGAGGAATGCGGCCTTGTGGTGCGGCGCCTGCGCTTCCTCTGCCTGCACAACATCCTGGCCTACGACAGGCACTATGTGGACATCCAGTTCCTCGCCGAGGAGGTGGAGCCTGGTGAGCCCCAGGTGCTGGAGCCCCACAAGATCGCGGACTGGGGTTGGTATGAGGTGGACGCCCTGCCGCGGCCCCTGTTCCGGCCAGTGGAACTGGCCCTGGACGCCTGGTCCGCCCAGCGCAGCTACACGCCGCCAGTGCCTTGAGTTGCTCCGCACGGCGAGTTTTCCG
>NZ_BACU01000347.1 GCF_000333275.1 Azospirillum sp. B4 | reverse complement strand
TCCTGAACCACTGGGCGTCCTGCAGCGCATCGGCACGCTGCGCGGTAACGATCCGGACGTCCAGGCGCGCATAGGCGCGCTACAGGACCGCGCCGCAGCGATCAGCCAGGCCTATTATGATATGGTGGCGCAGATCAGCGGAACGCGTCTGACAGGCGCCGGTCCCGTTCCTGTCGCCCCTGCTGCTGGTGGCGCGACGCCGGCGGCGGCTCCCCAGGTGGCCCCTAACGCCGCACCGGTGGACGGGCGTTTCCAGGACACGGCCGGGCAGGAACGCACCGACCTGCTGAAGGAGGCGGACGACTTCGCCAAGCTCAGGGCCGCCATGGTCGGCACGGCGGCGCAGCGCGCGGCCAACGTCGCGGGTGTGCAGGCCTATATCCAGGCGCTGGACGCTGGCAAATCGCCCCAGGCGGCGGCGCATGAGCGTGAACTGGCTGAACAGAAGGTGTTGCTGGACCAGAAGGTGGCGCGCGACGACACCTTGGCCGGTCTTAAGGACCAGGCGGCGCAGGCCCTGAAGGTGGCGGCGGCCTATGGCATCTCGACAGCGGCAGGCCTGCGGGCGGAGGCGCTGGCCCGGCAGTTGATCGCGGCGCGCACCAGCGGCGCCAGCGCGACGGAACAGGCCGCCGCGGCGGAACAGGACCTGGCGACGCAGTCGGCCGCTGCGAACCAAGCCACGGCCAAGAACATCATCAGCTTCAGGGAACGGCTGGAACAGCACCGTCGTCTGACGGCTGCTGGCGCCAAGGGGCCGGCGGCCCTGGCTGGTGCGCAATTGGACATCCAGGCGGAGGATCAGACGCGGGATGAGTTCGACAAGGCCAATGCCTTGACGGACCCCAACGCCCGTGCCGCCGCCCTGGCCCGGGCGGCACAGAATCGCGCCAGCCTGCGGTCCATCCTGGGGCAGGACCAAGAAGAAACCCAGAAGCAAGGCGCCAACGATACCCTGCAGCAGCGGCAGCAGGAATTGGACCTGACGCGCCAGGAACTGGCGGCGCTGGGCCGTGTGCCGGGCGAGCGGGCGGCGGACCTGGCGGCGCTGAAGGAAAAACAGCGCATCCAGCGTGAGGCGCCCGCCCTGTGGGCCGATGAAAGCGAGGCCGCCCAGGCGCTGAAGCAACAGTTGATCGATAGCGCCCGCCAGCAGGCGCTGTTGACGGCGGAGCTGCAGCGGCAAAAGGCGGTATGGGATGAGATCGGCGGCTTCATCTCCAGCAGCTTCGACCGCATCGGTGAGGCCTTCACCCAGATCATGGTGCAGGGCGGTAGCGCTGCTGACACCCTGAAGAACCTGTGGAAGGGGGTGATCAGCGAGATCATCCAGGAACTGCTGAAGCTGTCGCTGATCAACCCGCTGAAGAATGCCCTGGGTCTATCCGGCGGCGCGATGTTGCCCACCTTGGGCGACGCCGGCGGCCTGCTGCAGGCGCTGTTCGGCGGCGGCTCCTCCTCCGGCGCCAATGCCGACGCCGTCAACGCCGCCTTCCCTGGGGCGGATGTCATAGTGGCCGCCGGCGGCGGCTATATCACGGGGCCGGGCACCAGCACCTCGGACAGCATTCACGCGCGGTTGAGCAATGGGGAGTTCGTGGTGAATGCCGAACAGACCCGGAAGTACCTGAGCGTGTTGCGGGCCATCAACGACAACCAGTTGCCCGGCTATGCCGCCGGCGGCCTGGTGGTGGAGTCAGACGCCATGGTGCGGACCCGGGAGGCCCGGTCGCAGGCCGCCGCCACCCCGGTGCCCCAAGCGACATCCGGCGCCAGTGGGTCGGTGGTGAACATCCACAACTATGGTGGCCAGCATGTGGAGGCGCAGGTCACCAAGGGGTCCGACGGCCGTGACCAGATCGACGTCTTCGTGCGCGACAGCATGCGCAAGAACATCGGTCAGGGCAGCATGGACTCCGTCATGGGTGCCAGCTATGGCGTGAAGCGCCAGGTGACGCGGCGGTGACGCGGCTGGGTGATAGGGCCCGCTTTAGGGACATGCCGGATCACCTGAGAGCCAACGCTGGTAAGGACTAAATCTGTTTCCAAAGAGTGGTTTAACGAAATCATAGACAGTAAGCTCTATGCCACTGTCGGCTCTTTTTATCTCTACATGTGTGTAATATTTGAATGATCCGCTTTCTCTAACAGAAAGCGTCGCCAACTCCATCTTTTCATCGACATTTCTGTCAACCTTGAATGGAGTAATGGAGGGCTCATCTAGGCACACCATCATCGACTTAGATATTCGATCAACGGCAATATTAAATGGAACGTCGGATTTCATATAGTATTTAGCTCCTGGCCTGTCCTTCAACTCCTGAATTGAATTTGACAAACAGCCAGAAGCAATTAAGAGAGCGAATAACGCTGCCTTGCGCATAGTCTCCCCACGTATTGACAGCAACTCACGCGGTAGATTCTATATCACAAAACGGGAAAATTGTGAGCAAGTTCAACGAGAGTGGAAAAATCGGTTAGAGGCTCGGTCGGCTGGGCATCAACGATGGCCAGGGCCTCGGCGTGAGGCAGGTCGCTGGTTTCATGGGGGAGGGGATCAGGTGAATAATAGACCCGGTGTCCACTGCGCTTCGCCGCATCAAATACCTGCTGCACTTCATCCATGTGCCTGTTGTGATCTAGGTGCAAGAATAGCGGGGAACGGTCGCTGAACAGGCGACACTCCTCCCGCTCCACCAGTACCGCAACGCCGTACTTGTATGTCGTTCCCTTGTCATTGATCGGAAATACATAGAAGCACACATTTATCAGACCTGGCCGATTGATGGCTTCAACCAGTTCGTCATCGATATAATTGGTACTGACGCCGGCGGGGCGGACGATCGGTCTGTCATCCTTTGGCATCGGGCCCGGCGGATTGCTCATCAGTATCTGGGCGCCGCGGGCGATGGTGGCCATATCGGCCGGGGCTACCCTTTCACCGAGGGCATCGGTATCAGGAAAGTCGGGGTCATCCCAGCTAAGGCCAATGCGGTCGGCGATGGTGTCCAGAACATCCTTCGAAATGTGTCCGTCGGCAACCAGCCCGGTGACCTGGCTCCAAAGTTCGTTAAAGCGAAGGCCGCGACGAAGAAGATTCCGGACCGCTTCAGCCTCCGTCGCAATTTGTCGACTGAAGCGATACCGCTCAATCTGCTGAATTAGGTCGACGGGCAGGGAAAATAACTTCCGTGTCGACATCGCCTTTTCGCGTGCCATCGGCGCCTCCACATATGTGCCGGGACATATATCAGAGACATCACAGATAGGCACTATTGAATGGGATTGACGATAAAAATGATATCGAGTATATCGCTTATATCGTTTCTCCCGGAGGTGTTATGGCTAGAACCAACATGATGAACAATCCCAAGAGCCTGAGCATTCAGGTTCCGGGAGCGTTGGTAACGAGGATTGATCGATGGCGCGGCGGCCAATTGGACGTGCCGCCCCGTTCGGAGGCGATCCGGCGGTTGACGGAAATGGCTTTGGATCATGAGGCGGCTCAGGCCGCGAAGGAAACCGAGGGGCGGTAAGCCGGCAAGCAAGCCCACCCCTCGGTCCGCATAACCCGCCGCTCGCCAAAGCGGCTGATTTAAACCCGGTATGAAAGGTACCAGATCACCATGAATATGCTTTCCCCCGAGTTCGAAGGCAAGCCCATCGTGACCGTCAAGGACGGTCGGGCCTGGACCAGCAGCCGCGATGTCGCGGACTATTTCGACAAAGAGCACAAGAACGTGTTGCAGGCGGTGGATAATCTTCTCCGCGATGCTCCTGAGTTGCATGGGCTGAATTTTCAGCTTAATAGCTATATCAGTAGCTTACGCGAAGGCGTGACCCGGGAATGCCGCTCCTACGACATGGACCGCGACGGCTTCGCCCTCCTGGCCATGGGCTTCACCGGCGCCAAGGCGCTGAAGTTCAAGCTGGCCTACATCCGCCGCTTCAACGCGATGGAGGAGGCGTTGCGGGCCCGGTCCGCCGCCGGCGTGGACGTGCCGGTGTCCGACCTGCCGCCGCTGTTGCGGGCGCCCTCGGGCGTGGCGCTGACGCCGCTGGAGATCAACGCCTGGACCGCCTACCTGAACATGGTGCGTAAGACCTTCGGGCGCGATGCCGCCATGGCCCTGTATGAGTCCACGGACCTGCCGCTGGTGGACCGTCGTGCCGGGACGGCCGGCAGCGTCGTGGTGCCGGAGCTGGACGGGGCGGCCGCCCTGCGCCATCTGCTGGGCGCGCCGGTGGCCAACCACGGCGCCCGCCTGGGTGAACTGGTGCTGGGCGCGCCCGACAGCCCGCGCCTGCGCCACGCCGTGGGCGTGGCCGGCGTGTGGGTGGCGCCGGAGGGCTTCCCCGACCATGTGGCCGTGGCCATGGAACATCCGCGCCTGACGCGGGCCTTCGCCCTGACCAGCTGGGCGGGCGACTGGTCCATCGCCCTGATGGCCCTGCCGGGCGCCCGGCCGGCCCCGGCCCTGGTGGCCTTTCCCGACCGCAGGCGGCGGGCGGTGCTGCTGCCCTGGTCCGTGGTCCGCGACGCGGCGGCCACGGCCATGCCGGCGCCGGATGCCCTCCAGGCGGCGGAGTGATGCCATGACCAAAGCCATAATCCCGTCCCGCCGGGGCCTGCTGTCGGCGGCGGTTGCCATGCCGGTGATCGCTGCCGCCGGCAGCTCCGGTGCCATCACCGATGCCCACGATCCTGACGCCGCCCTGCTGTCGGCCTGGAAGAACTACAAGGATGCATGGCGGATGCTGGACGGGCAGTCAGCAGACAGCACCGAAGCGGAGTTGGAACCATTTCACGAGGTCAAGGATAGGGTAGCTGGCCAGATCGAGGAATTGCCGGCCAGAACCACCGCCGGCATCGCCATCAAGCTTCGGTATCTGCTCATGGCCTATAATGAAAGCCGCTTGATGGAACTGGCCATCATCCAGAACCATTCCTGCGACAGGGATGAACTGGACGGCGACTGGCGAGACAAGATGCTATGGTGCCTGATCCAGGACGTGGACCGCATGATCGCCTGGGGTGCGTGATGGCCGTAGCGGCATCTTCCTGGGAATGGAGGATGCCGCGTTCACCTTGTGGTCACTTCTGGTGCGCGTCTGCGGCGGCGGCCGTGGCGGGCGTGCTGCCGCGAGGTGCGACGCGCATCTTAACTCCCTCCGGAAGCCCCTCCCATACCATGCTGGCGACGGCATTTGCCGCGCCGATGCAGGGCCATCCCAAGTGTCGCGCTTCGGTGTCGTCAACTGGAACGCCGTAGTCTACCGCAACGGGCGCGCCTTGCTCCTTGGTCAGGACGGCGACCTGATCCAGCGCATGCTGTGCGGCGCGCCTTTGACGCAGGTTGAGCGCGCGGAGTTCGTACAGCCATCCGTCTGGAGTGCGTTCCTTGCCATTGATGGCCTTGTTGATTGTGTCTTGGCGCACATTCAGGAACTCTGCGGCCTCCCGGGTGGAGAGGCCGCAGGCTAAGAGCGCCGCACGAAGCGTAGTCGTCATTCGTCTTCCTCGAAGCTGGCCAGCATGGCGCTAAAGTCCGTATCAGTCATGGCGGTGTAACCGTGCCAGGTATCGGTGATGATGTCCCGATAAAGGGCATCAACGCCGTCCAGCGTTTGGAAGCGTGTCGGGCGCAGATCGCGAGCGCCAATCGGGCTGTTGCGCGAGCCAGTTGAGGTGAAAAGCTGCAAGAACCCATCAACGCTGCGGATCTCAAACGCATAGCCGTCCTGGGTCAGCAGGCATTCGGCGGCCTCGCGCAAGGTCAGACCCTGGGCGTCGACTACGCTGCTGTCGTCGCGGCGAAAGACGGTGTAGGTGGTGGTCATGTTCCGGTCTCCATTACCGAGTGCGTCGGGCCATCCCGTCGCCTCTGACTAGAAATTACCCCCTATTTTAGGGGGTGTCAATGGGTGATTTTCGTAGCCCCTGGCGCGTATGAGCGCTTGGCCGTGCGTGAAAAGTTTGCCATCATGCAACAGCAATTCTTGTGACCAGGCCCGGCGGGAGCGATCCCGCCGGGCCTTTTTGATTCCTGGGGTGCGGTATGACCACGCTCTCTTGGCCGGCATCGGTTCCTCTGGAGTTCACCGAGGACGACTTTGGGGAGGAGTTGGGCGACGTCGCCCTGCGCACGCCCTTCGACGCTGGCGTCGCCAACACCCGACCGCGCTACAGCGCCGTGTCCGGCCCCCTCAGTGGCAGCATTGCCACCGATCCGGCGGGATGGGCGACTATCAAGGACTTCTACCGCACCATCACCCTGGGCGCGCTGCGCTTCAATGCCGTGCACCCCATTGACGGCACGGCCGTGGTGCTGCGCTGGACGGCGCCGCCCAAGATGAAATCGGTGGGCGGCACCCTGATGGTGACCGTGGCCTTCGAGGTCATGCCCTGATGCCGCGCGTCCTGTCCATCGCGGCCCGCCAGGCGATCAATGCGCAGGAAACCGATGTCGTCTTCCTGATCCTGCTGACCATCCAGCACGCCAGCCTGGCGGCGCCCATCAACCTGGTGCGCGACACGCGCAGCTGGATCAGCAACGACATCGCCTATACCGCCATGCCCTTCGACTTCGTGTTTCCCAATGACACGGACGATGACGTGCCGCAGGCCAAGGCCTCGATCTGCAACATCAGTCGCGAGGTGACGGAGGCCCTGCGCCAGATCACCGATACGCCGGACGTCACGGTGTCGGTGGTCATGTCCATCACGCCCGATACCGTCGAGCTGGGGCCCCTGGAATTCCAGTTCGCGTCGGTCGACGTGGACGTGGGCGAGGTCTCCGGCACCCTGATCTATGAGCCCACGCTGCAGGAGCAATGCCCCTGCGACTACTACCGCCCGGCTGAGTGGCCGGCCCTGGCCGGAGGGGCATCCTCATGATCGCCATCCTCAAGACATCCTCCCTCGGAAAGACGGAGGCGGGCACGCCGATGATTCCGGCGGCGGCCCTGGCCCCGTTCGTCGGGCTGCCTTATGCCCATGCCGGCCGGGGGCCGGAGGGATACGACTGCTGGGGCCTGGTGCGCCATGTCCACGCCACCGTCCTGGGCGTCGAGTTGCCCAGCTACCTGGATGAGGCCTATCCGGGTGAGCGGGAATTCGGGGTCATGTCGGCGCTGGTGGCCGCCCACCTGGATGAATGGCGCCCCCTGGCGGCCCGGGTCGCCCATGGCCAGCCCCTGAACATCGTGGCGCCGGTGCGCACCGGCGACGTGGCGCTGATCCGCCACGGACTGCACCGCTGTCACGTCGGTATCGTCGTGGTGGCGGAGGAACGGTGGGGCCGGGTGCCGGAGCGCTGGTCCCTGCTGCATATCGAGGCCGGAACGAACCGGGTGGCCGGATTCAGCAACCTGGAGCCCTTGTCCCTGCGCTACGGCAACCACGTGGTGGGCGTCTACCGGTTCGAGGGGGAGGGCTGATCCATGCTGGCGCCTGACCTCCTTCCCGCCGGCGGGGACACCCCGCCGGCCGATGCCGTGCGCCTTCAATCGGTGGCGGCCCCCTTCCGGGCGGAGCGGGTGACCGTGCACGTCCGCGCGGGGCAGACCATCGACCAGATGCTGCTGGACCAGGGCCTGACGGCGGCCTGGACCGTGGGCGCCATGGTGTGGATCGATGATTGGTTCATTCCGGCCGATCGCTGGCATGTGGTCAAGCCCCGGGCCGGGCGCACGGTGCTGGTGCGTGTCATCCCGCAGGGTGGTGGCGGTGGCGGCAAGGTGCTGCGCACGGTGCTGACCCTGGCCGTCATCGTGGCCGCCGCCTATGTGGCGGGCCCGGTTGCGGCGGGCGGGTTGGGATATGGCGCGTCGGTGGGGACCGCCCTTGGTGTGGGCGCCTTCGCTGGGACGGCGCTCTTGACCGCCGGCATCTCGATGTTGGGCATGCTGGCCATTAACGCCCTGGTGCCACCGGCCAGTTCCAGCGGCTCATCTGCCACCTCCTATTCCCTGGCCCCGGGGTCGAACCGGGGGCGTCTATGGCAGCCCATCCCCCTGCTGCTGGGGCGCGCGCGCATATACCCCGACTATGCCGCCACGCCGGTGACGGAAACTGTGGGCAACGACCAATACCTGCGGCTGCTCTATTGCGCCGGCTATGGCCCGCTGGACATCAGCGACATCAAGCTGGGCGATACGCCCATCGAGTCCTACAACGATGTGCAGGTGGAGGTGCGGCAGGGCTACGCCACCGATGATCCCATCACCCTGTGGACGGACATTCCGGTGGAGATCGAGCCCGGGGTGCAACTGCGGGCGATCGATGGGTGGGTCACGCGGGAAATCAACGCGATCGCCACCGGGCTTCAGGCGGATTTCCTGTTCCCCAACGGCGTCTGGAAAATCGTCGACGGCAATAACCACAAGCCCAACACCGCCCAGGTGGAGGTGCAGTACGGGCCGATCGACAGCGATGCCTGGGTGGCGGCCCCCGGCAGCCCGCTGACCGTGACGGTGGAGGATACCAGCCCAATCCGGCGATCCCTGGATTGGTCCGTACCCTCCGGCCGCTACCAGATGCGGGTGAGGCGCACCATCGACCATGATGGCGATACCAATTACGCCGACAGCGTGGCCTGGATGGCCATGCGGGCGCGCCAGCCGGGCTATCCCATCAAGTTCGGCAAGCCGGTGGCCCTGATCGCCGTCCGCATCAGGGCGAACAGCCAATTGAATGGGGCGGTGCAAGACCTGAACTGCATCGCGCAATCAATCCTGCCGGATTGGGATGCCACCGCCGGCACCTGGATCACGCGTCCGACGTCCAATCCCGCCGCCTGCTACCTGGCCCTGCTGCAGGGCCCCAGCAACTATTTCCCGCGCCCTGACAAGCGCATCGATTGGGTGCGGCTGCAGGACTGGGCGGAGGCCAACCAGGCGGCCGGCCGGTGGATGAGCTGGTATTGCACGGATGAGGCGTCGGTGCTGGAGCGGCTGCGCAAGGTCGCCGCCATCGGCCGGGCTCAATACATCAACCGGGATGGCCGCTATTCCGTCGTCCGCGACATTATCCAGGATGTCCCCAGCAACGTCTTCGGGCCCAAGAACTCCTGGGGCTTCCGCGCCAGCCGCACCTTCACCAAGCAGCCGCACGCCATCCGCGTCCGGTTCAGGAATCCCTTGCAGGGCTGGGCGGTTGACGAGCGCGTGGTCTATGCCGACGGCTATGACGAATCCACCGCCACGATTTTCGAGACGCTGGACCAGTCGGAACTGTGCGCCGACCATGACCTGGCCTGGGCGGATGCCCGGTACCATTGGGCCGTGGGCATGCTGCGGCCCTGGTCATACCAGCTGAACACCGACATCCAGAATTTCGGCGTCGTGCGCGGCGATCGGGTCGAGGTCCAGCACGATGCCCTGGAAATCGGCCTGACCAGCGGCCGGCTGGCGGCCGTCAGCGCCGATCATCTGAGCGTCACAACGGACGAACGGATCGACGCCGACGGGTCCCAGGCCTACGCGGTGCTGTTCCGGTTGGCCGGTGGAGATACTGAACTGGTCGGGTGCACCGTCGGGGCCACCGGCGGCACGCACACCCTGAACCTGGTCGCCGCCGTGCCGGGCCTGGCCCCGGGCGACAGCTTCTTCTTCGGTATCGCCGGCCGGGTTTCGGCACCGATGCTGGTGACGGGTATCGAGCCGGGCAAGGATGAGTCCGCGCTGTTGCGCCTGGTGGACTACGCACCTGGGGTGCATGAGGCGGAGACGGGCACCATTCCGCCTTGGGACAGCAATCTGACGGCCGGCACGCCGCTGCCCAACGTCACCGGCCTGACCGTCGTGGAAACCCTGAAATGGGTGGCCGGGGTGTACCAGCCGACCCTGGTCATCAATTGGGACCGGACCGACGATTTGCGCGTCGATGGGGCCAGTTGCATGGCACTGACGCCGACGGGGGCCTGGATCAACGTGCCCCTGACCCGCCCGACCGGCGCCGACATCTCCCCAGCCGCCCTGGGGTTGTGGGCCATCAGCGTCTGGAACACCTCCAGCGATGGCCGGCGCAGCGTCGCCGCCGCGGTCGCGGAACACACGGTGGATGGCATCGGCGATCTGGTGGCGCCGCATGATATGACCATTACCGGCAGCCTGGAATATCTGGCTGCCGGCACGCCGGTCCCGGCGCTGCTGGTGACCTGGACTCCGTCGTCCGAGGTCACAGGTGAAAGCGCCGTGGTCCGCTGGCGCGCGTCGGGAAGCACTGACTGGTTGCAGAGTTCCGCCGGCTGGGGCCTGGGGCAGGTCAAGCTGTACCCCGTGATCGAGGGCCAGGAGTATGAGGTTCAGATCGCGGTCACCGCCGCCGGCGGCGTCCGTAGTGCATGGTCGGACAGCGTCTTTTACACCTTCGCCAACGTCCTGGATGGTGCCAGCGTTTCAGGGCTGGAGCTGTACGGCCAGGGCCTGGATACCGAGTTCACGGGCAAGGACATCCACTTGGTGTGGCGGGGCAACTTCCCCAGCACCTCGGCCGACTTCGGGTCGGAAGCGTTCGGCGCCGGTTCGGGCTTCGTGAACCCGTATTTCCAGTCCTACGCCGTCACGGTGATCGAGCCGGATAGCGGCAAGGCGCTGCGCACCGACCTGGTCACGGATCCGGAATACTTCTACCTGTTCGACAGCATGAACGCGAAGGACGCCGGCGGTCCGCACCGCCGCCTGACCTTCAGCGTCACCATCCGCGACAAGCTGGGCGGGGAGACGGCGCCGGCCACCATCACCGTCAACAACCCGGTGCCGGCGTCGGTGCAGCTGCAGGCGCTGCCCAACACGCTGAACACCCTGTTCGCCTTCATCGCGCCGGTGGGTGATGACGCCTTGGACTTTGCCGGCGTCAACGTCTGGGTGGGGGCCAGCACCACCGTGGACACCAGCGGCGTGCCGGTGGCCAGCGGCACCACGGCGCCCCTGGTGGTCTCGGGCCTGACGCCGGGCGCCACCTATTACGCGGTCAGTCAGACCTTCGACACCTTCGGCACGGCCGGCTGCCCCATCACCGCACCCCTGCAATTCCAGGTGCCCTATCTGACATCGGCGCAGATCGCGGCAAACACCATTGGCAAGGATCAGCTCGTGCTGGACCTGGTCAGCCAGATCGATCTGGTGACGGATGGCGCGGACGTGCCCGGCAGCGTCGCGGCCCAGATCGCGGCCGAGGCGGCGCAGCGCGTGGCGGCCGTCCAGGCGGAGGCCACGGCCCGGGCGACCGCCATCGAAGCGGAGGCCACGGCCCGCGCGAATGCCATCCTGGCAAGTGCCCAGACCCTACAGGCACATATCGACACGGTCAGCACGGCCCAGCAGGGCACGGCCGACAGCCTGGCCAGCACCACCACCACGCTGACGGCCGCCATCAACGGCAACGCGGCTGCGATCCAGACGGAGCAAACAGCCCGGGTCAACGGTGACAGCGCCAACGCATCATCCATCACCACCCTGGCCAGCGAGGTGCACAACCCCACCACCGGCCTCTCCGCCGCGTTCGCCGCGATCACCAGCGAGGCGACCACGCGGGCGACAGCCGACAGCGCCAACGCCAGTGCCACCAGCACCCTTTCCGCCCAGGTGAACGACAGCAACACCGGCCTGGCCAAGACGCGGGCGGACCTGCTCACGGAACAGACGGCCCGGGCCGATGGCGACAGCGCCAACGCATCATCCATCACCACCCTGGCCAGCGAGGTGCACAACCCCACCACCGGCCTCTCCGCCGCTTTCGCCGCGATCACCAGCGAGGCGACCACGCGGGCCACGGCGGACAGCGCCAATGCCAGCGCCACCAGCACCCTTTCCGCCCAGGTCAACAACGCCAGCACCGGCTTGCCGGCCACCTATGCAGGGCTGCAAAGCGAGATGACGGCCCGCGCGACTGGGGACAGCGCCAACGCCACGGCGATCACTAACCTGACCACCACGGTCAACGGCAACACGGCGTCCATCAGCACCCTGCAGTCCAGCGTCAACGGCCTGAACGCCCAATACGTGCTGAAGCTGGACGTCAACGGCTATGTCGCCGGCTTCGGCGTGGCCAACAGCGGCTCGACCTCGACCTTCGTCATCCGCACCGACACCTTCGCCTTGGTGCCGCCCGGCAGCACGGTGGCGCAGTCGCCGTTTTTCGTGACGGCGGCCGGGCAGGTAGTGATCCACAACGGGTTCATCGAGAACCTGGACGCGGCCACCATCACGACAGGTACCCTGGGCAATGGAGTGATCTACGCCGGCACCATCAATGCCAGCCAGATCAACTCCAGCAGCATAGGCGGCAAGGTCTTTTGGGCGACCGCCACCGGTAATAACGATGGCAGCGCTGGCATCTATATTGACGGGCCGTCCCGCAATATCTGGATATCGGATGGGACCCGTACCCGCGCCCGCATGGGCTTCAATGGCACTGAATACGCCTTTGAGAGCTGGGACGGCGCCGGACGACAGCTGTTCAACAGCAATGACCTGGGGGTAGGTGTCGCCAGCGGCATGGCGTCGGTCTCGGCCTATCAGGATGGCTCCAGCATCACGGTGACGGACAAGGGAGCGTGGACCACCATCACCACCGTTCCCGCCTTCCAGGTGCGCGGAAATCCCTGTGACATCAAGGTTGTTTTCAGCGCCACGCCAGGCACCGCCGGCGCGGCCAACAACCCGAAGATCCAGGTTGTGCGCACCAACACGCGTACCGGCGCTACCGCCGCTGTTGGCGCCACGCTGAGCAGCGCGCCCTATCAGTGGGTGTTCACCATGGACGCGTTCAGCGACCCCGGCCTGGATACCTACACCTTCACCCTGCAGGGCTGGCGGCCCGCCGACACGAACGCCGATGGCGTGATCACCACCTATGCCGGCACCCAATACTGGAACGTCTATGTGCAAGTGAGGTGGTTTCGATGACCGAGGCGCCAGCCGACGCGGCCGTACATTTCTATGTGGATTATGACCCGCCTAGCGGCCGCATTTTGGCCCTGCACCACCGTGACGCGCTTAGCCTCCTGGAAGAAGGGGTGGGCGCCGATGGTATCGGCCGCCTGAAGATCGCTGACGATCAGGTCGAGGGCGTCTGGTCCTGCCGGGTGATGGACGGCGCCCTGGTGTCCCGGGAGGTGGCCGACCTGGCAGCGGCGGCCCAGGCCCGCGCCATGGCAGACTTGCGGGAGCAGCGCGACCTGATGCTGGCAGCCAGCGATATCCGCGTGCTGCCGGACCGTTGGGCCAGCATGACAGACACCCAGCGCAGTGCCTGGGCCTCCTATCGCCAGGCGCTCCGCGACCTGCCCGCTACCTGTACCGACCCGACCGCGCCCGCGTGGCCAGTCATGCCTGTCTGAGGAAACACCCA
>NZ_BACU01000348.1 GCF_000333275.1 Azospirillum sp. B4 | reverse complement strand
GATGGGTGTCGGCTGCCCCCCTTAATCCTGCTGATGCGCAAGCCGCAAAGCGACCGGTCCCTTAGTTACGCCGATGAGCGGGTGGAGAAGACGGTTGAGGATTACAGCCTGGCCCGCTGGCAGGTCGACGCCCACGCGTTCTGGCGGTCCAGTGGCGACCGGTCCCTGACGGTACAGGAACTGGCCGCGCTGGGGCCGGCCAAGCTGGCCACGGCCTTCACCAAGCTCAGCCTCGAGCGCGTCTACGACTATGACTTCCACGTCAAGATCGGGGAGGCGCTGGAACTCCAGGGCAAGCTGCCCAGCACCTTCATGGCCCTGGCACCCGGCAGCGCCCACCCGGCCGTCTGGCACGACATCATCCGGATGAAGACGCTGAACAGCGAGCAATCACGCCGCGCCGTCGAGCAGCACGTCTGTCCCTTCCAGATCGACATCGTCGACCGGCTGATCCAACGCTACAGCAACCCGGGAGAGTGGGTGTTCGATCCGTTCGGCGGCCTGATGACCGTGCCGTCCCGCGCCGTGGCCTTGGGGCGGCTGGGACGCGGCGTGGAACTCAACCCGACCTACTTCCTGGACGGCGCCCATTACTGCCGGGCCGCCGAAAAGGAATTCGGCATGCCCACGCTGTTCGACTTGCTGACGGCCGGGCCGGCCGTGGCGGCGGAATGATGGCTACCGTCGATCCTGGCGCGTTCGCCACCAATCCGGCTGGGCTGGTGGCGGACATGGACGCCCAGGCCCCTGATGGGTCGTCCGGCGCAAAGCGTTCGAACGCTTTGGTTGCCAGGGATTACGCGGCCGGCGGCTTGGGGGCGGCGGCGCGCAGGGCGTCGTTCATGCGCGTCTGCCACCCCGGCCCGGTGGCGCGGAACGCCTCCACCACGTCAGGGTCCAGGCGCAGCATCACCTTCACCTTGGGGTTGGCGGCAATGGGCCGGCCGCGCTTGCGGGCGCCCTCGAACGCCGCCAGCACGGCGGCGGGCAGGGCCTCGGCGGCGGGGCGGGCCTGGGCGAAGTCCTCGTCCGTCCATTCCCGGGCGTCGGGATCGGCGGCGATTCCGGCGGTGATGGCCACATCCTCCTCCGGCGTGGGGGTGGTGACGGCGGCCTTGGCCGCCCTGGGCTTACGGGTGCTGGGCATAGCGCTTGACCTCTCTGCTGTTCGCCTTGCGCAGGCTGATGACGCGGACCACCTGGTCCCGGACGGTGAACACCAGGACGCAGACCCGGCCGTTCAGCGGGCCAATGGCCTCATACCGCGTCTCGCCATAGTCGGCCCGGTCATCCACCCGGATCAGCGCGACGGCCAGGTCCATGTCGACGGCGGCGCTGAGCGGCAGGCCGTGCTTGGCGAGGTTGGTGGCGTTCTTGGCCGGGTCGAAGGTGATGTTCATGGCTTTTTTGTATACCCGATAAGTCGGCATGGCAAGACATTTTTCGGGTATACGGAAAATAGCTATCGGCGTCCGGTGAAACGTTCGAACGCTTCACCGGGCGGGGGGTGATCGTGGGGAAGATGGCAAGCGTTCGAACGCTTGTTCCGCATGAGCCCGTCTATGGAGCCGGTGCCCGGGAAGTGGCGCTGGAGCACATTTTTTACGCCGTGGGGATGGGGATGACCTATGCCGAGATATTGGCCAGCGTTGGGCTGGTATGGCCTTGGCCGTTCGCGCCAAGCCTGGAGTTCGTCACCAGCGGGCTCGTTGCCGCTTGGACGGCCTGCACCGAGGGGGATGCGTGATGGACGCTGAAGAAAAGGCGCTGTTCATCATGCGCTGTCCGAAGGATGAACTGGCGCGCACGGAATTCATGGACCCGATGGTGGAGTTGGTCTGGCGGCGGCTCCAGGATCATATCTACGCCACTGGTGACCGGGTGCCCGACCGGGATTCCGAAGTGGCCCGCGTGACCAAGGCCGGTAACCGTTGGCGGCGCATCAAGGCGGAGCTGATCGATCGGGGGCTGATCGAGGTGCTGGACGGACGCGTCACCAACGGCCGGTGCCGCGATGAACTGGCCCGGGTGGCAAAGTCGCTCGCCGGCAAGTCCGCCGGTGGTCGGGCCAGCGGGCAGAGCCGCAAGGCCAGGGGTACGAAGTCACCGCCGGCGGCGGTGTCCGGCGGCCCGGAAGCGGCCGAAAAAGTCGAAGAAAAGTCCGAGATTTCTGCGGAAAAACCGGACGTTCATGGCGGCGGCGGCAGTGGGGTGTGTGAAGGGGAGTTTTCCGAGGCTAATGCGTTGAAATGCAATGAAACACCGCCAACGGCTGTTCAAACTGCTGTTGGTGCTGCTGTTGGTTCAGCAGCACCAACTAAACCAGTAAACCATAATTTACCCCCTTATATCCCCCTGTCGGCGGAAGACAGCCTGTTGCTCAATCGGGCCCAGGTTCTGGCCCGTGGCGGCAGTGTCGCCTTGGCCCAGGCCAAGACCTGGCCGGTCCAGGACCTGCGGGCCATGGTTCAGCGGGGCTTGGTCGATGCCGCCGTGGTGGCGGCGTTGGGGGTGGTGCCCGGATTGCCGGCCGGCGCGGCCAGCGGCACCGTGGCTGGGCTTGGCAGGGGGGCTTGAGGCAATGGCGCGGCCCACCACACGCCGGACGCCGTTTGGCGTTCCCCTCTCCACCGCCCAGGTCGTCAGCCGCTATGCCTGTCCCGCCTGCGGCGCAGGGCCCGGCAAGGTCTGCGCCCGCCTCCATGGCATCGGTCCTGACCAAGCCCACCTTGGCCGCTGGCGGGCGGCATCCCTGGACAATCCGGCGGAGGGCGCGGCCGGCGATACGGCGTCCCTGTTTGGTGAGGGCTTCTGAGAATGGCGATGAAATCGATCGACGTGGCGCGGCTGGTGGAATGGACCTATCGGGTCCAGCGGGCGGACATGGTGGTGGACCGGGGCGTGGGGCTGTTCGACCTGGAACGGGTCGCGGCCGGCATCGCGGTGTTCAAGCGGACGACGGACGGGAGCGGCAGCCACATCTCGGAACTGGGGTGCCGCGTCGACCAGATGGGCACACCTTCTGGTGAACTGCACCCTGATGCAGAGGCGGTGCATGAGGCGGTACGGACGGCCCTGACGCCCATACAGCAAGGCCTGGTGCTCCTCCATGGGCGGACGGGTGCCGATCCCGATTGGATGCCTGGCGCGACGGTGCAGGACGTGGTGGTGCGCCGGGACAACGGCGCACCCCGTTATCGGTACGACGATCATGGGCATAAGGCCGGCGTCATGATGCAGCGGCGCGTGTTCCTGATTGATGCCGGCCCGGACGGCCAGCGGCAGGCGGTGGACACCGGCCTGTCGGCCGAAGCACTCGACTGTGCCCGCGAGGTCTATGGCCAGTGGTGGGATGCCCTCAGCCGCCTGGCCGGCGTCCTGGTGGGCCTGGGGCTATCCAGTCACCGTATCACCGGCATGCCCACGCCCCGCGAACCGTGGCTGGCGGGTGCCCCTGCGAAAGCCTGTTGACAACGTGCGGGAAAAATTTGACTTGTTGAGATGGGCGATCAAAGCGCCTGTGAGGGTCGGCCGGGAAACCGGGCCGGCCCTCTGCCGTTTCGAGGGGGTGCGCATGCGGTCGGACGTATCCGTGGATGGTGCCATAAAGGCGCTGGAGCGGTTCGAACGGGGCATGCGCTTCGCCGGGGCTGTGGCGCTGACGCGCACTGGAAAGGCGGTGATCGCGGCCGAACAGCATGAGATGCGGGACAGCTTCGACCGGCCCACGCCCTATACGCTGAACTCCCTGAAGCTGACGCCGGCCACGCCCGATAGGCTGGAGGCGATGGTGGCGCCGAAGGACGGAAACGGCGGCACACCCGCCTGGAAGTACCTGGCCCCCGCCATCCTGGGCGGCGCGCGGCGCATGAAGCGGTTCGAGGTGCGGCTGGGCCGGGGTGGCGTCAGCGACAACGCCTTCGTCGTGCCGGGCCGGGGCGCCACCCTGGACGCTTACGGCAACCTGTCGCGGGGGCAGATCACCCAGGTCCTGTCCCGCCTGCGGCTGCTGGACGCGTTCGGGGCCAACGTATCGGCCAAGACGATCCGGAGGCTGGGGAAGCGCAAGCTACTGGTGAACCGGGGCAACCACGTCCAGCTGTCGGACTACTTCGTGGCCAGGCAGCACGGCAACCCCAACGGCCGGCCCATCGCCGTGTACCGCCTGCTGAGCAAGGGCAAGGTGGTGCCGGTGCTGGTGTTCACCAACCGGGCGCCGTCCTATGAGGTCGCCTTCGACTACTTCTACGCCGCCGAACTGGCGGCTGGGCAGGCCTTCGACCAGGAACTGTCCCGGGCCATCGGGCAGTACCTCCGGTAGGGGGCGGTCGGGGCGTAGGGTAATAATATTGCGCGCCAGGGGCCCCTGGACCAAAGGGGCCGTACGGGTAATTCGGCCCCTGTCGATTTTCTAGTGCGGGCGTTGCACGGGTGGTGCAACAGGCGCAACAGCATGCAACGGGACGCAACGCCATGGAACAGACGGACCAGCGCCGCCTGATGGGCGTGCGCGCGATCGCTGCCGCCCTGACCGAGATGGGCATGGGCGTCAACGCCAGCACCATCAGCCGTGGGCTGAAACAGCGCCTGTTCCACGACTATGGGGTGCCGGGCAATCCGCTGCTGGACCTGGATGAGGTGGTCGCGGTGCGGCGCAACCACCTGGACCCGGTGAAACAGGCGGCGGCCTATGTGGCGCGGGGCGTCACCCCAGCGGGCGGCAGCGGCGACGTTCCGGCCGGCCGGACGGAGTCCCAAGAGAGCTTGCTCGGGGCGGAGCGTCTGCGCGAAGCCAGGGCCAAAGCGTCGAACGCCGAACTGGACCTGATGGAGCGGGAAGGCACCCTGGCCCCGGTCATGGAGTTTCAGGACGGCGGCTTTGAATTGGGCGTGATGGTGCGTGACGCGCTTTCCGCCCGGGTACCCGGTATGGCGGCGGAGCTGTTGGGCGTGACGGATGCGCGCGCCGCGGCGGCGATCATCGACCGGTTCGACCGCGAGGTCTGCCAGGCCTTGTCGGATAAGGTCGAGAAGCTGCTGGCCGATGTCGCTGCGTGAGACGTTCCCGTGCTTGGGCGACGGCCGGCGGGCGCTGCTGGCTGGGTTCGGTCAGGGCGTCAAGCCGCCGCTGCGGCGACCGGTCGACCAGTGGGCCGCCGAGGAAAGGATGGTGTCAGCGGAGAGCGGCAGCCCTTACGCGCTGGGCAAAGACGTCAGGTATGAACACCGGCATGCCCCCCACATGGTGGAGGTTATGCAGGTCCTGTCGATGGATCATCCGGCGTTCGAGGTATCGGTCGTCGGTTCAGCCCAGATCGCCAAGAGCGAGGCGGGCGTCAACCTCATAGGCCAGGTCATCGATGAGGACCCATCCGCCATGCTGGCCCTGCTGCCCAGCCTGGAGGAGCAGAAGAAATATGTCAGGGTCAAGCTGCAGCCGACCATTGATGCCACGCCGGTGCTGTCGGAGAAGGTCCGCGCGCTCAAGAGCCGCGATGAGGACGGCAGCACCAGTTCCATGAAGCGCTTCCGCGGCGGCTATCTGGTGGTCGCCACGGCCAGCAGCTCCAAGGCGCTGCAGATGGTGTCCTACCGGGTGGTCATTGGTGAGGAGATATCCGAGTGGCCGCACGATGTCGGCGGCCGTGGCGACCCTCTGGACCAGGCCATCGCCAGGACCAAGGCCTACCGGGAGACGCGGGGAGCCAAGTGCTATTGGAACGCGACCCCGGGTATCAAAGGACATTGCCGCATCAGCGCCAAGTTCGAGGCGGGTGACCAGCGCCGGCGCTACGTGCCATGCCCGCACTGCGGCGTCTTCCAGATGCTGCGGTTCGAGCAGCTGCGCTGGGCCAGCGAGACCAAGCCACATGACGCCTTCTTCGTCTGTGCCGCCCACGGCTGCGTGATCACGAAGGATGACAAGGAGGCGATGCTGGACCAGGGCGTCTGGCTGGCGACGTGCCCACCGCAGGCGGGGGAGGGCGCGGAGGACGTGCCCGGCGCGACCGTCCTGCCCGACCAGATCGCCCGGCACCTGGCCCGCAAGGCCCGGATGGAGAAGGTGCTGCAGCCGTCGTTCAAGATTTGGCAGGCCTATTCGAAACAGGTGTCGTGGGATTTCACCGTCTCGGAATACCTGGCCGCGAAGGGCAAGCCGGATAAGGAAAAGACCTTCTGCCAGCAGGGCTTGGGGGAGCCGTACGAGGAAAAGGGCGATGCGCCCGACGCGGAGAAGCTGGTCAGGCTGGTCGAGGACTACCCGGCCCGCAAGCTGCCGCCCGGCGCCTTGTTCATCACCGGTTTCTGCGACGTGCAGGGGGCGGCCCTGAAATGGGACGTCTACGCCTGGGGCCGGAATATGGAGTCCTGGCACCTGGATGGCGGCACCATCGAGGGGGAACCCGCCGACGACCGGGTGTGGCCGCAACTGGCGGAGCGCATCCGCCGACGGTACGAGGATCAGTACGGCCAGTTCTGGCCGATCGACGCCTTCGGGGTGGACACCGGCTATCTCACCCCCCGCGTCTACAAGTTTGTCCGCGACATGCGCCGCAGCGGCTACGAGCGGGTCTATGCCACCGATGGTCGGGGCGGTGAGAACAACGCCATGCACCCACCCATCGGCATGGCGAAGAAGGCGTCGATCACCTGGCGCGGAAAGCGTGAGGGCAGCGTCTACGTCTGGCCCATCGGAACCTGGCCGATGAAGTTGGAGTGCTTCGGCGCGCTGAACCGCACCATGCGGGCGGCGGAGGAGGCCGTGGACCCGGAGGGTAATCCCTGGACAGGGCTGGCCCACTTCGACCGGGCCTGCGACCTGACCTTCTTCCAGGAACTGACGGCGGAGTACCTGAAGGTTGGGGAACGCGCCGGCCGGCCCTTCCGGGAATGGCACAAGCGCGGCGTCAACGACAGGCTCGACTGCTGGGTCGGCGCGCGCGCCTGGGCCAGCCATGTGATCGATGAGATGGGGGCGACCCCGGAGATGTGGGCGGCCCTGGCGGCCCGACGGCGTCCAGCCCCCGCGCAGGGCGACTTGCTGGACCAGCTGCCCTACCGCGTGAAGGTGGCGACCCAGCCGGTCCCCGGCCCGGTCGAGGAGACGGCCGCCAAGCTGGCGGCCGTCTTGGGCGCTGTGAAGGAAGCTCAGGAGGGCAAGCCGGCGGCGCGGTCCACAGACCGGGAGCCGGGTCGGCGGCGGGTAACCCGCAGCAGCTACATGGGACGGTGACATGGCAACGATGTACGACGACCTGACGCTGGACCAGCTGGTCCAGCGGCGGAACGACCTGCGCGATTCCTATGACCAGGGTGCGAACAGCGTCCGTGTCAACGGCCGCGACGTCACCTTCCGCAGCCGCACCGACATGCTGGCCCAGCTGCAGGATATGAACAGCGAGATCGCGCGCCGGAACGCGCCGGCCGGCTCGGGATCGGGCAGCCGGGCATTCCGCTTCGGCGCGTCGTCGGGGTATTGAGCATGGCGGTCGCCACCACCAGGGTGAGGTTCAAAGGCACGGACGTCTACGCGGAGCAGTTCCGGGGCGCCCCAACCATGTCCGCCGCCGATCCTTTCACCGCCGGGGGCGCCGCCGGCGCCCCGTCCAGCCCGCACCAGGCCGCGTCGGTCGGCCGGCGGCTGGGGGGCTGGCGGGCATCGGCGATGGGCCCCAACGCCGTGGTGGCGGCGGATGGCCAACGGCTGCAAGCCAGGTCCCGCGACCTGGCGCGGAACAACCCGATCGCGGTGCGGGCATCCAGCCTGATCCAGACCCACACCGTGGGGTCGGGCATCGTGCCGCAGTGGACACTGAGCAACGCCAAGCTGAACCAGGCCATCCACGAACTCTACGCCGACTGGATACCCTATGCGGACGCCGATGGGCTGCTGGACTTCAACGGCCTGCAAAACCTGGCGGTGGGGGAGATGGTCGAGGGCGGGGAATCCTTCGGCCGGATGCGGACCCGGAAACTGTCCGACGGCCTACCAGTCCCATTGCAAATCCAGATGCTGCCGACGGAGCAAGTCCCCCTCTACTACTCGGCAGCCATCGCGGGCGGCACGGTCGTTCAGGGCATCGAGCGGAACCTGTTGGGCCAGCGGCAGGCCTTCTGGATGTACCGGGCCAATCCCGGCGACATGAACATGGACATGTCGGTGGACAGCGCCCTGCTGACCCGCGTTCCCGCCGCCGACGTCTTCCACCTCTATAACCTGCGCCGTATCGGCCAGATGCGCGGCCTGCCGTGGCTGGCGGCGGCCATGACGCCGCTGTACCACATCGGCTCTTACCAGGACGCGGAGCGGGACCGGAAGAAGACGGTCGCCATGCTGGTGGGCTTCATCAAGCGCAACGCTTCCCGCGAAATGAGCGCGGACGACCTGGCGGCGGCCTGGGGGCAGACGTTGCGGGAATTCGGCGGCCTGCCGCAGGTGGCGCTGGAGCCCGCGACCATGCAGTACCTGGACGTGGGCGAAGATGTTGAGTTCACTCAGCCGGCCGATGTCGGCGGCAACTATGAAGCCTTCATCGCCGCCAACTATCGCGAGGTCGCGGCAGCGGCCGATGTCCTGTACGAGGAGTTGACGGGCGACTGGAAGAACGCGAACGACCGCACCTTCCGCGCCCAGTTCAACACCTTCAAGCGCCGCGCCAGTCAATGGCAGTATGGCCTGGTCGGTTTCCAGTTCCTGCGCCCCGTCATCAATCGCTGGGTGGACCTGGCCATCGCCTCCGGCGCGCTCCGGGTGCCGAAGTCCGTGCGGATGCAGGACCTATACCGGTATCAGCTGATCCCCCAGCGCTGGGACTATCTGAACCCCAAGCAGGACATCGAGGCCGTCCAGGCGGAGATGGCCGCCGGCCTGACCGCGCGGTCCGTCGAGGTGGCGAAGCGCGGCGACAACGTCGACCAGATCGACCAGGCGCGGGCCGCCGACCAGGCGCGGGAGCGCAAGCTGGGCATCCAGCCCATGGTGCTGGCCCAGCCGGCGAAGACCGCGCCGGTTGACGGCGACCCTGCCGCCCAGCCGAACCCAGATGAGGAGACGACGGGATCATGAAGCGCCACCCGCTTTTCCTGGGCAGCTTGCTGAACCGCCCGCATTTGATGGAACGGGCCGCCGCAGGGGCCGTCCTGGCTGTGTTGCGGCCTGATGCCCGGATGGATGGGGCCGAAATCGACGTGTCGGCGGTCGAATGTCCCCATGACCGCGATTATCAAGTGGCTGGCGGTGTCGCCATCATTCCCGTGCTGGGAAAGCTGGTTCATCGTGGTACTGGTCTGAGCGCCCCCAGCGGCGTTTGCAGCTATCAGTCCCTGGCCGACATGACCAGCGACGCCCCTATCGGGCGTGATGACGTCAAAGCCATCCTCTTTGACCTGGACAGCATGGGTGGGGAAGGCGGCGGCTGTCTGGACTATGCCGACTGGCTGCGATCGATGCGTGGCGTCAAGCCGATGTGGGCTGTGGTCAACAGCCGGGCGACCTCGGCCGCCTATGCCATCGCCTCGGCCTGCGACCGCGTCCTGACCAGCGAAGATGGATTCAGCGGCAGCGTCGGCGTCATCGCCATGCACGTTGACGAAAGCAAGGCCCTGGAAGCCGCCGGCCTCGATGTCACGGTCTTGTACAAGGGCGACCGTAAGCCGGACGGGATTTCCAGCCAGCCGCTGTCCGCCGAAGCGCAACGCCTGTGGCAGGGCGACATCAACGGCATGTACGAGCGCTTCTGCCGTGTCGTGGCCGCCGGGCGTGGCATGACGGTCGAGGCGGTTCAGGCCACACAAGCCGCCGTCTATCGCGGCCAGGATGCAATCAACGTCGGATTCGCAGACCAAATCGCCACTTTTGAGGAGGCTCTTATGTCCCTGCAAACCAAGACCGCGCCCACTGGGGCGCGGGTGATCAACCCGGGTACGACGCCGGCGGTGCCCCCGTCGGATGGTGAGGCCGACCTCACCACGGCCCAGGTAATTACGGAACTGACAACGCGGGTGCCAGACGGCGCCCTGGCCGCCGGCGCGCCGTTCATCGTTTCGCTTGACGCCGGAGGCAACATCTCTGGCGTCAAGGTGGCCGCTGCCAGCTTGGCCGCCGCCGACGTGGCCGACATGTGTGCCAAGGCCGGGTACCCCGACCTGATCGCGGGCCTGTTGCGCAGATCGTCCCTGACGACTGCCGACGTCACGGCCCGGCTGGACGAGGCGCGGGGCATCGCCGACGCCTGCGCCAAGTTCGGCGTGCCGCAGATGGCCGCCGACCTGATCCGGGGCGGGGTCAGCCTGGATGTGGCGCGCAGTCTGGCCGCCAGCATGTCCGCCAGTGTCGACCAGGCACGTGTGACCGACACCACCCACGTGCCCCAGGCGGCCGCCACCACTCGTGCCCCCACGCTGGACCACGCGAGCGTCTATGCCCGCATGAACTCCGGCAAGGGCACCCCGTAACCCTATCGCCAGTGAGGTGATTTCCATGAGCAACACCGCGATTTTCGAAGGCCGGGGCGCCGGCGAGTACATCGTTTCCGAGGCCAATGGCCACCGGTCCCGCGGGGTCGCCACCCTGACCGGTGGCGGTCGCTACCAGGCCGGAACCGTCCTGGGCAGGGTGCTGATCAGCACCGCCACGGCCGCCGCCGCCGGTAACACCGGCAACGGTACCATCGGCGCCATCACCGTGGGCGCTGCCAAACAGGGCGCCTACCGCCTGGTGATCCTGGAGCCCGGCACCAACGCCGGCGCCTACTCGGTCGAGGACCCCGATGGCATCAACGTCGGGGACGGCGTGGTTGGGGCAGCCTTCACCGGAGGCGGTCTGTCCTTCACCCTGGCGGACGGGTCCACCGACTTCGTCGCCGGCGACAGCTTCACCATCACCGTCGCCGCCGGCAGCGGCAAGGTGAAGCCCCTGAACCTGACGGCGACCGATGGAACGCAGACGGCTTATGCCATCCTGTACGCCACCACCGATGTCAGCGGCGCCGACCAGAAGGTCGCCATCCATGATCGCGACATGGAGGCCAACGGCGAATGCCTGACCTGGCCCGTCGGTATCACCGATAACCAGAATGCCGCCCAGGTCGCCGCCCTGGCCACCCACGGCATCATCGTCCGCTGATACCCCTGGCCGTTGCCAGCCCGGTACCGGCCCACATTCCACCCTGCTGAGGAGACGCCTCCATGCCCATGGAGATCGCTGACGTATTCTCGGGTGACGCCTTCTCGGCTGTTACCCTCACTGACCAGATCAACAATACGCCCTATACGCCCAACTTGCTGGGCAGCTTGGGCAACCGGCTCTATGCGGTCGATGGCGTCCGCACGAAAGAGGTCGCCGTCAATGAGAAGAACGGCCGCCTGGAGATCATCAGTACCAGTCCGCGCGGTTCCGCGCCGGGCCAGATCGACAAGCCCAAGCAGAATCTGAATAAGAAGGTGGACTGTTCGCATCTGGCTTTGGAGGCCGAGGTGAACGCCGATGAGGTGCAGAACGCCTTGAACTACGCTGCATCGTCCGGCCAGCCCCAGTTGAAGGTGGCGCAGGACGTCCTGACGGAACAGTTGGAAGGGCCCTTCGGCCTGCGGGCCCGCTTCGAACTGACGATGGAGTACCAGCGTCTGGGCGGTATCAAGGGCATCGTCGTTGATAAGGATGCCAGCGAAATCTACAACTGGTACAACTACTTCGGCATCTCGCCGATGGCGGATGGCGAGTTTGATCTCAATACCATCGACCCAGACGAAACCAAGTTCGAGGACTTCTGCCGCCAATTGCAGCGTGACATGCTGGTGGAATTGGAAGGCCTGCCTACCACCAACATCACGGCGCTCGCGCTCTGCGGTGACAATTATTACGACCGTGCCTGGGGCAACAAAGAGGTGGTGTCCTGGCGCAAGGCCCTGTTGACCGGCAGCGGCCTGTCGGTGTTCGGCACCAACAAGGCGTTCAGTTCCTTCACCTACGGCGGCATCCAGTTCGTCAACTACCGCGGAACCAAGGATGGTGATGTCGGCATCGGCACGGATGAGGCCCGCCTGTTCCCCGTGGACTGTCCCGGCCTGTTCCAGATGCTGTTCGGGCCGCCGGACATCATGGGTATGACCAACATGAAGGGTCTGCCGCTCTACGCCTTCATGCCGCCGTCACGGCAGACGGAACGCCTGGCGGTGGTGGAGGCCCAGTCCAACCCGCTGACCATGTGTATCCGTCCCCGGGCCTTACGCCGCCTGGCGTTCGCCGCCTGACGACAAACCACACAGCGACACGCGACGGGCGGCCATCCCTCACCGGATGGGCCGCCCGTCGCGTTTCTGGAGACGGAATCATGGGCGCTTTCCCCTATCAGATTAAGGCGTTCGACGACGGTTCGCGCGCCATGCAGCGTGAGCCCGGGGCGGTCTGGACCGTCCTGGAGGGTGACGCCGGCAGCCAGGCGGCCGTCTTCTGCTGGCGGCAAAATGGCGACCCGGCTCAATTAGAACCCGCCGCCACCTGATGCCCTTCAACTTCGACATCGCCAACCGCGTGGCGGAGCAGGTGCTGGGCGAGCCTGTCACCGGGCCTGGCATCCCGGCCGGCACCTTGGGGCTGTTCGAGAACGGGCCCCAGATCGTCCAGCTCCAGGACGGCGGTGAGGCCATGGCTACCCGCACCACCCTGATGCTGCGCGACAGCGTCGTGCGCCTGGCCGTCGGCCGGGCGGTCACGGTGCGGGGCCGGTCGTGGACCATCGCCGAAGCGCCGGAAGCGGTGGAAGGCCAAACCACCTACACCTTGGAGCGCGCCTGATGCCCATGGGTGACATGCCGCGGAACACCCGCGTTCGCGACTATCTGGCCGAGCTGGCAGGACAGCTGGTCGACCCGGCCAATGTCTACAAGTCCCGCGCGCGACCGTTGCCGGTGGACCCGGCCGCCATGATGTCGCCGCCCTACGCCCTGATCTACACGGTGGATGAGGATCCTGCCGTCGCCACGGTGGTCGGGGCACTGGACCGCACGGTGACGTTCGCCGTGGTGTTCGAGCAGGCGGGCCCCGATGGCGCCTTGGAAGACCCCTTGGAACTGCTGGGCGCTGATTTCGAACGGTTGTTCGCGGCTGATCGCAAGTTGGGCGGCCTGGTGATCAAGAGCGGCCTGAAATCGAAATCCCGCCGCTTCCAGCCCGACGGTGACCAGGTGGTCGGCACGCTGCAGACCATCGTCGCCGTCACCTATCGCACCCCCCATGGCCAGCCGGAAGGCTGACCCAACCTTAAGGAGACACCATGCCCATCGAAGACGGCATCGTCGCCACCAGCGGCGCCCGCATGTATATCGGCGACAAGGCCTGGGATTACGATACCCTGGCCGAATTTGACGGCCAAACCGCAAGCGGTTGGACCGAACTGGCGGAGGTCTCGAACTATAACGAGTTCGGGAAAACCTGGACGACCGTCAAGGTCAACTCCGTCGCCAATCGGCGTACCAGGAAGCGGAAGGGCAGTTATGACGAGGGTAACCTGCAGCTGACCTTCAACCGTGTCCCGGCGGATGATGGTCAAGCAAAGATCATTGACGCGCGGGACGATCCCACGGGCAGTTATCCCTTCAAGCTGGTGCTGGATGACAATCCGGGGGGCGCCGGCGGGAAGCCCACCCGCATGTATTTCTATGGGATGGTGATGTCCTACACCACGAACCTGGGCGGCGGCGAAGATGTGGTGCGGGCCGCGTCGTCCATCGAGATCAACAGCGACATCGTCGAGGGTGCCGCGACCGCCGGCAGCTGACCGGCGGCGCCGTCCCCGTTTTCGCCCCACACAGAGATATAAGGAGTCGGTCGGCTATGAGCGACCTGAACCGCGGCGAGGTGTCCATCACCCTGGATGGCCAGGACCTCGTCTTGAAACCCAGCCTGGGCGCCTTCAACGTCCTGTCGTCGAAGTACAAGAACTATACCGAGCTGACCCTGTACATCCTGAACAACCAGGTGCCGGACATCATCACCACGCTGCGTCACGGCCTGGGCTACACCGATACCCAGGCGAAGGACCTGGCGGGCATGGTCCTGCGCACCGGCCTGGACAAGATCACCATTCCCCTGTCCGACTACGTCTTCCGCCTGTTCAACGGCGGGCGCAGCCTCGATGACATCAAGGCGGAGCAGGAATCCGCCCAGGGTCAGACCGGGGGAAACGCCTAGCACCTCGGCGGCTGTCGCCGGCGCAGTACGCTGAGGAGCTGTACGGATATGCAACCGGCTGGCTGGGGTGGAGCGACAGCGAAGCCCTGGCCGCCAGCATCTTTCGTATCGAGGCCGCCCTAAAAGCCAAGGCCGACTTCATGGTGAAGACCAACCCCTGGGGCAAGCCCAAGGGCAAGAAGGTCAATCCCGAGGAACAAGACAAGGCGCTGTTGGACCAGCCGGCCCCCGCCGACAAGGCGGAGGTGGGACGGCGCCTGTTCGACGCCCTGCGGGGCCATCGCAACTATAAGCCGGCCGGCGCGTCATAGCGCGGGCCGGCTCTCCCGTCTGAGGTGGGATCATGGCCGACGCCAACACGATGCGCCTGCGCATCAGCGCGGATGAGAGCGAGGGCGTGGCCGCTGTCGACCGTATGAAGGCCAAGGTCCTGGATTTCCGCGACAAGGCCGCCGCCGCGCTGGGGCAGTTCGACGCCGCCATGGGCACGACGGGTCGCGAAACCCAGGCGCTGCGGCAGCAGATCGAGACGTTGACGGGCGTCGTCAACGACAATGGTGCCGCCACCCGGGCGCGGGCGGCCGACATCGCCGCCTATGGCGCCACACTGGACGGCCTGCGGGCGAAGTACGTTCCGCTGTTCTCGGCGCAGCAGGCCTACCGCCAGCAGCTGGCGGAGATCAAGACGGCCGTGGCCGGCGGCATCATCACAGAGAAGGAGGCGGACGCCGCCCGCCAGAAGACGAAGGATACCTTCGCCCGCCAGGTTCAGGACCTGCGCAAGGTGGGGGATGCCCACCGCAAGGTGGCCAACGATATCCAAGCCGTCACCGACACACAGAAGAAGGCGGCCGGGCTGTCGGCGGTGGACCGACAGATCGCCGTATCCGGCGCGGTCAATACCATTCAGACCCTGGCGGCCGGCGGCAGTCTGAGCCAAACCCTGGTCACCCAGGGATTTCAGACGGCGCCGGCGCTGCCCGGGTTGCTTCGGGCGATCCCGCCGCAGGCCCTGGCGGCGACCGCCGGCATCGTTGCCCTGACGGCCGTCGTGGCGGCGCTGGGTAGTCGCCTGATCAGCGCCGGGGCGGAGACGCGGCGTTTCGCCGCCGACTTGAAGGTCATCAATCCAGGTGCGAATGCCACGGCGGCGCAGCTGCGCCAGGCCGGGTTCGACATCGCCGACCAGCGGGGTGTCGACCGGCAGGACGCCAACGCGGCGCTGCGCGCGGCCCTGGGCGACCGGCGCGTCACTGACTTCGGGGTGCAGCGGCAGATCGCCGGCATCAGCCAGGATGTGGCCGCCGCCTTCGGCGGCGATGCCGCGACACGCGCTAAGGAATTGACCACCGCCGTGGCCGGGGGCGCCGCTGGCCTCGCGGACTACAATCGCGCCCTGCAAATCCTGGAACCGGATGAGGTCAAGCACCTTCGCGACCTGGATGAGCAAGGCCATCGCACCCAAGCCGTGGCGGAGGCGCTGGCATTGCTGGACAGCCGCGTGGGCGGCATGGCCAAGCGACTGGGTGGTGAGGGTGCCGCCTCCATCCACGCCCTGAAGGGCGCCATCGACGACCTGCTGGAATCCTTGGCGAACAGCAAGCTGGGCGAATGGCTGACGAAATGGTGCAGGGCATATCCGCCCTGTCAG
>NZ_BACU01000349.1 GCF_000333275.1 Azospirillum sp. B4 | reverse complement strand
CGGTTTGGAGAGTTTTGCCGATGGCGGCACAGAGGCCATCGGCAGATCGCTCTTGAGCTTGACGCAGATGATGCTTGAGTTTGGCGAAGAACTGCTCGATGGGGTTCAGGTCGGGTGAGTATTTTGGAAGGAAGATCACCCTGGCCCCGGCCGCCCGTATGGCGTCCCGGACGGCCTTGCCTTTATGTGAGCCGAGATTGTCCATGATGACGATGTCGTTGGGCTTCAATGTCCGGACAAGGACCTGCTCGGTATAGATCCTGAAGCGCTCGCCGTTGATCGGCCCCTTGATCAGCCACGGCGCATCCACGCGATCTTGGCGCAGGGCGGCGATGAAGGTCATGGTATTCCAATGGCCGAAGGGGGCCGGACCAGGTAACCGTTGCCCACGCGGGGCCCAGCCTCGCAACGGCGCCATGTTAGTCTTGGTCCACGTCTCGTCGATGAACACCAATCGAGACGGGTCGATCCCCGGTCGCAGTCTCAGCCATCGCTCCCGGTGGCGGGCGATGTCCGGCCGGCTTCTTTCCGTGGCGACCAAAGTCTTTTTTTATAACTCAGTTTCTCAGCATGCACGAACTCCCAGACCGAGCGGTAGTCCACCTTCAAATTCCGGTCCGCCAGCTCACGGACAAGACCACGTAAGGTGAACGGGCCGCTGGCACAGCGCGTCAGCAGCCAGTCCCGGTGCTCCCCGGAGATCGCCTTCGGCTTATGCCCTCCCATCTGACCAGGAGCCACGCTGCCGGTTACCGCCTCGCGCTCCAGCCATTTGATCGCCGTGCTCACCGCAACGCCAAACCGCTTCGCGGCCTGATGGCGTGACAGGCCATCAAGCTTAACCGCGTCAACAACGCGCTGACGAAGATCCATCGAGTACGGACGACCCATCGTTCCCGGCCCCATATAAATCAAACCGGTAACCTTGAATCACATTCCAAGCTCGTTGGGAATCCAATCCTGAATCAGCCTTATTTCATCCCGCTCTAAAGGTAAGTCCGCCCGCCTGCCCTGCCCACGCCCATCACCCGCCCGCCTTCAGCGCCAACAGCCGCCGCTCCGCGTTCTGGTTCTTCGGGTCCAGCTCCAGGGCGCGCTGATAGGCGGCGATGGCGGCTGACTTGTCACCGGAGGCCGCCAGCGCCTCGGCCAGGCTGTCCTGGGCGTTGCCGCTGTCGGGGTAGAGGTCGGCGGCCAGCTTCAGGACGGCCAGGGCGTTGCGCGGCTGGGCGTTGCTGAGCAGGCGATACCCCCAGTCGTTCAGTTCCGCCTCCTCCAGCCGCAAGGCCGGGTCCTTGGCCTTCAGCTCGGCATAGACGGCGGGGGTCTGGTCGTACCCCCGGCGCTGGACCTCCACCCGCAGCGCCGCCACGCCCGTCAGCTTGGCGCCGTAGAAGGCGGCCACTTGGTCGATCATGTCCTCCGGGCAGGCGCCGGAAAGGTTGGTCAGGATGACCACACCCACGTCATCCTCGGGATAGAGGAAGAAGGCGGAGCGGCCGCCGCCGGTCATGCCCACCGCGCGGTGGCCGCCCCGGTCCAGCACCTCCCAGCCCAGGCCCCACTGGCCCTTGCGGCCGTCGTTGAAGCTGGCCGGTGTCCACAGCAAGCGCAGGCTGTCGGCATCCAGCAACTGGCCTTGGGAGACGGCGATCATCCACCGCGCCATGTCCTCCGCCGTGCTGTCCAAGCCGGAGGAGGCGCGGTGCATGGGGCGGAACAGTTCATAGACCGGGTGGGGGGTGGCGACGGGCGTGCCGTCAACTCCCGTCGCATAGCTGTTACGGTAGCCGGCGGCCTTGCCCGGCGTGACCGTGCTGCTGTCGCCATAGCCGGTGTGGGTCATGCCCGCCGCCTCGATCTCCCAGCCGATGATGGGCGTGTCGGGCGGCTGGCCCGTCAGCGTGTCCACCACCCGCTGCACCAGAGTGTAGTTGGTCTGGCAGTAGTCGAAGCGTTCCCCGGGGGTGAACTTCATGGGCTGCGCCTGCACCCAGGCCCAGATGGCCTCACCCCCCACCCGCTCGTCCCGGTCCCCCGGCGCGCGGTTGATGTCGGGCAGGCCGGACATGTGGGTCAGCAACTGGCGGATGGTGATTGGGCGCCAGGCGGCGGGCAGGCCGTCCAGGTACTGGCCCACGGGCGCGTCCAGATCCAGGCGCCCCGCCTGCACCTGGCGCATCGCGGCGACACCGGTGAAGGCCTTGGTGATGGAGTTGAGGGCGAAGATGGTCTCCTTGGTCACCGGCACCGGCGTCTGCAGGTTGGCGACGCCATAGCTGCGCGACAGCACCAGGCGGCCGTGCTGGACGACGGCGACCTGCATTCCCGGAATGCCCAGGGCCCGCATCTGGTCCTGCAGGAAGGCGTCCACCTGGGCCGCCACCTGGGCCGCCACCTGGGCCGCCTGGGGGTCGGTGATGCCGGATGCCGGGGCCGCCCGGTTGGCGGCGACCACCGCCTTGCCCGGGTCGGCCAGACCCGCCATGGGCATCCCCAGCAGCAGCAGCGCCGCCATCCCCACCCTCGCACGCATGATCCGTCCCCGCATCGTTGGCTCAGCGGACGCCATGCTATCAGGGGTGGGTTGGGGTGCGGAGGGGCCACTCCGGTGGCCCCAAGGTCGGATGGGTAAATGAGGACGGGCCGGCAGGATCCACCCGCCTGGCTGGGCAAATTTCCGGCCGCGCGGCGGACCAAAATGCCGCACCCCCTGCCCCAGCCTTGTCCCGGTCGCCGGGCTCAGGCTGCATGCGTGCGACGATAACCGCCGCCGAGCCCGCCCCATGCCCATCCTGTCCCAGATCGGCGCGCCCAAGACGGACGACAGCGCCAAGGTGCCGCAAGTGACCCTGATGTTCTGGGTCATCAAGATCGCCGCCACCACCCTGGGCGAGACGGGCGGCGATGCCGTCACCCTATCCATGGGCCTGGGCTATCTGGCCGGCACCGCCGTCTTCGCCGTCGCGTTCGCCGCCGCCGTGGCGACGCAGATCAGCACCCGCCGTTTCCATCCCGCGCTGTATTGGCTGACCATCCTGGCCACGACGACGGTGGGCACCACCCTGGCCGATTTCGCCGACCGGTCGCTGGGCATCGGCTATGCCGGCGGCACGGCGCTGCTGACGGGCCTGCTGGCGTTCAGCCTCGCCGGCTGGCGGCTGGCGCTGGGCAGGGTTTCCGTCGCCAGCGTCACCGGCGCCCGGGCGGAGGCCTTCTACTGGACCACCATCCTGTTTTCCCAGACGCTGGGCACCGCCCTGGGCGATTGGGCGGCCACCAGCGAGGGGCTGGGATATGGCGGCGGCATCCTGGTGTTCACCGGCCTGCTGGCGCTGCTGGCGGCCGCCTATGCCTGGACGTCGCTGTCGCGCACCGCCCTGTTCTGGGCGGCCTTCATCCTGACCCGGCCCCTGGGCGCCGTGGTGGGCGATTTCCTGGACAAGCCGGTGGACGCGGGTGGGCTGGACCTCAGCCGCTATACCGCCTCCGCCCTGCTGCTGGCCTTCATGGCCGCCTGCCTGGTGCTGGCGCCGCAGCGCGCGGCGTCAAGCCGGCACTGAGCCCGCTCGGCCGGTCCTCCCGCCGCCCTGTCACACCGCCCTGTCACACCGCCACATCGGCCTTGATGTGGGCGTGGGGGTCGTAGCCGGTGATCTCGAAATCCTCGAAGCGGTAATCGAACAGGCTGTCGGCCTTGCGCTTGATCAGCAGCTGCGGGAAGGGGCGCGGCTCCCGCGTCAGCTGCTCTTCCGCCTGGGGGATGTGGTTCATGTAGAGGTGGACGTCGCCGCCCTGCCACACCAGGTCGCCCACGCCCAAATCGCACTGCTGCGCCAGCATGTGGATCAGCAGGGCGCCTTCGCACAGGTTCCAGGGAAGGCCCAGCAGCGTGTCGGCACTGCGCTGGAAGATCAGGCCGGACAGCTTCCCGTCCGCCACGAAGAACTGATAGGTCATGTGGCAGGGTGGCAGGGCCATGGCGGGCAGGTCGGCCACGTTCCAGCCGGTGAACAACAGGCGCCGGCTGGTGGGGTTGGTGCGGATGCCGTCCACCAGTTCCTGGATCTGGTCAATGACGCGGCCGTCCGGCCCCTGCCAGCGCCGCCACTGCTTGCCATAGACGGGGCCCAGGTCGCCCCACTGGGCGGCGAAGGCATCGTCGCTCAGCACCCGCGCCTCGAACTCCTCCTGGCTGATGGCCTCGCCCGTCTTCCTGCGATAGTTGGCCAGCGGCCAGTCCGTCCAGATGCGCACCTTGTTGGCCAGCAGCGGGCGGATGCTGGTGTCCCCCGACAGGAACCACAGCATCTCGTGGATGGCCTGGCGGTGGAAAATCTTCTTGGTCGTCAGCAAGGGAAAGCCGGCCGCGAGGTCGAAGCGCATCTGCTCCCCGAACAGCGCCTTGGTGCCCACACCGGTACGATCCACCCGTGCCGCACCCTGGTCGATCAAGCGACGCAGCAGCGACAGGTACTGGTATTCCGGATGCGCCATGGCGGGCCCTCACATGCGATCGCCGGTCGGCCCGACGCTGAAACGGTATCACTACATAATGTAGCGCCCCGGCATCCGGAACCCCATATCTCAAGAGATGGAGCGTGCGGGGCTGGCCAGCCGCACCAACGCCAGCACGCCCGGCATCAACATCGAGTACACCGCCACGGCGGCCAGGGCCGGGAATCGGCCCGGCACCAGGTATTCCAGCGAGAACAGGGTGTAGACGACCACCGGCAGGGCGGCGAAGGCGCGGCCGAAGCGGTAGACATCGCCCCGGTCGCCAGTGGCGGCGTGATAGGCCAGATAGACCAGGAAGGTGGTCAGGATCCAGCCGGCGTAGTTCTGCAGCGGCACCCCGAAATAAGGCCCGCCATCCTCCCACACCCAGTTGCCGGCCGCCGCCATGGGCGGGTCCATCACCATGTCCCAGCCGGTCATGGCCAGCGCCGCGACCAGCGCCAACACCGCCACACCGGCCGGCCGGCGCAGGTCCAGGCCGCGCAGCAGGGCCAGCGCCACCACCCAGGCCGGATAGATCATCATGAACCAGGCCAAAGGGATCAGCACCGGCACGTGGCCCAGCTTGGAACCCAGCAGGTCGCCGTAGTGATACCGGCCATAGACCAGGCCGGTGCGCACGCCCACCTCCTCCAATGCATAGGAGATGACGACCGACAGGCCGAAGAACAGGGCCAGCCGCCGCCCACCCAGCATCAGCCCGGCATGCAGCACGGAGAAGGCCACGAACACCAGGGTGAAGCCGACATTGCCCGGCTGCGGCAGGGGCAGCCAGCGGTGGGTGGCGAAGGCCAGGATGAAATAGGCCAGAATGATGAACAGTCCCCAAGCCGCCGCCCACGCGATGCGCCGCATGTTGATCTCCCCCGTGATCGGCGGCGTTCCCCTCCCCCCCGGAAAGGTCGCGACCCTGCCATTCCCCTAAGGGCTTTCACTTTCGCCCCCGCGTCCCTATATTAGGGATGTCGGGCTTGCCCGACTATGGCGATAAACGCCTTGCGGAATAAGCGTTGCGGACCCGGGGGCGGTACCCGGCGCCTCCACCATCATGGGGGCGAATCAGGATCGACGTGCGTGGTAAAGGCATGGTTTTCGCTCGGCATGGTTCCGCCGTCATCGGGCCGTTTCATAGGTGCCAACGATAATTCGGCGCCTGCTCTTCGCATGGCCGCCTAATACCCTCANCGGGGTA
>NZ_BACU01000350.1 GCF_000333275.1 Azospirillum sp. B4 | reverse complement strand
CGCGTTTTCGCGGCAAAGGCCATGTGGCAAAAGGTTAGGCTGTTACAACTGACAGGCCTAGCCCCCAGGCTAGGCCACAAGATTAGGTCAGGGTGGTGCTGAGGCCGGCCTCCAGGTCGGCGATCAGGTCGTCCACGTCCTCGATGCCCACGGACAGGCGCACCAGCCCATCGTCGATGCCGGCCGCCGCCCGCAGCTCGGCCGGGATGCTGGCGTGGGTCATGATGGCCGGGTGCTCGATCAGGCTTTCCACCCCGCCCAGGCTTTCGGCCAGGGAGAACAGCTCCGTCCGTTCCAGCAGGCGCTTGGCGGCCGGCAGCCCGCCCTTCAGGCTGACGGAAACCATGCCGCCGCCGCCCCGCATCTGGTGCTTAGCCAGGGCGTGCTGCGGGTGGCTGGCCAGGCCGGGATAACGCACCCCCGCCACGGCGGGGTGCCGCTCCAGCCATTCGGCGATGGCGGCGGCGTTGGCGCTGTGCCGTTCCATCCGCAGGGCCAGGGTCTTCAGGCCGCGCAGGGCCAGGAAGCTGTCGAAAGGGCCGGCCACCGCCCCCACGGCGTTCTGCAGGAAGCCCAGGCGGTCCGCCACCTCCCCCTCTTCCCGGGCCACGGCCACGCCGCCCACCATGTCGCAATGGCCATTCAGGTACTTGGTGGCGGAATGCACGACGACGTCGAAACCCAGCTCCAGCGGTCGCTGGGCATACGGGGTGGCGAAGGTGTTGTCGCAGACGGAGATCAGGCCGTGCCGCCGGGCGAAGGCGGCCACCACCTCCAGGTCCACCAGCTTCAGCAGCGGGTTGGTCGGCGTCTCCACCCACAGCAGGCGGGTCTTCGGCGTCAGCGCCGCTTCCAGCCTGGCCGGGTCGGTCATGTCGACGAAGCTGGCCGACAGGCCCATGGTGCGCTTGCGCACCCGTTCGAACAGGCGGTAGCTGCCGCCGTACAGGTCGTCCATGGCGATGACGTGGCTGCCGGCGTCCAGCAGTTCCAGCACGGTCGCCTCCGCCGCAGGCCGGAGGCGAAGGCGTAGCCCCGCACGCCCCCCTCCAGGTTCGCACGCACCGCTCGTAGGCCATGCGGGTCGGGTTCTGGCTGCGGCTGTACTCATAGCCCCTATGGACGCCCGGGCTTTCCTGCACATAGGTGGAGGTGGCGTAGATGGGCACGGTGATGGCGCCCGTGCTGGGGTCCGGTTCCTGCCCCGCGTGCACGGTGCGGGTGGCGAACGCCCGTTGATTGGAGAGCGGACGGTTGTGGCTGCGGTCGGCCATGAGTGTTCCTTGGGAAGATGAAGCGGCGCGGAAAGCGGCGGGCGTCAGCCCAGCTGCCGGCGCAGGTGGTTCAGCAGGTCGACGCGGGTCAGCAAGCCCAAGAAGGCGTCGCCCTCCGTGACCAGGGCAACCATGTTGCGGCTGAAGATGCCGTCCAGCACGCTGATGGGGGCCGTGACCGGCACGGTTTCCAGCCGCGCCGTCATGGCGCCGCTGACGGGCCCGCGGAAACGCGTGGGATCGGGTTCCACATGCAGCAGCAGGTCGGACTCGTCCAGCAGGCCCACCACCCGCCCGCCCTGCATCACCGGCAATTGCGACACGTCGGAGATGCGCATGCGCTTGTAGGCGGTCAGCAGGGTGTCGTCGGGGGCCACCGTCACCACCTGGCCCTTGTCCACCCGGCGGGTCATGAGGTCGCGCAGGTCGCCAGCGCGCTCGCTGGGCAGGAAGCCCTGGTCAGCCATCCAGCCGTCGTTGAACATCTTGGACAGGTACTTGTTGCCGGTGTCGCAGACCAGGGTGACCACGCGCTTCGGCATCGTCTGCGCCCGGCAATAGCGCAGGGCGGCGGCGAACAGCGTGCCGCTGGAGGAACCGCCCAGGATGCCCTCTTTGCGCAGCAGCTCCCGCGCCGCGTTCAGGCTTTCACCGTCGGGGATGGTGTAGGCGTCCTCGACATACTGCAGGTCGCAGTTGGGCGGCACGAAGTCCTCGCCGATGCCCTCCACCACCCAGCTGCCGGGCTCGTCATGGCGGCCGGTCTTCACCAGGTCGCGCAGGATGGAGCCCTGGGGATCGGCCAGCACCATGCGGGTGCGCGGGCTGGCCTCGCGGAAATAGCGGCCCAGGCCGGTCAGCGTGCCGCCGGAGCCCACGCCCACCACCACGGCGTCCAGGCGGCCGTCCATCTGGCGCAGCAGCTCCGGCCCCGTCCAGCGCTCATGCGCCGCCGGGTTGTCGGGGTTGGCGAACTGGTTCATGTAGACCGCGCCCGGAATCTCGGCCGCCAGCCGCTCCGCGATGTCTTGGTAATAATCGGGATGGCCCTTGCCCACGTCGCTGCGCGTCACGTGGATGTCGGCGCCCAGGGCCCGCAGGTGGTTGATCTTCTCCGCCGCCATCTTGTCGGGGATGACCAGCACCAGGCGATAGCCCTTGGCGGCGCAGACCAGGGCCAGACCTAAGCCGGTGTTGCCGGCCGTGGCCTCCACCACCGTGCCGCCGGGCTTCAGGCGGCCGGACTTCTCCGCGCCCTCCACCATGGCCAGGCCGATGCGGTCCTTGATGGAACCACCGGGATTCTGGTTCTCCAGCTTCAGGTACAGCTCACACGGGCCGGTGTCGATCTTGGTGACACGGACCAGCGGCGTGTTGCCGATGAGCGACAGGATGGCGGGGCCATCGGTGGCGGTGGTATCGGGGGATGGGACAGGGGCGGACGACGCGTGCGCGATCGACATGGGGCAACCCTCTCGGTCTGTTCGTTAAGCAAAACAGTGACCGATGGGCCGGGGACTTACAATCCCCCGTCAGTATAGAGCCATCCGGACGGTGCGCCGGGCGGAAAGCGCTATTGCTTTTGCCGCAACGCACAATATTACAAGCTTGCGACCGGCGCCTTTACTTCGAAATGTTCTGGCGCGATCGGGCGGTAATTCGCATCAATCAAACCACGCCGGCGCAGAATGGCCAGGTTGTCGGCCAGATTGTCGATGCAGGCGGCGCGGTCCCACCCCTCCAGCCAGTTCTGCTCCAGGAAGGCCGCGATGGCGGGCTGGCCCAGTTCCACCTCCCACAGGATACCCATGAGGGAGGACAGGGCCTCCTCCTCGATCTGGGTTTCCTGGTCGACGCAGAGGACGGCGTTGGCCTCATCGACGCGGCCCGTCTCCGGCCCGGCGCCCAGGCCGAAATCGACCAGCCCCCGGCGCTCCGGCGGCGCCACCAGCCAATGGCCGATCTCATGGATCAGCACATAGGATTCGCTTTGGGTACGGATGGCGTGCCCGTCCCAGCTGTAGGCCTGCATCGGCAGCTCATCGATGGTCGCTATGCCGAAGCGGTGGGCCAGGGCGATGCCGTCGGCCCGGTGCTGGGGCGTGTCCACGCCCAGCGGCACCAGGTCCAGGGTGGCGGCGATGCGCTCGAACACCAGGGCTGCTGGCGTGCCGGGCACCAGGCGGCGGCGCAGGTCGGCCAGGATGGGCGGCAGGTCGCCCAGCTCGATGGGGGTGAGGATCATGCCCGCTCCAGCACCACGAAGCTGTGCGCCGGAGCCGGGTCAGTCTCCACCTCCAGGGCCGGCACGTCGCGCCGCGACACCTCGCGCCATTCCGCCCGGTCGAAGGTGGGGAAGAAGGCGTCGCCCTCCGGGCTGGCATGAACCTCTGTCAGGTATAGGCGGTGCGCGGTCTTCAGCGCGGTGGCGAACAGCAGCTCCCCGCCGATGACCATGACCTCCGCCGCGCCATCGGCGGCGGCCACCAGGCGGGCCTGCTCGATGGCGGCGTCCAGGCTGTGGCACACCACGCCGCCGTGGGCGCGGTAGTCCTTCTTGTGCGTCACGACGATGTTGGTGCGGCCCGGCAGCGGCTTGGCCCCGATGCTCTCCCACGTCCGCCGGCCCATGACCACCGGCTTGCCCAGGGTCATCTCCTTGAAATACTTCAGGTCGCCCTTCAACCGCCACGGCAGGCGGTTCTCCACGCCAATGACGTTGTTGGTCGACACGGCGGCGATGAGGGCCAAGGGGATGGACGCGGAATCGGGCATGGGATCAAGGGGCCTGGCTGATGAACGCTCAAGGCCTGCGGTTTTACGGCAAACGAGGGGTGGTGAGAATGCGGAAGATCAAAGGGCGGGGGTGCGTTGGGTCACCTGCGAAAAAGCCCAGCTCAGCCAGGAGCACTAGAGGTGCGGTACCCTTAAGGAGAGATAAGAGGCATATGCAAATATGGCTTGCATACCGCCGTCGATATACGCAAAATTTGCCACCTCTTAGTTGGGTGCACTCCCTTAGTGTAAAAGGGGGCCTCACTCTATGCCGGGTGTAAACCAGGCTGAATGTAATTGCGAAGATTGGGCGCCGACTTCGGAATCCGCGGTCGGCACCGGCTTTCGCTCGGCGCCGACCGCGGATTCCGAAGTCGGCCGCTTAGGGTAAGAGGACAAGGTTGGACCACCCGTTACTTAGTTCTAACAACAAGCAGCTTCGTCAGCGGGTGGTCCATCTGATTCGCGCCGGTTACAATGTCCGCCGCGAAGGAAATATTATTTTTGTCTGTGGCGGGAATAAGACCACTGACATGAGAATGCAATTTGCTGAATATTGCAAATCGCACCATCCTGAATTTAATGTGTTCTTCCCAGAATTTGCAATGAAGAACTATTTCTCAAGTTCCGTTGATGAGCAATTTGATATTGCGGACTTCGAAAGGCTCGTCGGCGATCTTTCTCACGCAGTAGTATTATTCCCAGAAGCGCCCGGATCATACGCCGAAGTAGGATATTTTGCTGCCATAAAAGCGATTTCATTAAAAACTATTCTGGTTATGGATTCTAAATTTCAAGGAAGCGATAGCTTTATTTCCATGGGCCCTGCCCGAAAAATTAGCTCAGCCTCGAAATTTCATGCGGCAATGCAAATAGATTATAGTCAGCCACAGTTTTCTGACATTGTTAAAAAGATAAAAAAATTTGAATTTAGCAAATATAGAAAGCAACTATCCTTTACTACGTTTAAAGCAATGGCGAACTACGAGAAGTTCTGTCTTATATACAAATGCTTTCACCTTCTTGGCATAGCAACCATAAGCGACATTATGTTCATGATGTCTTCTATATTTAGCACACACTTTTCTAGGAATGATGTAATAAAGCTAACATCAATCCTCATCGGATCCGGATATTTAATGCAACGGGGAGATTACGGCCATTACTATGTAAACACTCTGAGAGAGCCTCTTACGAATACGGTTGAAGGCTTTCTTTCGCACGAGAAAGCCATATTTCTCGAATTAAGCAGTATTTATAGCTCATCGCCTTCAGAGTTTCTAAGCATCTTGGAGGACTCGCGCCGTGCTGCTTGAGAAGCTTAAAGATCACTCAGGTCTTTCTGAAAGACAATTAGACCGATATGCCGCAACTGCGTCTAATCGATACAAGGTTTACACGATTCCCAAAAAGCCATTTGGAGTACGAACCATTGAACACCCGAGCAGAGAAATTAAAGCGATACAACGATGGCTAAATAGCAATATTATTAGAAAACTTCCAGTTCATAGCAGCGCAACTGCGTATCATCGAGGCGCAAGCATCAAAGAGAATGCTATCCGCCACGCCGGATCGAACTTCACACTCCATGTGGATTTTCAGAATTTCTTTCCTTCTTTTCATGGACACCATATTGAGAAATTTTTACGGTGGTGGTCTGAAGAAAACAAGATCAACCTAAACGATAACGATATATCTTTCTTCAGAAAGATAGTCTGTCGAAACAACGCACTAACCATTGGCGCGCCTTCATCCCCAATATTGACCAACGCGATGATGTTTGATTTTGATGGAACAGTAGCATTATGGTGTACGTCGAACGGCTTCATATACACAAGATATGCTGATGATATCTTTATATCTAGCGTCCTGCCCGGGAAGCTGGGAAATGCGCTCGAATTTCTGAAAGAAACATGCCCCAGCTTTCCTTATGCCAATTTGAGTATCAATCACAACAAGACTGCTTTTCTTTCTCGGAGATACAAGAGATCTATAACTGGCCTCATCATAACACCGGAAAGAAAAATCTCGATCGGGCGAGCAAAGAAAGAAGAAATAAAATCTGAAGTTTACAAATTCTCAAAGGGAGAACTTACGTCGGAAGAAATAGGAAGATTACGAGGAAAAATAGCATTTACCAGAGATGTTGAACCGAGTTTCTACGACAGACTATTAAATAAATATGGATACTCAACAATACACACCCTAGAATTTCTGGGGGAAGGCGATTTATTAGGGAAATAATCCGATCTATAACTTCTAATATTTCGCGTCACTAAAACGCCCGCACGGCATCCGCCTCAATCTGTTCTCGCCGCCGAGAATGAATCCCCTCGCGGGGTCATGACATCCACCCTAGCGCCTAGGATATCCTCCAGGCACTCCTGCTCCGCTGCCAGGCTGAACAGGGTGAAGCCCTGGGGGCGGTCCAGGTCAAAGAAGACATCCACATCGGATGTGTCGGGCGCCTCATCCCGCGCGACGAAGCCGAACAGGAACAGCGCGCCGATGCCGGCGCGGCGAAATTCCGGCTCGTACTGCCTCAGCAAGTCTATGGCATGGGCGCGGTTCATTTGGCGGATAGTATAGGCGACGGACGCCTTAGAGCGTGATGATTTTAGGTTCGCACATACCCTGCATGGGCGAGGTAGTTTGAACACTCTGCGGGAGTGACGGTTTGGAGAGTTTTGCCGATGGCGGCACAGAGGCCATCGGCAGATCGCTCTTGAGCTTGACGCAGATGATGCTTGAGTTTGGCGAAGAACTGCTCGATGGGGTTCAGGTCGGGTGAGTATTTTGGAAGGAAGATCACCCTGGCCCCGGCCGCCCGTATGGCGTCCCGGACGGCCTTGCCTTTATGTGAGCCGAGATTGTCCATGATGACGATGTCGTTGGGCTTCAATGTCCGGACAAGGACCTGCTCGGTATAGATCCTGAAGCGCTCGCCGTTGATCGGCCCCTTGATCAGCCACGGCGCATCCACGCGATCTTGGCGCAGGGCGGCGATGAAGGTCATGGTATTCCAATGGCCGAAGGGGGCCGGACCAGGTAACCGTTGCCCACGCGGGGCCCAGCCTCGCAACGGCGCCATGTTAGTCTTGGTCCACGTCTCGTCGATGAACACCAATCGAGACGGGTCGATCCCCGGTCGCAGTCTCAGCCATCGCTCCCGGTGGCGGGCGATGTCCGGCCGGCTTCTTTCCGTGGCGACCAAAGTCTTTTTTTATAACTCAGTTTCTCAGCATG
>NZ_BACU01000351.1 GCF_000333275.1 Azospirillum sp. B4 | reverse complement strand
CAGGATGCCGAACACCAGCATGGACACGACCACGGCCATGACAGGCCCGCACAAGGTGGCGTCGACATAGTCGTTGGTGATGACCGGGCCATGCCTTCCGGCGTCTTGGCCGGGGCCAGCACCTTGCCTTCCGCCAACGCGGCGGAGAATTTCTTGGCATGGGCCAGGAAGCCCACCGCCGGGTTGGCGTCGAACAGCTTCTGCCAGCCGGCGGTCAGGGTGCAGATGGCCAGCCAGGTGGTCGGCAGGATGGTGACCCAGGCGAACTTCTCCCGTTTCATCTTGAACAGGATGACGGTGCCCAGCATCAGGGCGATGGCCGCCAGCATCTGGTTGGAGATGCCGAACAGCGGCCACAGCGTGTTGATGCCACCCAGCGGATCGACCACGCCCTGGTACAGGAAATAGCCCCAACCGGTGACGGCCAGCCCGGTGGCCAGCAGGTTGGCGCCCCAGCTCTGGGTCCGGCGCAGGGCCGGCACGGCCGTGCCCAGCAGGTCCTGGATCATGAAGCGGGCGACGCGGGTGCCGGCGTCGACCGTGGTCAGGATGAACAGGGCCTCGAACAGGATGGCGAAGTGGTACCAGAAGGCGGTCATGGACTGGCCGCCGACGAAGTTGGACAGGATGGTGGACATGCCCACGGCCAGCGTGGGCGCGCCACCGGCGCGGCTGAGGATGGTCGACTCGCCGACGTTCTTGGCCACCTGGGCCAGTTCCTCCGGCGTGATGACAAAGCCCCAGTTGCTGACAACCTGCGCCGCCTGGTCCACCGTGGTGCCGATGACGCCGGCGGGGGTGTTCATGGCGAAGTAGACGCCGGGGTGCAGCACGCAGGCGGAGATCAGCGCCATGATGGCGACGAAACTTTCGGCCAGCATGGCGCCATAGCCGATCAGGCGGGCCTGGGACTCGTTCTCCAGCATCTTGGGCGTTGTGCCCGAGGAGATGAGGGCGTGGAAACCCGAAACCGAGCCGCAGGCGATGGTGATGAACAGGAAGGGGAACAACTGGCCGGAGAAAACCGGGCCGCTGCCGTCGACGAAGCGGCTGACCGCCGGCATGTGCAGGTCGGGCATGACGATCAAGATGCCCACGGCCAGGGCGATGATGGTACCGATCTTCAGGAAGGTCGACAGATAGTCACGTGGCGCCAGCAGCAGCCACACCGGCAGGACCGAGGCGATGAAGCCGTAGCCGATCAACAGCAAGGCCAGCGTCTCGCCCTTGAAGGTGAAGGCCGCGGCCCAGGCCGGATCTTCCGCCACCCACTGGCCGGAGACGATGCCCAGCAGCAGCAGCACCAGGCCGATGGCCGACATCTCGCCCACGCGGCCGGGACGGATGAAGCGGCCGTAGACGCCCATCAGCACGGCGATGGGCATGGTGGCGAAGACGGTGAAGGTGCCCCAGGGGCTGCCGGCCAGGGCCTTGACCACGATCAGGGCCAGCACCGCCAGCAGGATGATCATGATCAGCAGCACGCCGAACAGGGCGATGACACCCGGCACCGTGCCCATTTCCGACTTGATCATGTCGCCCAGCGACCGGCCGTCGCGGCGGGTGGAGGCGAACAGGATGATGAAGTCCTGCACGGCGCCGGCGAACACCACACCCACCAGGATCCACAGCGTGCCGGGCAGATAACCCATCTGGGCCGCCAACACGGGGCCGACCAACGGGCCGGCGCCGGCGATGGCGGCGAAGTGGTGGCCGAACAGCACCCACTTGTCGGTCGGCACATAGTCCAGGCCGTCGTTATGGCGGGCGGCCGGTGTCGCCCGGCCGCCGTCCAGCTTCAGGGCGGTGTTGGCGATATACAGGCTGTAGAAGCGATAGGCCGTGACATAGGTGCACAGCGCCGCCACCACCAGCCAGAGCGCGTTGACCGTCTCGCCGCGTGACAGCGCGACGTAGCCCAGCGATGCGGCGCCAACAAGCGCCACAATCAGCCAGACGAACCGTCCGGCGGTTCCGTTCATTCCGTTTCCTCCCGAATGCAAAAATCCCGCACCCCAACCCTGGCCGCGGGGGGTACCTCGAATTCTTTGGTTGCCGCCGGCTCACCGTCCGGTGTCGATCGGCGCGGGCGGCGGGGTGTCGTTGTTACCGGGCAAGGGCTGACATCATTGATATTACAGGATCGTTTGCCACTTGGACAGGCCCCGGCGGAGGTCCCTGGGCGCACCGTATGCGGGAGTTCGGTGTGCGGTGCGGTAAAGGAATTATTCATAGTTCTGCGCGATAACAAGGGTGCAACTTGGTTGCGTTTTCCTCCCTTCTGGAAACTTCGACCCCGGCGCCTTCTGGCTGCCGGGGTTTTTATTACCTGGGCCGCGGTGGATGCCGCAGTCGCAAACGGCGACGGCCCCGCCCGCGATTGCGCGGACGGGGCCGTTGGCATGGGTCCCAGACCGGAGTGTTGGCCCGGAAAGTTGGCCCGGAAGATTGGGGGTGTCAGCGGCCCTGGATGGTGATGGTCAGGGTGTCGGTGTAGGCACCGGCGATGGCCTGGGCGTTGGCGGGAACGGTGACGGCGACGGTCGCGGTCTTGTTGAAGGCGGCGGCGGAGCGGACGACGTTGACGCTGCTGCCGGCGGACTGGCCGTCGTAGATGGGGGTGTAGCTGATGGGCTGGGCGCCGGTGGCGGAGGACTTGAGGTTGCCGCCGTTGGCGGAGGAGACGCTGATCTGGTAGCCGGCGCCGTCGTTGCAGTTCTCGACCACGCTGCCGACGGTGACGGCGCTGGAGCCGGAGAGGATGTTGAGCTGGGCGCCGGCGTCGGTCACGGAAACGGTGCAGGTCTGGGCGACGGTGCTGTTCAACTGGATGGAGCCCGAGGCGCCAGCGGCGGCGAAGGCGGGGGCGGCGGCCAGGGTGGCGGCGGCGACGGCGGCGATGGCGGCGAAGCGGATCATGGCGGGGTTCCTATCGGTTCGGCTGGGCTTGTTGCCCGATTGCTTTGATGGAAAGGGTAGAAGCAATCGGGATGCCAAGATCGGCCGGGCGCCGGGTAGAATCGGTTAATATATTGATAATACTTGGATAGGTGTCGGTGGGGTGCCTGTGATGCCAAGGGCGGCCCTGGCGCCTGTTGCGTTGCGCACCATGCGAAAGGTTAGGAAGATCAGCGGAATCAATGCATTAGGATTGGCGTTCCGCCAGGGTCGCGGCGGACGCGAAAAAGGGCGCCCCGGCCTGGGACGCCCTTTTCCGAACCGATGGCGGTGTGTGTCGCGGGCTTACTTGCCGGCGATGGTGATGGTCAGGGTGTCGGCGTAGCTGCCGGCGATGGCCTGGGCGCTGGCCGGAACGGTGACGCTGACGTTGGCGGTCTTGTTGAACTGGGCGCCGGAGCGGGTGACGGTGAAGCTCTGGCCCGAACCGTTGGTGCCGTCGTAGGACGTGGTGTAGGCGACCGGCTGGGCGCCGTTGGCCGAGGACTTCAAGCTGCCGCCGTTGGCCGACGCGACGGTGATGGTGTAGCCGGCGCCATCGTTGCAGGTCTCCACCACGGTGCCGACCTGCACGTTGCTGGAGCCGGACAGGATGTTCAGCTGGGCGCTGGCATCGGTGACGGCCACGGAGCAGTTCAGGGAGACGGTGCCGCTCAGCTTCACGGTGCCCGAGGTGTCGGCCAGCGCCGGGGCGGCGAGCAGGGTGGAGGCCAGGGTGGAAGCGGCGACGATGGCGGCGATGCGGCGGAACATGGCTTAGGGTCCTATCGGTTCGGGTGGGCTTTTGCCCGTTTCGTTCATGTCCCGTTATAAGCAGGCTGCGTGCCAACATTGGGTTGGACGTAAAAATACATTAAATTTCAATATATTGATGGTGTGGCTCCTTAGCAGGTTCTAACCTGTACCGCCGGATTACACCTTTTTTCATAGTGTTTGCACTGCACACCGCAACGCACCCTTGGGATAGGTTCATTGACAACAGCATTGCATATTGCAAAGTCGTGAAGATGGCCTTGACCGGCCAAGACTTCCCGCCTGCAATGCGCATCAACGGTCCGGCCCCAAGCCGGGTGAAACGGAATGATGATCGGGGGAAGACCCATGGCGAGCGGTGGGAAGGGCGGTTTCCAATGGAATGACGCCCTGTTGCTGGATGATCAGCTGGAGACGGACGAGCGCCAGGTGCGCGACAGCGCCCGCGCCTTCTGCCAGGACCGTCTGGCGTCCCGGGTGCGCGACGCTTTTCGCCATGAGGTGTTCGACCCCGCCATCATGGCGGAGATGGGGGGCCTGGGCCTGCTGGGTATGACCATCGACGGCTATGGCTGCGCCGGGGTGAACCATGTCTGCTATGGCCTGGTGGCGCGCGAGGTGGAGCGGGTGGACAGCGGCTACCGCTCCGCCATGAGCGTCCAGTCCTCGCTGGTCATGCATCCCATCCACGCCTACGGCACGGAGGAGCAGCGCCAACGTTTCCTGCCCGGCCTGGCGGCCGGCACGCTGATTGGTTGCTTCGGCCTGACGGAGCCGGACGCGGGCTCCGACCCTGCCGCCATGAAGACTCGGGCGCGCCGGGTGGCCGACGGCTACGTCCTGACCGGAACCAAGATGTGGATCACCAACGCGCCGGTGGCTGACGTCTTCGTCGTCTGGGCCAAGGATGACGAGGGGCAAATCCGCGGCTTCGTCCTGGAAAAGGGCATGAAGGGCCTGTCGGCACCCAAGATCGAGGGCAAGTTCTCGTTGCGCGCCTCCGTCACCGGCGAGATCGTGATGGACGGGGTGCTGGTGCCGGAAACCGCGCTGCTGCCCGGCGTGGTGGGGCTGAAGGGCCCGTTCGGTTGCCTGAACAAGGCGCGCTACGGCATCTCCTGGGGGGCCATGGGGGCGGCGGAGGCCTGCTGGTTCGCTGCGCGCGATTACACGCTCAACCGCGACGCTTTCGGCCGGCCGCTGGCCGCGACCCAGCTGATCCAGAAAAAGCTGGCTGACATGCAGACGGAAATCACGCTCGGCTTGCAGGGTGCCCTGCGGCTGGGCCGGCTGATGGACCAGGGCCGGGCGGCACCGGAGATGATCAGCCTGATGAAGCGCAACAACTGTGGCAAGGCGTTGGACATCGCCCGCATGGCGCGGGACATGCACGGCGGCAACGGCGTGTCGGACGACTATCCCGTCATCCGCCACGTTCTGAACCTGGAGGCGGTGAACACCTACGAAGGGACCCATGACGTCCACGCCCTGGTGCTGGGCCGGGCGCAGACGGGCTTGCAGGCCTTCGGCTGACCAAAAGATCAGCGGGCGAACAAATCGCCCGCTGATTGATCCATCTCAAGGACGGTGCGGCTGGCGACGCTTATGCCTGGACCATCGCCGGTCCTTGAGCCGGCACCGACGCAGGGAAGGGCACTCTCCATGGACGCCATCACCGCCGCCACCTCCCGCCCCCGGTTGTGGATGCGGCGGGCCCATAACTCCACGGCGGCCGCGTCGGCGGGCGAAGTGGCGGGCCTGGCCCTGATCGCCCAGGCGATGGGCCTAGCCGCCCGGCGGCAGGGGCACGCCCTTCTGTCTAACCCTTTCGATAGTGACGGCGCAGAAGACGTGTCCGACGGTGAACGGACCGCCGCGGCGTGGCGCGACGGCTGGCTGAGCGGTTGTTGAACTGGGAAGATCGCCAGGGATATCAAGTGTCGTTTTTTTACCGAAATGATAGGGGCGTGTCCCCTTGGTCGGCCCTATTTTCTCCCCTGGCGTCAAGGGCCAATAATTCGGGGGAAGATGGCGGGTGACAAGGTGCGGACGTACCCCTAAGCTATATCCCTTAGCATTTGATTTGGATTATGCTGACCGCAACAGCCCATGGGTTCAGGCCCCGGGGCGGCCGGTCCGGCGAACGGCCCGGGTTTCGAGAGCCGCCCCCCGGAGGGGAGCGTCCGTGAACGGGTGCCCCTGGGGTTGTTAAGGAGTAGGGAAGCTATGGTGTTATCTAGGCGCGGGGGCGAGCCGCCCAAACCGGGTGAATGGATGGAAGAGGTGAAGCTGCCGAAACGGCGCTTGCTGGTCCACGCCATCCACCAGCGGGCGGGTCATCCGCCCCATGTCGAATTCCTGGTCGACGGCCGCTCCAGCGACCGCCTCAGCTTGGCGCTTGAGGTCGTGCTGGACAGCGATCGGTTCCGCCGCATGGGCGTGTCGCAGAACGCCGCCTGATCCAGCGCGGGACAATTGGACCGACCGACGACAGCCGGGCCGGCGACGGCCCGGCTGTTTTCATCTCCAGTTCAGGAATTGTGGGCCGCGATCCATGCGGCGGCGGCCATGACGGCCGCCTCGGCACCATTGTAAAGCCCATGCGGTCCCGGCGTTCCCCAACTGGCGAAGGCCGGGTCGACCAGCATCAGGTTGGCGCCCAGGCCGAAGTCTTCCACCATCCACCCGGCCGGGTCGCGCCATACGCCGCCGCCCTGGTCTCCGTCCTGGGGCATCGCCGGATCCCAGCTCAGCGGGAAGGAGGCCCGGGTCCGCTCCAGCAAGGTGGCCGGGGCGCCGCCGGGGCCCGCGTCGGCATAGGCGAAGACTGGCCGGCCCAGCGCCGTGGCGTAGCCCATCTCATAGGCGGTGCCGTCGTCGGCGGAAGGCCCGCGGAACGGGCTGGCGTTGGCCAGCACCAGGTCCGTGTCGCGGATCAGGTTCAGGTTGGCGGCGCGGATGCGGGCGGCGTGGACGGCCGGCGCCTCGCCCGGGGCCGGTTTCACCGCCCCGTCCAGCGGGAACACGCCGGCGATGCCGTACCGGGCGCACAAGGCCCGCAACGCCTCGGCCGCCGCGCCGGGATCGGGCGTGAACACCTCCGGCCCCGCCAGATAGGCCCGCCAGACTTTCTTTTCCATGCTCATTTCCCCAGCGTCCTCATTTCCCAAGCGTCTGGCCCGCCAGTGCCGTGGGCGACAGGTCGACGCGGAACAGCTCCAGCCCCGGCTCGCCCGGGCCCACGTCGCTGAGGTTGGGATATTGGGTCAGCAGCGGGGCCGCCTTGGCGTTGGTGTCGTACAGCACCGTCACCGGCGCCGTGACGGGCGCGAATCCCCAGCTGTGGTTGGTCTTGGGCACCAGCGTGCCAACGCCGCGCAGATAGTCGGCCAGGATATCCTGCAGCGTCTCCGTTCCGGCATAGACGATGTTCTTGCCATCCAGGCCGGGGAAGTTGCCGCCGCCGTTGGCGCGGTAATTGTTGGTGACGACGATGAATTCATCCCCATCCTTCACCGGCTGGCCGTCGTACCGCAGGTCGACGATGCGATGGCTGTCGGCGGCGGCCAGCTTGCCGTCGGTGCCGAAGCGGGCGGGCTGGGTCAGGTCGACGCGCCAGGTGACGCCGTCGATGACGTCGAAGTCGAAGCTGGGGACGCTACGGTCCACCAGCATCTGGGGCTCCTTCTTCGCCGGGTCGATGCGGTTGAAGACGCGGGCGGCCATCTCCAACCAGTCGCGGACCTGGGCGCCCGTCACCTTCACCGCTGTGACCAGGTTGGGATAGAGGTAGAGATCCGCCACGTTGCGCAGGCTGATCTGACCGGCCGCCACGTCGGTGAAATAGTCGGGGCCGGGCTTGCCGCCCGCCTTGAACGGGGCCGCCGCCGACAGGATGGGCAACGCGGCGTAGGGGCCGCCGGCCAGGGCCTTGGCCACATAATCGCGCTGGGCGGCCGATACGATGTCCAGCGCCGGCTGGTCGGCGACGAAGGAGAAATAGGTCTCGATGCGGCCGGTGCTCTTGCCCACCGGCTGGCGCACATAGTCCAGCGTCGCCTGGTGCGCGTCCTTGGCGATGGCTGCCACCTCGGCGTCCGGTTCCACCAGGGGGGTGGCCTTGCCGTTCACCCGGGTCAGAACGGGCCGCGTCTCGGCATGGCCACCGGCCACGGTCCAGCCGCCCTTGCCATTCGGGGTGAGGATCAGGTCGATCACGCCCAGATGGTCGCCGTAGAACCCAGCCATCACCACCGGCTTGCCGTGGATCAGGCCCTTGGCGATGTCGGTGTCGGGCAGGTTGGCATAGTCGGTGCCGGGGAAGACGCGATGGGCATGGCCGGTGACCACGGCGTCCACCTCCGGAATGGCGGCCACGTCCACGCCCGCGTTCTCCGCCATCTTCTGGTAGGGCGCGGCCGACAGGCCGCTGTGTATCACCGCCACCACCACATCGGCGCCCTTGGCCTTCAGCTCACGGGCGGTCCTGGCCGCCACCTCCACGATGTCGGCGGTGGTGACCTTGCCCTCCAGCTTGTCCTTGTCCCATAGGACGATCTGGGGCGTCAGCACGCCGACCACGCCCACCTTCACCGTATGCCTGGCGCCGGCGCCATCGGTGAACTCCCGCGTCAGGATGACGCCGGCGGGGAACAGCGGCTGGCCATCCTCCACCCGGTTCACGTTGCCGGCCAGCACGGGGTACTTCGCCTCCTTCTCCGCCGCGACGGCGTAATCCAGGCCGAAGTTGAACTCATGGTTGCCCATGACCGCGGCGTCATAGCCCAGGGCGTTCAGGGCGGCGATGATGGGCTGGAACTTGCCCGGGCCCAGGCCCTGCACCCGGGCGACATAGTCGCCCATGGGCGTGCCCTGGATCAGGTCGCCCGCATCCACCAGCAGGGTGTTGGGCTTCTCCGCCCGCGCCTTGCGGATCAGCCCGGCCACCCGCACCAGGCCGATGCCGGGGGCGGGCTTGTCGGCGTAATAGTCGTAATCCATCACGTTCATGTGCAGGTCTGTCGTGGACAGGATCTGCACGTCGATCTGGTCGGGCTTCAGCTCCTGCGCGCCGGCGCTTCCCCAGCCGCCTAACAGGGTGGCGGTGACCAGCGTGGCGGCCAGGCGGCGGAGAGCGGGCATGGGTCGTCCTTTCAGCGTCTGGGAAGGCTGTACAGGCGGGATGTTACAGCCGCGCCGTCGGATCCCGGTCATAGTGCACCCCTTCGGGTGCGGGCCTTGATGTAGGTCGCTTACCGGTCTTTGACATAGGCCTGGCCCGCCGCCTTGGGCGGGACCGACTTGCCGACGAAGCCGGCCAGCAGCAGCACGGTCAGGATGTAGGGCAGGACCTCGATGATCTGCACCGGCACCGGGCCGATGCCGGGCAGGGCCACGCCCTGCAACCGCGCCTGCAGGGCGTCGGTCATGGCGAACAGCAGACAGCCGGCCAGGGTGGGATAGGGCCGCCACTTGCCCAGGATCAGCGCCGCCAGGGCCAGGTAGCCCTTGCCGGCGGTCATGTTCTCCTGGAAGCCGGCGCCCTGGGCCGTGGACAAATAGGCGCCCGCCACGCCGCACAGCGCGCCGGTGATCAGCACGGCGCGATAGCGCAGCCAGGTGACGGAGATGCCGGCCGTGTCCACGGCGGCCGGGTTCTCCCCCACCGCGCGCAGGCGCAGGCCGAAGCGGGTGCGGTAGGCCACCCACGATGTCGCCGGCACGGCCAGGGCCGCCAGATAGACCAGGATGTTCTGCCCGCCGATGACCTCGCCATAGAAGCGGCCCAGCAGGGGCACGCCGTGCACGGCGTCGGCCAGGGGGAAGTGCAGGCCCAGGAAGCGCTGCGCCCCGTCCAGCGAGGGCGTGCGGCCGCCCAGGTCGAACCAGGCGTTGGACAGCACGGCGGTCAGGCCGGCGGCGATGGTGTTGATGGCGACGCCGGCCACCACCTGGTTGCCCCGGTGGGTGATGCAGGCGAAGCCGTGGACCAGGGCCAGCACCAGCGACGCGGCGATGGCGGCGGCCAGGCCCAGCCAGGGCGATCCGGTGACGGCGGCCGTGGCGGCGGCGGCGAAGGCGCCGGTCAGCATCTTGCCTTCCAGGCCGATGTCGACCACGCCGGCGCGTTCCGAATAAAAGCCGGCCAATGCCGCCAGCACCAGCGGCGTGGCCAGGCGCACCGTGCTGGCCAGCAGCGACACGATCCACAGGGCGGTATCGTCCATGATCTCTATCCCCCCGGGTCGTCTTTATGCGCGCTGGCCGGCGCCGGACGGCGCCCTGGGCTTCAACAGGCGCACCAGCGCCGGACGGAACATGTGCTCCAGCGCGCCGGAGAACAGGATGACCACGCCCTGGATGACCACCACCAGGCGGGGACTGATCTCGTTGTACTCGAACGACAGCTCGGCCCCGCCCTGGTACAGGGCGCCGAACAGCAGCGCGGACAGGATGATGCCCAGCGGGTGGTTCCGGCCCATCAGGGCCACGGCGATGCCGGTGAAGCCCATGCCGGCCTGGAAGTTCAGGGTGATGCGGTGCTGCACGCCCTGCAACTCGTTGATGCCCACCAGTCCGGCCAGCGCGCCTGAGATGGCCATGGCGACGACGATGGTGGTGCGGGCGTTGATGCCGGCATAGCGGGCGGCGGCGTCGTTGGCGCCCACCGTGCGCATCTGGAAGCCCCAGCGGGTGTGCCAGATGAAGAACCAGACGACGGCGGCGCACAACAGCGCCACGATCAGCGACAGGTTCAGCGGCAGGGTGGAGGTGCGATAGCCCAGCGCGGCCGCGATCTCCTTCACCCCCGGCAGGAAGGTGCTTTCGGCGAATTCGCGGCTTTCCGGCGCCATCTGGCCGTGTTCGATCAGCGGCCCACCCAGCAGGTAGACCATCAGGGCGCTGGCCAGGAAATTGAACATGATGGTGGTGATGACGATGTGGCTGCCGCGATAGGCTTGCAGGTAGCCGGGGACCAGGCCCCACACCGCGCCGAACAGGGCGCCCGCCAGCACCGCCACCGGCAGCACCGCGTACCAGGGCCAGCCGGTCAGGGCCAGGCACACCAGGCCGCTGCCCAGGCCGCCGACATAGGCCTGGCCCTCACCACCGATGTTGAACAGGCCGGTGTGGTTGGCGATGGCCACCGCCAGGCCGGTGAAGATCAGGCTGGTGGCGTAGTAGAGGGTGTAGCTGAAGCCCGTGCCGCTGCCGACCGCCCCCTTGACCATGAAGGCCAGCGCCGTGACCGGGTCCTGCCCGATGGCCAGGATGACCAGGGAGGAGACGACCAGGGCGGCGCCCAGGTTGATGGCCGGCAGCAGGGCCAGCGTGGCCCAGCGCGGCAGGCCGTCGGTGTTGGTTGACGCGCTCATGCCGCCCCTCCGGCCGCGTCGGTGCGCGGGCCCCGTTCCAGGTTACTGGTTTCCATGTCGTCGGTGATGCCGGCCATCAGGCGGCCGATCAGGCCCTCGTTCGCGTCCTCTGCCGCCACCTCGCCGGTGATGGCGCCGTCGCACATCACCAGGATGCGGTCGGACAGGGCCATGATCTCCTCCAGTTCGGCGGAGACCAGCAGGATGGCCTTGCCGGCGTCGCGCATGGCCAGCAGGCGGCGGTGGATGAACTCGATGGCGCCGATGTCCACGCCGCGGGTGGGCTGACCCACCAGCAGCACGTTGGGGTCTCGCTCCATCTCCCGGCCCAGGACCAGTTTCTGCTGGTTGCCGCCGGAGAAGAGGGAGGTGCGCAGGGTGGGCTGGCGCGGACGGACGTCCCAGTCCTCCATCAGCTTGGTAGTGGCGGCCGCCACCCGCTTCCAGTTCAGGCGCGGGCCATCGGCCATGGCCGGATCGTTCTGGTACCCCAACAGCGCGTTCTGAAAGGCGGGGAAGGGCTTCACCACCGCACGGCGCAGACGGTCCTCCGGCACGTGGGCGATGCCCTGGCGCCGGGCCTGGGCCGGGTCCATGGGCGATTCCGGCGTCACGTCGCGGCCGTTCACGTGGAAGCGGCCGCGCTGGAAGGGCGTCATGCCCGACAGCGCCTCCAGCAGTTCCGACTGGCCGTTGCCGGCCACGCCGGCCACACCCACGATCTCACCCGCCCGCACGCGGAAGGTGGCGTGTTTCAGCCGCTCCACCCCGTGCGCGTCGAACACGCTCAAATCCTCGACCGTCAGCAGCGGCGCGCCCGCCCCCGGGCCGGCGCGGCGCACGGCGGGGTTGGCGCGCCGGCCCACCATGGCCTCGGCCAGCGCCGCCTCGTTGGTGTCCCGGGTGTCGAAGTTCGCGACCACCGCCCCCTGGCGCAGCACCGACACGGCGTCGGTGATGGCCATGATCTCCTTCAGCTTGTGGGTGATCATCAGGATGGTGCGGCCCTGTTGGCGCAGCGCGTCCAGGATGCGGAACAGGTCCTTCACCTCAGGCGGCGACAGCACGGCCGTGGGTTCGTCCAGGATCAGCACCTGGGCGCCGCGGTACAGCGCCTTCAGGATCTCCACCCGCTGCTGCACGCCCACGTTCAGGTCGGCGACCTTGGCGTCCAGGGGCACGTCCAGGCGGTAGGCCTTCTCCAGCCGCTCCACCTCCGCCCTGGCCTTTTTGATGCCGTCCTTCAGCAGGGCGCCGCCCTCGGCGCCCAGCATCAGATTTTCCAGCACGGGAATTCCTCCACCAGCATGAAATG
>NZ_BACU01000352.1 GCF_000333275.1 Azospirillum sp. B4 | reverse complement strand
GCACGACATCGGCGAGGGCGACCACGCCCGCGAATTCGCCCTGCTGGCCGAGGCCGGGGTGACGCCGGCCGACGCGCTGCTGTTCGCCACCCGCAACGCCGCCGACCTGATCGGCGCCACCGACCGCATCGGCACCGTGCAGCCCGGCCGCTATGCTGACCTGATCGCCGTGGCCGGTGACCCCCTGACCCATCTGGAGTTGATGGAACAGGTGCGGTTTGTCATGAAAGGGGGCGTGGTCTACAAGGCGGACGGTCGCGCGGTGCCACAGCCGTGACGTGGCAGCCGACGTGAAGCAGGCGACGTGAAGGAGGGGCGATCAATGCGCGAGGGGCATGTCGGGCTGGTTGACCGCTGGCGCACCCGCATCCCGTCTTTCCGCACCTTCCTGGAACGGGCCCAGACGGACGGGCGGCTGGCGGTCTACGACCTGCTGCCGTTGGTCTGGACGCCCCGGGCGCGGGACGTGGTGGCCGGCATCGTCGCGTTCTTCCAGGCCAAGTCGCTGTGGCCCCGGCCCAGCAACCAGGCGCGGTCGTGGGCGCGGGACCTGGCCTGGCAGGGCCTGGTCCCCCTGCCGGCCCTGGACGGGGAGGTCGCGGCTGAAATCCGCACCTATTTCCAGGGTGTGCCCTGCGCCGATCCCTACCGCCCGCACCTGGGTCGCTTCGCCTGGGACCAGCCGGCCAGCGACGAGACCAACATGGCGTATTACGCGGTGCAGGACATCCTGGCCGCGCCCCATGTCATGGCCCTGTTCAACGATCCCACCCTGCTGGACGTGGCGGAGCTGTACCTGGGCTGCAAGCCGGTGCTGGACAACATCGGCTGCTGGTGGTCCTACGGCGACCGGCCGGTGGCCAAGGGCACCCAGCGCTACCACCGCGACTGGGACTCGCTGAAGGGCTTCAAGCTGTTCATCTACCTCACCGACGTGGGGGAGGAGGATGGCCCCCATGTCTTCGTGCGCGGCAGCCACCGCGACCCGCGCCTGGCCGTGGGGCCGGCGCAGCCCGACGACTTCGTGCACCGCGTCTTCGGCAAGGACAAGGTCGCCACCCTGACGGGGCCGGCCGGCACCCGCTTCCTGGCCGACACCTTCGGTTTCCACAAGGGCCTGCTGCCCGGCCGGGGCCGGCGTCTGCTGCTGACCGCCCAGTACAATGTGAACCCGTCCCCCCACATGCCCCGCCGCCCCTGGCTGTCCCGTGACAGCCATTTCGACCCCGACGTCAACCGGCTGGTGATGAAGCGGCGTTGAAAAATCTAATGGGGCTTCTCTATATATCTGGTGGCGGTCTTTCATTTGCCAATCTGCGCAATCTTCCTGAAAATCTTCGGTATCTTCATTTCGCGTTTTTGGTAATGTTGACGCAAGCCATCATGTTCATGTTGGCAAGCTAAGGGTGAAATTTAAAATGGTTATGCCATTTTGATTGCCATCCTATAGTGGATGAACCATATTAAATTCCAATTTCCTGAGCTTGTCGGGTTGCGGTATTTCGTGCCAGGGGGGGGGATTATGAAGGATGGCAATAAGCAGGATAGAGAATTTCCCATTCTTTCGGAAATAGATTTTGGAAGGCCGGATGCTAATGCTGAACATGATACTTCCATAAAGAACAATAGCATCCCGCTTTATCAAAGCTGCTTTGTTCATCCCCCAATTAGCTTCAAAGCTGACTTTGACAATGGCACCCGCTTCTTTATAGTTGGGCAGAAGGGTGTTGGAAAGACGGCATTCTTGCGTGTTATGTACGATAATCTGAGTAAATTAGGTTACTCTGTGGAGTATATTGTTTTCAACGAAAGAATTTCGCAAGACGAGCAGATTTACTCTCCTGAGGATATACTTGTTGATAGGGAGGATATTTCAAAAACAACCTATCATCTTCATTCAATTAAAAGGATATTAATGGCGATTATTCTAAAGAAGATATACGATAACTATGATGATATTGGAAAAAAAAGTCTGATAGACAGAGTTAAGCAGAATGAATCCCCATTAATCTGGAGAATCATTCATTCGGCGCCAGCCGACATCGTTAGGAAGGTTTGCGATGATATCACGGACATTGTGTCATCATCAAATATAGATGTTAAGTCTATAACAAAAGGTAAAGTAAAGATTAATCCAGAGCAGCTAATAAAAAGAAAAAATGATTCTCTGTTAAAGGAGTTAATCGGGATTCTGAAAGAATCAAAAAATAAGTACGCTATTTTTATCGATGAGATACAGTATGTATACTCTGATGATGATGCATATAGGGAGGGGGCGACGCTTGTGCGAGATATGATAGTATCCGCGCTGAATTTGAATAGAGCATTCATAGCGGCCAAAGCTGATGTTACTATATATTTGGCGATGAGGTCAGAGTTTCTTAACCATCCAATTATAGCAAAAGCAAACGTAGCGCAGTCTATTGAGTCATATGGGGAGAAGTTGTTCTGGAGATATAGGCAAAGGGATCACGATGATCCCCTAATATCAATTGTAACAAAAAGAATAAAAATAGCACATGATAATGGTTTTACAAATTCAGATCTGTTTAAATATTACATGGCAAACATAACACCAAAAGATCTAATATCATATACATGGAGAAAGCCTAGGGATGTAATACGCTTTTTCTCTAAGGCGCGTGAAATATACCCAGGCGAAAGGCTTTTAAGTCAATCTCAAATATCTGATGTGTTAACACAGTATAGTTTAGAGTGCTGGGAAGATTTAAAGCCTGCTGCTGCTACTCTTCTAAACGAAAAAGGCCTAGTCAGGTTACAGACAGCACTTGAGGAAATTGCACCAGATTTTAATGATCCAAATTACGGCATGCCAGCAGCAAAATTTATAGAGAAATTGAAACCAATTTATGATTCCTTTGACAAGGAAATTAAAAACTCACAGTCTCCTGAAAGCCTATTTTATTTCTTATATTCCATCGGTATATTTTATAGCTATATCAAAGATGGAAATCTTAAGCGTGTATCATTTGCGTGCCTTGGTCATCAGAAGCCCTATTCGGGCGGATTCATTCGGCTGCATAGGACGCTAGTTAGGGCATTCGCCAAATAGAGATTAAGGAAAAAACCCCACTGGCGCGCGCCGGTGGGGTTCCGTCACATCTAGGCCCCCCTCAGGCGCCGTGGCACTTCTTGTACTTCTTGCCGCTGCCGCAGGGGCAGGGGTCGTTGCGGCCCACCTTCTCCGCCGTGCGCGGGCGCGGGCCCATGGCGCCGTCGACGTAGTACCAGCGGCCGTCGCGCTTCTCGAAGCGGCTGGTCTCGTGGTGCAGGTAGTCCTTGCCGTCGAAGTGGAAGCGGGCCACGAACTCCACCTTCCCGGTATCATCCTCAGGGCCGCCGGCCTCGGTCCAGCGGACCTCCAGGCCCTGCCACTGGCTGTCGCGGGCCCACTGTTCCGTCTCTTCCCGGTTGAAGTCCTGCGCCGTTTCCGGCAGCAGGGTGCTCTGCAGGTAGTCGATGTCGTGCACGATGAAGGCGGAATAGCGCGACCGCATCAGGGCTTCGGCCGTGGGCGCCTGGGCGGTGCCGGCGTGATAGGGGCCGCAGCAATCTTCATAGGCGCGGTCGTTGCCGCAATGGCACTGGCTCATCATACGGTCTCAAGGGCTGGAAAGGATATCTGCGCAGCCAGATACCGCAAACCGGTGCCAGACGCCAGCGCGCAAAACCCTGCGCGCGGGCCTCGCGCGCCAGCCTTGCGCCGGGCGGGCCTTGCGGCACGGGGGTGTCGGGCACATTTGCTGTCATAGGATGTGCGCCCGGGCGACCACCGGGGCCGACCACCGCCGACTTGCCGGCCGACCCCATCCTGACCCGCCGCACGGTCCCTGCGTTTTTCGTTCAGGGAGTGCACGAACCATGTCCTTGCCTGGCACAACCGTTTCCGCCGCCGCCGCCGTGAGATGGCGCTTGCCCCGCATGGCCCTTAAGGGCCTGCTGGCCGGCCTGGCCCTGACGTCGCTGGCCGGTTGCGTGGCAGACGGCTACTACACGGCCCCCGTCTACACGGCCTCACCCGCCTACGATTATTACTATCCTTACTACGGCTACGGCTATGGGTACGGCTTCTACGGCTATCCCTACTATGTCGGCGTCGGCGGCTACTTCCCGCGCTATTACGGCGGCTGGGGCCATGGCGGCTATTGGCATGGACATCCGGGCTGGGGCGGTGGCCATTGGGGCGGCGGCCACTGGGGTGGTGGTCACTGGGGCGGACCCATCCACCACTGATGGTCAAGCGGGATGACGGGATTGCCCGGGCGCCCCGGTCCTGACGATGGGGCCGGGGCATTTCATTGCGCCCGTGCGCCATCGCATGAACCCGATGATGCCCAGCCCCCGCCGTCTTGTCGTCGCATTTGGCCGCCATCGTTCTCCCATGCCGACAGCCGTTCCCCAGCCCCGTCCAGGGCGCGGCGGCTAGGCCGAGATTGGAGAGGAAATCATGCAGACCGATCGATCCCGTTCCATTGTTACCCGCCTGCTGCTGGCCGGGATGGTGCTGGCCGGGTTGTCCGGCTGCGTGGTGGAGGAGCGTCCGTATCACCGGCACTACTACCACGATGGCTATGGCTATCGCGATGTCCCGCCGCCTCCGCCGCCGCACTACTGGCACAATGATTAAGATTTGACGTTCGGGCCGGCCCCGCCGGGCCAGGCCTGATCAAACCGGAGGAATCCCGGGGGCACCGGGATTCCTCCGGTTTCCATTTGGGCGGTTTCCATTTGGGCGGTTTCCGTTTGGGTTTCCAGCTGTCGCCGCGCCGCACGCGGGGCTGATCCGCTCAAAGGGCCGATTGGTTAGCGGCCCATCCGTGTCCATCATCAAGGGGCCCCCCATTGGGGGCGTGATACCGGGAATTCTGGATGGGGGACGGTTTGCACACCGCCCCAGGGGGTTGGTCGTGGTGGCGGAACGGGTGGCCGACGGGGCCGTGATGGTGCCCGCGGTGGTGGTTGATGGGGACCGGGAGGGCAGCGGGCTGTTCTCGCAGCGCGGCGTTGGTTTCGTCGCCATGCTGGCCATGCTGATGTCCTTCGGTTCCATGTCGGTGGACATGTATTTGCCGGCCATGCCCCAGATCGCCCACGACCTGGGCATCGACCAGGCGGGTGTCGAGTCCACCCTGACCGCCTTCTTCCTGGCCTTCGGGTTGTGTCAGCTGTTTTGGGGTCCCCTGGGCGACCGCTTCGGGCGCCGTGGCCCCATCCTGGCTGGCATCCTGCTGTACCTGGCGGGCAGCGCCGGTTGCGCCGCCGCCGCCGACATCACCACCCTCAGCCTCTGCCGCGCCATACAGGCGGCGGGCGCCGGTGCCGCGCCGGTGCTGGCCCGCGCCATGGTGCGTGACGTGTTCGACCGCGACCGGGCGGCCAGCGTCTTTTCCATGATGATGCTGGTCATGGGCATCGCCCCCATGGCGGCGCCCCTGGTGGGCGGCCAGGTGCTGGCCTTGGCCAGCTGGCGCGCCATCTTCTGGGTGCAGGCGGGCTTCGGCCTGGTGGCCATGGTGGGGCTGCTGACCCAGCGGGAAACCTTGAACCCGAGCACGCGGGTGCGGACGCCCTGGCTGGCGCAACTGCGCGCCTATGGCCAGTTGCTGCTCAGTGGCCGCTTCCTAGGCTATGCGCTGACCAGCAGCATGATCTACGGCGGCATGTTCGCCTACATCGCCGGCACGCCCTTCGTCTACATCGACTATTTCCACGTCCGGCCGGGGCTGTACGGCCTGCTGTTCGGCCTCAACATCGTCGGCATGATCATCGTCAACATGATCAACAGCCGCCTGGTGCTGCGCCTGGGCACCGACCGTCTGCTGGCCTGGGGGGCGGCTTGCATCGCCCTGTTCGGGATCGGCCTGGCGGTGGTGGGCTGGACCGGCGTGGGCGGCCTGTGGGCCATCGTCGGCGGCTTGTTCCTGTTCATGGCCTTCACCGGCCTGATCGGCGCCAACGCCACCGCCGGCGCGCTGGCCAACTACCCCCACATGGCGGGTACCGCATCGGCCCTGATGGGGACGTCGCAGTTCGTCACCGGCGCCATCGTCGGCACCCTGGTGGGCTGGCTGGCCGATGGCACCCCCTGGCCCATGACGGCCATCATCGGCGGTGTCGGCGTGCTGGGCTTCGTCTGCAACCGCCTGCTGATCCGCTGACGCCTGCCCCTCCCCCCCCCCGGGGGGGTCACTCACGAAACGGAACCGTCCGGCGGCGCAACACCGCCATGCGCGGGGGCCGCGTGGGACCGTTAACCCATGTGCGCCGCGTCACTGAGCCACAGGGGCCGCCGGATCTAAACAACTGCACGATCGTGCCGGTCCGGGCGGGGCCACTGACCAGTCTGGCGCGACCAGTCTTTATATCCAAGCGCCACATATTTCCTTGCCGACCCTGGCGCCGTTCGCGCGCCTTTGGGCATGAAACCGTTTTGCCGGATCGAAGGTCTTCACCATGTCCCGCACCCTGGCTTCCACCTCCTGGTTCCGCCGTCTGGCCACCCGCCGTCTGGCCGCCGCCTTCCTGCCGCTGATGCTGGCGGCCTGCGCGCTGGACGGGGAAACCCCGGCCGATCCCGCCAAGACGCTGGTGATGCCGTCCCACTGGGACGCCACCTCCACCCAGGGCGGGGCCGCCGACGGCACCACCAAGGTCGCCGTGACCACCGAGGCCGCCCCCTGGCCGACCACGGACTGGTGGTCGGGCTTCAATTCGGCGGAATTGACGCAACTGCTGGCCCAGGCCCGTGCCGACAACCCCGACCTGGGGGCCGCCGCCGCCCGCATCGCCCAGGCCGAGGCCCAGGCGGAAATCTCCGGCGCCTCGCTGTGGCCCAGTGTCCAGCTGGGGCTGGGCAGCACCCGGAGCGGCAGCCGCAACATCAAGGGTTCGGCCGCCGCCGGCCTGAACGGTGCCGTGCCGTTGAACGATTATGCCGGCAACGTGCATCAGGCCTCGCTGTCCGCCAGCTATGAGATCGACTTCTGGGGCAAGAACCGCGCGACCCGCGACTCCGCCCAGTTCAGCCTGGACGCCAGCCGCTTCGACAGCGAAACGGTGGCCCTGTCGCTCAGCAGCAACGTGGCCGCGACATACTTCCAGATCCTGGCCCTGCGCGACCGCCTGACCGTGGCCCGCGGTAACCTGGAAAACGCCCAGCACGTGCTGTCACTGATCGACGCGCGGGTGCAGGCCGGTGCCGACAGCCAGCTGGATCTGGTGCAGCAGAAGTCCACCGTGGCGACCCAGCGCGCCGCCATCCCGGCCCTGGAACAGCAGGAGCGCACCCAGCTGAACGCCCTGGCCATCCTGCTGGGCCGCGCGCCGGAAGGCTTCACCGTCCAGGCCAAGGGCCTGGCCGATGTGCAGCCGCCGGCCCTGGGCACCGGCGTTCCGGCCGAGCTGCTGACCCGCCGTCCCGACATCCGCTATGCCGAGGCGCAACTGGCGGCGGCCGGCGCCGACATCAAGGTGGCGCGCACCCAGATGCTGCCCTCCGTCACGCTGAACGCCAGCACGGGCGTGGAGGCGGCGACGCTGGCCCATCTGGTCAACGCTCCCACCCTGCTGTTCAGCCTGGGCGGCGATATCGCGCAGAGCCTGTTCTCCGGCGGCCGGCTGGAGGGCCAGGTCCGCCAGGCCGAGGGCCGGCACCGCGAGCTGGCGGAGGATTACCGCAAGGCCGCGCTGGCCGCCTTGTCGGACGTGGAAGGGGCCGTCTATTCCATCGACCGCTACCAGGACCAATACACCCTGCAGAAGGACGCCGTGGCCCAGAGCCAGCGGGCGTTCGAGCTGGCCGAGGACCGCTACAAGGGCGGCCTCACCGACCTGCAGACCCTGCTGGACACCCAGCGCACCCTGCTGTCCACCCAGGACACGCTGGCCCAGGTGAAGCTGTCGCGGGTGCAGGCCAGCGTCAGCCTGTTCAAGGCGCTGGGCGGCGGCTGGCAGGACGATGGCAGCAGCTTCCTGGCCCAGTCCAAGGTCGCGCGCTGATCTCCACCCGGCTTGAGTTCAAGGGAAACCCCGCCCCGGCTTTGGCCGGGGCGGGGTTGCTTTTGCGCTCACGCCTGCGCCGATTTCATTGCGGCGCCCACGTACTCCCACAGCCCCTGGTCGAAAGGCAGGCCCTGGCCTTGCGGGTCGCGGGTCAGCGCCTTCTGCCACAGGCCGGCGGTGCGGCTCTCCACCGCGGCGTCGCCCTGGGTGAAGGCTGAGACCAGGCCTTGCCAGCGCTTGGCCGCGGCCTGCGCGCGGGCGTCGGTGGCGGGGACGCCGGCATCGCGCAGGGCCTGGACGTCGGCGATCAGCTGGGTCCAGGCGCGGGCACCGTCGGCCGCCGCCTCCGGCGTGCCGGTGGGGGTCATCAGGGTCGCACGCTCCTCGGCCGTGTAGTCCTCGGCCAGGACGGTGCGCAGGGTTTCGGGCAGGGTATTCATGTTCAATCTCCGGATCAGGATGCACAGGTCATCGACGGAGATCGGGGTGGTGCCGGGGCGGGACGTGTCCGTGCGGGCCAGGGCCTGTTCCACCAGGTCCAGACCGGCCTGGGCCGCCGCCAGCCGCCCGCGCCAGAGGGCCGCCTGGACCTCCAGCACGCGCCGCAGGGACGGGGTGTCCCCGGCCAGGACCTTGGCGATTTCGGCCAGCGACAGGCCCAGGGATTTCAGCGCCTGGATGACGCCCAGGCGCTGAAACTCCCGCGCACCGTAAAGGCGCCAGCCTTTTTCGGTACGCGGCGGGTCCAGCAGGCCGCGCGCCTCATAGACCCTGAGCGCCCGGACGGTCAGCCCGGTACGGGCGGCCGCCTCCGCCGCTGTCAGCACCGGTTCCGTCCTGACCTGCTTCCGGGCCATGCCGCTCGCTTTCATAAGCACCGTTCGTTCCCCGATCCTGTGTCGATGAAGGGACGGTGCGGGTATGACCCAGGGTCCGGCTCAAGAGGTTTTTTCTACGAATTTACAGGCCGGCGACTGCCGGCCCCGCAAGCGAGCACCGTAGGGCGGAGCGAGGATGAGCCAAGCCGGCGGATGCCGGCGCCCGGCGTTTGAGGGAACAATTCAAACATAATCCACCGTCAGCGGCGCGTGGTCGCTGAAACGCTGGTCCTTGTAGATGGCGGCCGATTGGGCGGTGGCGGCGAAGCCTGGGGTGGCGATCTGGTAGTCGATGCGCCAGCCCACGTTCTTGGCCCAGGCCTGGCCCCGGTTGGACCACCATGTGTAGCCTTCCTCCCCCGCCTCAGGGTACAGGCGGCGATAGACGTCGACCCAGCCCTGTTCGTCGAACAGGCGGCTGAGCCAGGCGCGCTCCTCTGGCAGGAAGCCGGAGTTCTTGAGGTTGCCCTTCCAGTTCTTCAGGTCGATTTCCTTATGGGCGATGTTCCAGTCGCCACAGACCACCACCTGGCGTCCGGTCTGTGCCAAGGCCGCCATGTGCGGCAGGAAGCGGTCCATGAACGCGAACTTGGCGGCCTGGCGGTGGTCCCCGCTGGACCCCGACGGCAGGTAGACGGACACGACCGACAGGTCGCCGAACACCGCCTCCACATACCGGCCCTCGGCGTCGATGTCCTCATGCCCCAGGCCCACGATCACGCGGTCGGGCGCCTTGCGGCTATAGACGCCGACGCCGCTGTAGCCCTTCTTTTCCGCGTACTGGAAATAGCCGTGATAGGCGGCGCCGGCGGCGTCATTGGGCGCCAGCATCAGCGGCGTCATGTCCTCAGCCTGCGCCTTCAGCTCCTGCACGCAGACGACGTCGGCGTCCTGGGCGGCCATCCACTCGAAGAAGCCCTTGGTGGTGGCGGAGCGGATGCCGTTCAGGTTGGCGGAAATGATGCGCATGGAGGGGCTTTCGTCGGTTGGCACGAAAAAGAAGGGGGCCGCGGGGGCCCCCTTCTCGGTAAACAAATTCGGTGGGTTCAGCAACAGCGGCCGACCTTGCCGCTGTACCGCGCCTCCTGCCGTTCGCGGAAGAACTCCTCCCGCGACATGACGGGCTGGTCCGGATGGTTGAGGCGCCGGTGCTCGACATAACTGTCGTAGTCCGGCAGCCCCACCATCAGGTTGGCCATGCGGGCCACCAGCTTGGCGAAGGATTGCGGTTGGGCCTGCGCCGCCATGGGATCAGTCATCCCCGGCGGCGATGGCGGCACCACCCCCAAGGGAGACAGCGCCCACCTCATGCGCGTCGCCCGCGGGTG
>NZ_BACU01000353.1 GCF_000333275.1 Azospirillum sp. B4 | reverse complement strand
ACTTGGCGGAGGCCTGGAGAAGAAGTACCGGCCCATGCTGTCGTACACCTGCGAATAGGTGTTGCCATTGATGAACGCCGAATTGCCGTTCACCTGGGTCGTGACCAGCGGCGGATCCTTGTCGAAGACGTTGTTCACGCCGCCGCTCAGGGTCAGCCAATCGCTGACCTGGTAGGAAGCCGAGAAGTCGAAGTAATCGTAGGCGTCGATCGTGTTCAGGCCAGTGATACCGGTGCCATGCAGCGTGGCGTTGCTGCTGGAGCGTTCCCACTGGGCGCTGCTGATGTGGCGCCAGTTGACCGACATGGTCGCATCCCAAGGGGTTTCCCAGGTCATGCGGACCTTATGGCGCCAAACGGGCAGCGGGGTGGAGCAGGTGGCGCCGTAGTAACCCGCGCAATCGTACCCATCAGAGCCCGGCAGGGCCTGCGTCACGAAATCGATCAGATAGGTACCCGTGAAGTTGAAGTTCAGGGCGCCCAGCTTTTCGATGCCGAGATCAGCCAGATCCAGGCGGTAGTTCGTGTTGAAGTCGATGCCCGACGTCTCTTCGCTACCGGTGTTCTGGTTGGTGTTGGTGACGTAACCGCTGGTGCCCAGCCACAGGGAGCCTGTTGCCGACCGCTTGATCAGCGGGCAGTAGAAGCTGGTGTTCACGCCCTGCAAGCAGTTGGTCATGATCAGATCGGCGCCGATACCACTGATCAGGCCGTCGATCTTGATGTTGAAGTAGTCAGCCGACAAGGTCAGGTCCGGCAGGAAGGTCGGGGTCACCACCGCACCCACGGTCAGGGTGTCGGACGACTCCGGCTTCAGGTTCGGGTTACCACCCTCCAGGTCGTTGTACTGACCGGCCGAGTTGGCGACGATGTGGCCGTACTGCGCGGCGGACACGCCAGTGTTGGCGCACTGCGCGGCCGAGGCGCTCGGGGCTGCGCCGGCGCAGGGATCGTCGGACAGGCCCAGCGCCACGCCCGACGGCGTGAACAGCTCGACCACGTTCGGCGCGCGGACGGCGTGGTTGAAGCCGGCGCGGAAGCGGACGTCCGAGGTCGGGGCCCACTCACCGCCCACCTTGTAGGTGTCGGTCTTGCCAGAGGTGCTGTAGTCGGAATAGCGGTAACCGCCTTCCAGGTTCAGGTCCTTAATGAAGGGCTTGTCCTGGACCAGCGGAATCTTGACTTCCATGAAGGCTTCACGGACGTCATAGGCACCCGCCACACCGTGGGTCGGACCACCCTGGCCCGCCAAGTCGCCGCTGTCGAATTCCTGGTCGACCTTCAGGGTCAGCTCTTCGCGACGGTACTCGGTACCGAAGGCGATACCGACGCCATGGCTGGCGAGCGGGCTCTGCAGGCCATAACGGCCCAGGTCGCCGCTAATTGAGGCGTTGACCACGTCCTGGACGGTCGAGCCTTCCTTGAAGCCCGGGGTCTGCAGGTAGGCCAGCGAGGCGGGATCGATCCCGGCGTTGGTGTTGAAGACGTTGTAGGGCACGCAGCCGGCGTCGCGGGCGGCCGAGTTGGCGCAGATCAGCTTGCCGCTGCTGTCGGTCGTCGCGTTCAGGGCCTCGGCCGTGCGGGCCAGCGAGAAGTCGTTCTTGTAGGTTTCCGACAGGATGACGGTGCTGCGCTGGGCGGACACGTCATAGCTCCAGCCGTCCCACAGGTCGCCCTTCAGGCCGACCAGTTCGCGGTAGGAGGTATGGCGCAGGTCGTCGATACGGCCGCCGCCTTCGACGTTACGGCGCAGGATGCTGATATCGGCCGTGCCGGTCTTCGCGGAAATGGCGTTGCCGCACAGCAGTGAGGACTGGCTCGACGACAGCAGCGGGCTGTCGCAGGCGATGGTGAATTCCTGACCGAAGATGCCCGACGGGGCGATCTGCGCGACCGTGTGGTCGTCGTGGAACATGAATTCGGTGTAGACTTGAACGTGCGGGTTGAAGTCGTAGTGGCCGAAGAAGCCCGCAGAGTAACGCTGGTCAGGGCGCTGGTAGTAATTGTACGGCGCGTAGTTGAACGCGTAGGCGGAGCTGTAGTCCTTCAGCCCGGTGCCGCTGACGATATAATCGCCGCTGTTCGGGCTGGTGGGATCGATGTTGTTGTCGACGATCTGCGCGGGCGCCGTGGTGCCGGAACCACCGCAACTAAGGGCGCCCTTGGCCGAGACGCTGATGGCGCAGGCGCTGTAGTCACGCTTGTCCTGAGTGACGGCCATCGTCTTGCGGTAATCCGCATACACGGTGACGTTGCCCTTGCCGTCCTGGGTGTTCACGCCCAGCACGCCGGAGTAGGTGCGGGTGAAGCCGTCGGTGACGTCATCCTCGGGCAGGCCGAAGTTGCGCGCCTTGACGGCGTTCTGGAACTTCGTGGCGTTGTTGTTGTGTTGATAGAAGCTGTAGCTGACGTCAGCCTTGGCGCCTTCGAAATTGTCGTCCATCACGAAGTTGACGACGCCGGCGACGGCGTCGGCGCCGTACACGGCCGAGGCGCCGCCGGTCAGGATGTCAACGCGCTTCACCAGGGCTTCGGGGATTTCGTTCAGGTCGGCGGCCGGGTTCAACGGCGAACCGGCCGGCATACGGTGGCCGTTGACCAGCACCAGGGTGCGAGAGGCACCGAGGTCGCGCAGGTTGACGGTGGCCGTACCGGTCGAACCGTTGGAGATCATGCTGCCCTGGCCGGCGAAGGCCTGGGGCAGGTTGTTGATGACGTCTTCGATGCGCGTGGCACCCTGCAGCTTAATTTCCTCGCTGCCGACGCTGGTGACCGGGCTGATGCCGGCGGACGAGTCCGTCTTAATGCGCGAACCCGTGATGACGATTTCCTGCAGGTCGTCGGCCGCCGCAGCGGCGTAGGCCGTCGTCGACATCGTGAGGGCGCACACGCCAAGGGCGGCGCCCGTCAGCAGCGACTGACGGATCCTGCTCTCAAATCCCTTCATGTAGTCCATCTCCATTCGGATTGGTTGTTCCCCGTTCGGCGCCACCTGGGGCCTTATTCCCGGCCTCCGGCGGCAGCACCCCAGTCCGCCTCTGCCCAGCGTTCTGTTTGGCTTGGGAGCAAGTTTTCCGATCACGTTAGCAATGCGTCAACGATCCAAGGGGGCGGCCCGCTCATTCCGTGCATGTCTGTAGCTTTTTGGTTACACTTAAGCGATAAACTTGCGCCAAAATTGTTGAAATTGGACAAAAATAACCGCTCGGCAGAATGAGCTGTCTGCAACAGTTATGTTGCAAATGGAAAATCAAACGGTAACAGCGGAAAAAAGCATCATTGCGCAGGTCGCCGTTGGTGGCTAGGGGCCTGTCCGCCATGAGAGTGCCGAATCAGTAGGCAGACCCCAACACTGCACAAGGAGCGGGCGGTGACGCCCCACGGACGAAGCGCCAAACAAAAAGGGCGGCCCGAAGGCCGCCCTTTCCGCATCCGGGCCCGGCGCCGCGAGAGGCGCCGGGTGAAGGATGATGATCAGAACGTGGTGCGGATGGTGCCCATGAAGGTACGCGGGGCGCCGACCTGGTAGAACGGCAGGCTGCTCTTGCCGGCCACCGTGGCGATCGAGGTCGAGGAAGAGATCGTGTTCAGGTAGCGGCGGTCGAACAGGTTGTTCACGTTGAACTGCAGGTAGCTGCCGTGGAAGCCACCCATGTCCGGCAGGTCCAGGCGGGCCTCGAAGTTGGCGACGAAGAACGGGGTGGTCCATTCGTCGTTCACGTCGGTGGCGGCGCGGGTGCCGGTGTACTTGCCTTCGATGGAGGCCGACAGGATGTCCAGCGGCTTGTATTCGACGCGGCCGGCGGCCATCCATTCCGGCGTGTCCACCAGCTGTTTGCCGGCGGTCTTGTAGGTGTAGCCCGCCGGGCCCGCCAGGTCGTTCTTCACCTCGGAGTGGGTGTAGCTGCCCGAGGCGTAGAGGTTCACCTGGTCGGTGACGGTGAAGCCGGCCTCGACCGAGGCGCCGTACAGGTCGACGCGGCCGAGGCTGCGGTCGATGGTGTTGTTGGCGTCGTTCGGATCCAGGGCGGACACGATGCGGTTGATGTAGCGGGTGTACCAGCCGCTGACCGAGGTCATCAGCCAGTTGGTCTGGAAGCGCTCACCCAGTTCGAAGTTGTAAGTCTTCTCGGGGTCGACCACGCCCGTCGTGCGGATCACGCCGTACAGGTTGTCGGTGCGCGGCGCCGAGTAGCCTTCCGAGAACTGGAAGTAGACTTGGTGTTCCGGCGTGATCTGGTAGACGACGCCCAGGCTGGGCAGCGGCTCGCTGAAGTCCTTCGTGCTGGAACCCGGCGTGCCGAACAGGTTGGTCGTCGGGACGGTGCCGCTGGTGCAGTACTGGTTGCTGCTCACCGTCGAGTTGCCGCTGCCCAGCGGGGCGGCGGTGTAGGTGTAGCAGTACTGGTTCAGCTCACGATGGAAGTAGGGCAGGCGCAGGGCCGGCACCACAGTCAGCTTCTGATCGAAGGCCTTGTAGACGTATTCCAGCGACGCCTGGTTCAGCTCGGCGATGGAGTAACGGTTGCGGGCTTCCAGCTGCGTGCCATCGGCGGCCAGGACCTTACCGGAATACTTGCCGCCGAACACATCCAGCGGGGTGCCGTCGGCGCCGATGTAGCTGAAGTCACCGGTCTGGCGGTGGCGGCCGTAGTCCAGGGTGTAGCCGACGCGCAGGCGGTTGTTGTCGTCGATGTCCCAGATCAGGGAGGAGGTGACGCCGCTGCGGAAGGTGTTGGTGTTGCTGGGGGAGTACAGCAGCACGGTGTCCAGGATGTCGCCGTCGCCGTTCAGGTCCACGCCCTTGGCGGTCTTGCTGCTGCCGATCAGCCGCAGGTCCGTTTCCTTGATTGACGTGGTGCCGCCACCGTTGGCCAGCGTGTACTGGAAGTACGGGTCGACCGTCAGCATGATGTCGTCGGCCAGGTGGAAGCGCGACTGGCCGCGGATGTTGCCCGTGTTCGACGGGTTGACGCGCACGGCATAGAAGTTGCTGTCAGTGCTGGGGACCGTGTCGGCCTTGTTTGCCACCGCGGTCTGCGGAACCCAGGTGTTGTTGTAGTCGGCGAAGTAGTTCGAGGCGAACGTCGCGCGGCTGTTGGTCTGGTACGAGTTGTTGCGGTTCTCGTTGTAATGGGCCGCCACGGAGATGAAGTCGCCACCCCCGAGGTCTTCATAGATGCGGGTGTTGAACTGCTTCTTCTTCAGCTCACCGGGGCCCTTGAACTTGTCATAGTCCTGGTAGGACGCCGCCAGGAAGGCCGAGGTGCGGTTGCCGGGGCCGAAGTCGCCGGTGTCCAGCACCGAGAAGACGCGCTTGTAGTTGTTGCTGCCGAAGCTCAGCTTGCCTTCCATGCCCAGCTCGTCCAGCGGCTTGCGGGTCTGGACGTTGATGGTGCCGCCGGTGGCGGACGCGGTCGGGCTGTCGACGTCGGTGGTGCCGATGTTGACGGTGGCGCGGTTGATCAGCTCCTCGTCAATCATCTGGTTGGAATAGATGGCGTAGTTGCCGGTGTCGTTCAGCGGGATGCCGTCGAAGGTCAGCGAGACGCGGTTGCCGTCGAAGCCACGGATGCGGATGTTGCCGCCGGAGGAGCCGTAGGCGTCGGAGTTGGTGAAGTTCACGCCCGGCAGCAGGTTCAGGCCGGCCAGCACGCTCTGGCCCGCGGTCTGCGTGGCCAGGTATTCCTGCGTCACGGTCGACTTGGACTTCGGCGCGGTCTCAGCCTGGATCAGGCCGCTGATGGACGGCTGCTTGCGGGCGCCGGTGATGACGATCTCATCCATTTCGGAGGCGGTGGACTGCGCCAGCGCCGGAACGGTCCAGGCGGCCGCGGTGGCCAGCGCCAGGGCACCCGTGCCCAGCTTGAGGAAAGTGGCGTAACGGCGCGTCGGCGCCTTTGCGCGATAAACCTTGTTCATCGATTGCCCCCAGATTTGGATCGGTCGTCGTTCGGTCAGCCATGCACCCGCTTGGCGCGCCCGCTCGTTCAGTCAGGTGTGACTGCGTCGGGCGCTTTCTTCTCTCCTTCGTATTACAACAACATTACAGAGGCCCGGCCTTCTTGCAGATGCGTCGCCAAAACACGCGGATTTCCCCTGATGTGTGACCGCCAAAGCACATGTCGCGACGCCTCCGCGACAAAGTGCAGCGCAGCTTTTTCGCGCAGAAACGTGGAAAATTCTCAATATTTTCAGATAGATGAATATTGACGCACATGCGCTTGCCCGCTGTGGCCGCGCCAGTGTTGCAGAATGATGAAATCTTGACCTGTTGATCAGGAAATCGAGCGAATCAGGCGGCGTCGAATCACCGCCCGCGCAAAGTTACCGACCATTTGCAAAAGTGTTCGGCGACGGATCGGAAACACGGCGGCCGGGGGAGCCGGCTTCTACCCCCCAATCGCCGGCCCACGGATGGTCCGCCGCGCTTGGCGGGGCAGACGCACGGCCCTAATATGGCTGACGCCCCACCTGCATGGGCCAGGTGGGACCCAGGGGTTTTACGGTTCGTTTTGGACGCGGGGGCACGGGGCATGCGGCGCGTGGATGGTGAGGGGTGATGCGGCTTCCGGGACTGCGCAGCAGGTTGCTGCTGCTGCTGGTGGCCGTCATCGGCGCCATGGCCGCGCTGATGGTGGTGGAAGGCCAGTCCCGCCGCCAGGCGGCCGTCAACGCCGCCCGTTCCCATGTCCGCATCCTGACCCAGGTGGCGGAGGAGGAGCACCGCGTCCTGGTCGAACAGCTGGGCCACCTGGTCGAGACGGTGGCCTTGCAGGAGGTGGACCTCGCGACCGGTGACTGCGCCGACGACCTGGCCCGCCTGAAGGCGGCGGAGCCGTGGATCGCCAACGTCTTCCTTTCCCGTCCGGATGGCAGCACGCTCTGCGCGTCCACCGCCGCCGCCGGCGCGCTCAACGTCAGCGACCGCCCGTACTTCCAGGAGGCGCTGCGCACGGGCCGTGCCACCCTCAGCGACTATATGATCGGCCGTACCTCCCGTGCCCCCATATTGGCGATGGCGCGGCCCATCCTGGGGCCGGACGGGCAGGTCAAGGCGGTGGCGCGCGCCAGCATGCGGCTTAACTGGGCCGGCAGGCTGGCGGCGATGGCGGCGGACATGCCCAACGGCCTGTTCGCCATCATCGACGGCCAGGGCGAGGTGCTGGTGCGTTTCCCCGCGCCGGCGCAGCCGATGGCGGATGAGCCGGCCGAGGGCCAAGCCGCCGTGCCGACGCTGAACCCGGCCCTGGTGGCCGAGCTGTTCGCCCAGCCCACCGGCTCGCTGCTGTCGGACGGCCTGGACGGTGTGCCGCGCATCATCGGCTTCGGTACCCTGCAGGGCGTCAACGCCCGGGTCGTCGTCAGCCTGCCCCGGGCCGAGGCTGTGGGCGAGGCGGACGAGGATTTCTGGCGCAGCATGATGGGTCTGGCCGCCGTTGCCGCCGTCGCCCTGCTGTTCGGCGTTTTCGGGGTGGAAACCTCGGTCATGGGTCGCCTGACCACCCTGACGCGGGTGGTGGAGCGCATCGGCCGGGGAGAGCGCGGCGTGCGGGCGCCGGAACGGGCGGGCGATGCGGAATTCGGGGTGCTGGCCCGGGCCATCAACACCATGGCCCACAACCTGGAGCGGGGGGCGGCCGACCTGGCGGAGCGCGAGGTGCGCTTCCGCGACCTGATCGACGTGTCCACCGACTGGTATTGGGAGGCGGACGCGGAGCGGCGGCTGACCTACGTCTCCCCGGGGGTGCGCGCCATTGGCCTGGATCCCTTGCGCATGGTGGGGGAAAGGCACACCAGCAGCCTGACGCCCACGCCGGAGACGGCGGCGGCCCTTGCCGGCGGCGCCGACAAGCAGGAGTTCCGCGAGCTGCGCTATGTCGTCAGCCATCCCAGCGGCCGGCGCTATCATGTCGTGCTGTCCGGCCGTCCGCTCTATGACGTGGACGGCACCATCCGCGGCTGGCGCGGCGCGGGGCGCGATATCACCCCCCTGGTGGAGGCCCGCCACGCGCTGGAGGAGAGCGAGGCGCGTTTCCGCCTGCTGGCGGACCGGGCCAGCGACATCATCGTGCTCACCCGGCCGGACGGCACCCGCCTCTACGTCTCCCCCTCGGTGGAGCGCATCCTCGGGTATGGCGTGGCGGAGTTCACCAACCTGCCGCTGAGCCAATTGCGCCACCCCGAAGACCATGCCATCGACGCCACCATCGCCGCGCTGTCGGCGGCGGCCTTGCGGGCGGGGCCGGCGCTGGTTGGCGGCGGGACGGACGCCACCCTTGACGGGTCGGGCGTCGCCGCCCGCTTCCGCCTGCGGCACAAGGATGGGCGCTGGATCTGGCTGGAGGCCATCATCTCGCTCACGCGGGGCGATGACGGCACGCCCTTGCTGATCTCCGCCTCCCGCGACGTCACCGAACGGGTGCGGCAGGAGGAGGAACTGCGCGCCGCCCGCGACACCCTGGCGGTGGCGGCGTCGGAACTGGAACAGGCGCGCCGCGCGGCCGAGGATGCCAACGCCGCCAAGTCCGCCTTCCTGACCTCCACCAGCCATGAAATCCGCACGCCGCTGAACGGCATCATCGGGGCGATCCAACTGCTGGCGGCGGAACCGCTGGCGCCCTTGCAGCGCGACTTGGCCGTCATCATCCGCGACAGCGCCCAGACCCTGCTGCTGCTGGTGGACGACCTTCTGGACCTGTCGAAGCTGGAAGCCGGCCGGGTGGATCTGGTCGACACGGATTTCCAGCTGGCGGCGGTGATGACGGAGGCCGCCCGCCTGATGGAAGGCCAGGCGCGGGCCAAGGGGCTGGCGCTGCGCACCCGCATCGCGCCCGAGGCGGCGGCCACCTTCCGCGGCGACGCCCGCCGCCTGCGCCAGCTGCTGCTGAACCTGTTGGGCAACGCGGTGAAATTCACCGACAAGGGTGAAATCCAATTGACCGCCGAGGTGTTCGACGCGTCCGCCACCGCCGGCGGAGGGGAGGCGGCGCGCGACGTGCGGGTGGTGCTGACCGTGCGGGACACCGGCATCGGCATGACGGCGGACCAGCGGGCCCGCCTGTTCAACCGTTTCGTCCAGGGCGATGACAGCATCGGGCAACGCTACGGCGGCAGCGGCCTGGGCTTGTCCATCTGCCGGGAGCTGGTGACCCTGATGGGCGGCACCATCACGCTGGACAGCACACCGGGCGCCGGCAGCACCTTCACCATCGAGCTGACGCTGCCCCGCCTGCCGGGGCGGGTGGCCACGCCGGCGGTGGCTCAGCCCCTGTCGGCGGCCGGCCGGCGCGGATCCGGCCGCCGCGTGCTGGTGGTGGAGGACAACAGCATCAACGCCCGCCTGACGGAAATGATGTTGCGCACCGAAGGGTATGAGGTCGTCCTGGCCAGCGACGGGGCCGCCGGTGCCACGGCGGCCCTGGGCCAGCCCCCGGTGGACCTGGTGCTGATGGACATCCAGATGGCGGGCCTGGACGGGCTGGACGCCACCCGCCGCATCCGCGCGGGTGAGCCGCCCGGCCGCCGTGTGCCGGTCATCGCCATGACCGCCAACGCCATGGTGGGCATGCGGGAGGAATATCTGGCCGCCGGCATGGACGACTATGTCTCCAAACCCTTCGACCAGGGGCGCTTCCTGGATCTGGTCGCCCGCTGGACGGGTGGGGCCGCCGCCCCGACCGCCGACGGGGCGGAACCGGCGCCGGGCGCCATGACAGGCCCCAGCGACGGCTACCCCATGGCCGACCAGCCCCTGTTCGATGGCGAGCCGCTGGCCAAGCTGGTGGACCTGGCGGGGCGCGAGGGCACGGTGGACATGGTGCGGGAATTCGTCAGCTTCGGCCAGGCGCGCATCGCCCGCACCGCCGGCCTGGTGGCCGCCGGCAACCTGCCGGAGGCGCGGCGCGAGGCGCACAGCCTGATCTCCACCGTGGGCAACCTGGGACTGCGCCGCCTGCAACATCTGGCGCAGTCCCTGGAACAGGCCTGCATCGCCGAGGATGCCGAAGAGGCGCGTGTGCTGATGGCCGCCATCGTCGGCGTGGCCCCGGCCTCCTGGGCCGCGCTCGCCCGCCACTACCCCGTGCCTATCGCGGCGGCTTAGTTTTTTTTGCCCTCGAATGCCGGGCGCGGGCATCCGCCCGTTAGAGCGGAACGCGATCAGGTGGAATCACCTGATCGTGTAAATCCGCTCTATCATGAACAGGTTAAGAGCGGGATGCGATCACAAGTGATCGCATCCCGCTCTAGGCTTCCTCGTATCCCGCTCTGGTCGCTACGCTCCAATCCACCTGATCTCCGGACCGGCGTGAGGCCGCCTCACGCCGTAGGCCCCGACCGGGGCCGCCACAGTTTTGCGGGGAACGGAGTGGACCGCAAAACGAGGATAGCCAAGTCCCCGACTGGGGCCGCCGGCGCCTGAGGAACAAATAAACTAAGCGCTGCCGATCAGGATGCCGGTGGCGAACACCAGCAGGCCGCCGATGATGACCTGGAAGGCGGCGGCCAGGAAGGTGGTGTCCATGTAGCGGTTGCGGATCCAGGAGATGACGCCCAACTCCACCGCCACCACGGCGCCGGCCACCGCCGTGGCCGTCCAGAAATGGGGGATCAGGTAAGGCAGGGTGTGCCCCAGGCCGCCCACGGCGGTCATGACGCCGCAGACCAGGCCGCGCAGCCAGGGACTGCCCCGGCCGGTCAGGCTGCCGTCGTCGGACAGGGCCTCGGCGAAGCCCATGCTGATGCCGGCGCCCACGGCGGCCGCGACGCCCACCAGGAAGGTCTGCCAGGTGTCATGGGTGGCGAAGGCGGCGGCGAACAGCGGCGCCAAGGTGGAAACCGACCCGTCCATCAATCCCGCCAGGCCCGGCTGCACCACCTGCAGCACGAACAGGCGGCGCTCCGACGCGTGCTCTTGGTCCCGCACCTCGGGCGTGATCAGGCGGGATTCCAGCGCCTCCGCCCGGGCCTCGTGGCGGCGCTCCTCATCCGCCAGGTCGCCCAGCAACTGGCGCACCGCCGCGTCGGTGGAGCGGCGGGCGGCACGGGTGTAGAAGCGCTTGGTCTCCGCCTCCATCAGTTCCGCCTGCTGGCGCACCGTCTCCAGCGCCAGGGGCCGCATCAGCCACACCGGCTTGCGCTGCACGAAGCCGCGCACGTCCTGGCGGCGGATCAGGGGGATGTGCTCGCCAAAGCGCTTCCGGTACAGCTCGATCAGGCGGTGGCGGTGCCCATTCTCCTCCGCCGCCATGGTGGTGAAGACCTTGGCGCTTTCCGGGAAGTTCTCACGCAGGCCCGTGGCGAACTCGTCATAGATGCGGGCGTCCTCCTCCTCCAGCGATACGGCCAGCGCCAGCAGCTCCTGCTCGGTGAGGGCGGAGAAGTCCTTCATGGGGAATGCCTTGATCAAAGCGGGAAGGGAACGTTGGGCAGGAAGACTAGACAAGTCATGGCCCCCGTCAACCCGCCGTGTGATCGGATGCCACAAAATTCCCAAGTAATAATAATGAGTTGCGCTTGCTGCTCCGGTCCGGTGCCATGGCGTGCCGGCATGGGCTCCCTGCGCGCGATCCCCCTGACCAGTCCGGGCCGTTCACGCTAAACTCTCGGCCCAGACATCGTCTTTGAGGAAGTGCCGGCATGTTGAACTGGCAGACCCTTTCGGCCTTCGCCGTCACCTGCTTCTTCCTATCGGCCACGCCGGGCCCCAACATGTTGTTCGCCATGGGTGTCGGCCTGCGCCACGGCGTGCGCGCGGCGGCGTGGGCGGGGGCGGGCATGTGCCTGGCGCTGGGCGCCATGGCCGGCCTGTCGGCCATCGGCATGGCCGCCCTGCTGCAGGCCTCCTCCACCGCCTTCATGGTCGTGAAGGTGCTGGGCGTGGCCTATCTGCTGTACCTGGGTGTCCAGGCCTGGCGCGCCAACCCGCAGGAGACGCTACGGGCCGAGACGGACGCGGAGCGGCGGGGCGAGGCGGTGCGGCCGGCCGACACCCGCGCCCACCGGCTGCTGCTGCGGGGATTCCTGGTGTGCGGATCCAACCCGAAGGCGCTGATCTTCATGGCCGCCTTTTTCCCCCAGTTCATCGACGCGGCCCTGCCGTTGACGGCGCAGCTGGTGCTGCTGACCGTGCTGATGGTGGTGATCGAATTCGGCTGGATCCTGACCTACGCCATCGGTGGCCAGACCCTGGCCAGCCGGCTGCAGACACCCAAGGCCGCGCGCCAGTTGAATCGCCTGACGGGTGGGCTGCTGATCGGTGCCGGCGGCATCCTCGCCTTGATGCGCTGACCGCGACGACGCCGGTCCGTATAAGGGACGGCGTCGTTCAGGCCGGTGCGCTGATCAAGCTGATTTCGGCGCCGCGCGATCCGCCGTACAGTGTGCGGGATCGGCGATCCTTTCCCCGGCCCCATGCCATGGGGCCTCATGTCCTGGGGTGTCATGCGTCCGCGTTTCCCGTCCGTCCCCGTTCTCGCCGCCGGCCTGGTGGTGACCCTGCTGTCCGGCTGCGCCTTCTTTGAAGGTGACGACAGCCCGCCTGCCGTCCAGGCGCCGTCCTCCCCCGGGCTGCTGTCCCGCCTGGCCCCGATGCCTGGGCCCGCCCCGCAGGCGTCGGCCGCCGAAACGTTGGCCCCCCAGGCCAAGTCCCCGGCAGCCCGCACAGCGGTGACACGAGACGCAGACGGCCAAGGCGCCTGACACCATCATTCCGGGCGTCCAGGGCCAGGCCACCCCTCTGGCGGCGATCAACACCCTGCCCATCGACGGCCACATCAACCCGCCGGTGGATCCGCCCGATGCCCAGCGGCTGATGGTCCAGCACCGATGCGGAGATGGAGGGCAAGAACGGCAAGGGCCCCACGCCGGAGAACATGGCCTCCGCCCTCGCCCTGTTCGACAAGCGGTTGCCCGGGGCAGCCTGAAGGCCCGCGAGGCCTTGGCGGTCTATTATTACTACGGCCGGGGCACGGCCAAGGATCCGCAACGGGCGGCCGAGGTGGTGAAGCCCGCGGCCGAGGCCGGCCTGGGCATGGCCGCCCTGATCTACGGCCAGCTGCACAATACCGGTGCCATCCCCGGCGGCGCGGACGAGGCGCAGTACTGGTACAACGTTGCCCGGCGCGCGGGCTGCGCGCCGTGTGTCTCCAGCCACCAGGAATTCCTGAACAGCATCGAGGCCAAGCTGAACCTGCCGGCCAGCAAAGGCCAGGGCGACCTGATCAGCGACCCCATCGTCCTGCAGGGTGTCGCGGACGATGCCGCCGGCGTGAAGCGGGAATATACCGTGCTGGGCATCCTCTACCCCGGCTGGAAGCGGGTGGAGCAACGCCTGCTGACGGAAAACGGCCGGCGGTACGATCAACTGACGCTGGAGAACAGCCACCAGCGCCGGGTCCACGTGTATTTCGACGTCACCGATTGGCTGGATCCCGCTCGTAAGGCGCCCGGCGCCAAGTCGTGATCAGGGGTCACTGGATCAGGAGTCAGGCGCCGTTCCCCAGGCACGGCGCAGGGCTTGGCCACAGGCCATGCTGGCCAGGTAGGCCTTGGGCGCCATGACCTCCCGCGCGATCAGGCCATAGGTGCGGCGGTCGGCGGTGATCCAGGGATAGAAGCCCATCATGCCCGGGCTGCTGAAGGCGCCATCGCCGCCGGGGTCGTCCTCCACCCAGTGGTTCAGGCTGTAATGCCAGGCCTGGGGCAGGGCGGGCGTCTGGATGGCGGGGCAGTCCGGCCCCTGGGTGCAAACGGGATCGCTGCCCAGCAGGTCGTGGATGCGCAGGCGGCCCGCCACAACCTTGCGCAGGAAGGCGCCGTAGGCGCCCGGGCTGGCCTTCAGGCCGCCGGCCACCCGGGGGGCGGCATAATCCAGGTGCAGTTCCGGCCCCAGGACGCGCCGCACCTCCGCCGCCAGGCCGTAGCGGTCCAGGTCGCCCAGGCCCAGGGCGGTCGCCAGGTGCTGGTCATGGCCACCGTTGTAGCTGAACCGGCCCCGGTGATCGGCGTTCAGCACGCCGTTGTCGCGCCGGTCCAGGCAGGCGGCCACGGTGTGGGCGCCGAAGCAGGCCAGCGGGTTGAAATTGTCATAGCCCGACCGCATGCGCAGCGCGTCCAGCTGCTCCGGCGTAAGCTGACCACCGGTGCGCTCCACCACATACGCCGCGAACACGAACTTGCTGGCCGACGCCACCTGAAGCGAGCGGTTGGCGCTATAGCGCTCTCCCCGGCGGCCACTGGCCAGGACACCCGTACCGTCCCCGATTTCCCAATAGAAATCGCCCAGGTCGCGGCAGGCGGCGTCACCATTGGCCACCGCCGCCACGGCCGTCTTGCGCCGGGAAAGGCTGCGATGGGGGTTCCCGTTGATGAACGCCTGGTTGAGGGCCGCTTGGATCAAGGCGGCGTCCGCCGTGGTTCCTGACGCCGTGGTTCCTGACGGTGTCTGGCATCGCGCGCCGACGGCGGTCAGCAGGGCGGCGCCTAAAAGGCACAGCCCCCGGGCGGCCGTACGCCGCGCGGTCCTCGCTCCCCTCCTTTGCCGTTCCGCACGCACGTTCACGAACCATACCCGTTGCCAACAGGCGGCGATGATATCAGCCGCCCCTGGCGGGGGGTATGGACGGGGCCGGTACTGTCGTCTTTGTCGCAGGCCCGCGAGGGGGTGATGGACTTCCGGAAAAAGGGGAAGACCGGCATGCGCTGAGGCCTGCCGGTCTTCCATTCCGCCCCATTCAGGGCGCTTCCTCCCTCCCGGAGAAAACTTAGGCGCCGGCTTCCATCAAGCGGTCGTAGGCCGGCAAGGTCAGGAATTCGGCGAAACGGTGCTGGAACACCAGCTCGGAGAACAGGCGGGCGGCCTCCTCATGCCGGCTGTGGGCCAGCGCCACCTCGCCCACCCGGCCGATCCAGGCGGCCAGTTCCTCCTCAATTATGCGCTCCACCAGGGTGTGGTCGACGACGCGGCCGTCGTCCAGCCGGGCGCCGTGGCGCAGCCACTGCCATACCTGGGCGCGGCTGATTTCCGCCGTAGCCGCGTCCTCCATCAGGTTGAACAGGGGCACGCAGCCCTGGCCGCGCAGCCAGGCCTCGATATAGCCGATGCCCACCGCCACGTTCTGCCGCAGACCGACCTCGGTGCGCGGGCCGCTGGGGATGGCCAGCAGATCCTCCGCCGTCACCCGCACGTCGTGGCAGGTGGCATGGATCTGGTTGGGGGTGCGCATCAGGTCGTCGAACACCGCACGCGCGACCGGCACCAGCGCCGGGTGGGCCACCCAGGTGCCGTCGTGGCCGTTGCGGGCCTCCCGCTCCTTGTCCGCACGCACCTGGGCGAAGGCGCGGTCGTTGGCGATGGGGTCGTCCTTCACCGGGATGTAGGCCGCCATGCCGCCGATGGCGGGCGCCCCCCGGCGATGACAGGTCTTCACCGCCAAGCGGGAGTAGGCGTTCAGGAAGGCCTTGTCCATCGTCACCGCCGCCCGGTCGGGCAACATGGCGTTGGGGTCGTTGCGGAACTTCTTGATGAAGCTGAAAATGTAGTCCCAGCGGCCGCAGTTCAGGCCGGCGGAATGGCAGCGCAACTCATACAGGATCTCGTCCATCTCGAAGGCCGCCAGGATGCTTTCGATCAGAACCGTGGCCTTGATGGTGCCCGGCGCCATGCCAAGGCAGTCCTGCGCATGGAGGAAGACGTCGTTCCACAGCCGCGCCTCGGCCCGGCCCTCGATCTTGGGCAGGTAGAAGTAAGGGCCGCTGCCGCGGGCCAGCAGTTCCTCGGCATTGTGGAAGAAGTAGAGGCCGAAATCGAACAGGGCGGCGGACACCGGCCGGCCGTCGATCAGCACATGCTTTTCCTCCAGGTGCCAGCCGCGCGGACGGACCATCAGCACGGCGACCTTGTCGTTCAGGGCGTAGTGCTTGGCCGTTACCGGGTCGGTGTAGGAAATGGTGCGGCGGATGGCGTCGCGCAGGTTGACTTGACCGTCCATCAGGTTGGACCAGGTCGGGGCGTTGCTGTCCTCGAAATCGGCCATGAACACCTGAGCGCCGGAATTCAGCGCGTTGATGATCATCTTGCGCTCCACCGGCCCGGTGATTTCCACCCGGCGGTCCCGCAGGTCGGCCGGCTGTGGCTCGACCGTCCATTCCTCGTGCCGGGCATAGCCGCAGGCGGGATTGAAGGCCGGCTTCTCACCCGCGTCCAGGCGGGCCTGGCGCTCCACCCGCTTCTCCAGCAGATAGCGGCGGCGCCAGCCGAAGCGGCGTTCCAGGTCGGCCACGAAGGCGAGGGCGGCGGGGGTCAGGAGGGCGTCATAGCCGGGCTTGGACGCGGCGCGGATCTCGATGCGGCCTGCCGGGGCGTCCGGGGACAGGCGGGGGGCCGGGGGGGCGAGCAGTGCGTCAGGCATGATACCTCTCCCTTGAGATCAGGCGGTCCGTGGCAGGAGGGACCCTGGAGGCGGTGTGTGGGGGGGGAAAGGGTCNGTGNCNNNACNCTCCANCGTCNTTTACCCCCGCCGCCGCACCCTTCCCGGGACGGGATGGCAAAAGCCACCCCGGCCGATCTCGATGACGCGTTGGAAATTTTGAATGGAACCGGAAGGGAAACCGGGCGGCGGCGGGACGCTCCAGCGTCGTTTACTCCTGCCGCCGCCCGAAAGGGGGTTCCAGGCGAACGGTGCGTCGGCCTTCCCTGGGAACACCCTATTGCGGATCACCCGTTCCGGGTGACGGAGCCGATCAGTGGAACTGGTCGGTCTCGGTCGAGTCCTTCATGGCGGTGGTGCTGCTGGTGCCGCCGGAAATCGCCAGGGACACGGCGTCGAAGTAGCCGGTGCCCACCTCGCGCTGGTGCTTCACCGCGGTGAAGCCCTGCTCGACGGCGGCGAACTCCTTCTGCTGCAGCTCGGAGAAGGCGGCCATGCCGCGCTCCTTGTAACCGCGCGCCAGCTCGAAGGTGGCGTAGTTCAGCGAGTGGAAGCCCGCCAGGGTGATGAACTGGAACTTGTAGCCCATGGCGCCCAGTTCCTGCTGGAAGCGGGCGATGGTCGCCTCGTCCAGGTTGGCGCGCCAGTTGAAGCTGGGCGAGCAATTGTAGGCCAGCAGCTTGCCGGGGAACTGCTTGTGCACGGCCTCGGCGAAGCGGCGGGCGTCGTCCAGGTTGGGCTTGGACGTTTCCCACCACAACAGGTCGGCATAGGGCGCATAGGCCAGGCCGCGGGCGATGCAGTAGTCGACACCCATGCCTTTGCGGATGCGGAAGAAGCCTTCCGGCGTGCGGTCGTTGCGGTCGATGAAGGGATGGTCGCGCTCATCCACGTCGGACGTGATCAGCTGCGCGCTTTCGGCGTCGGTGCGGGCCACCACCAGGGTGCTGGTGCCGCTGACGTCGGCGCCCAGGCGGGCGGCGTTCAGGATGCGGATGAACTGTTGGATGGGGATCAGCACCTTGCCGCCCAGATGACCGCATTTCTTTTCCGACGCCAGCTGGTCCTCGAAGTGGACGGCGGCGGCACCGGCCTCGATCATGGACTTCATCAGTTCATGGGCGTTCAGCGGGCCGCCGAAGCCGGCCTCGGCGTCAGCAACGATGGGCACCATCCAGTTGATGCTGTCCTTGCCCTCGGAATGATGGATCTGGTCGGCGCGCAGCAGGGCGTTGTTGATGCGCTTCACGACGGACGGCACGGAATTGGCCGGATACAGGCTCTGGTCCGGGTACATCTGGCCCGCCAGGTTGGCGTCGGCCGCGACCTGCCAGCCGGACAGGTAGATCGCCTCCAGGCCGGCCTTGGCCATCTGCACGGCCTGGTTGCCGGTGAAGGCGCCCAGGCTGTGGACGTAGGGGCGGGTGTGCAGCAGCTCCCACAGCCGGCGGGCGCCCAGCTCCGCCAGGGTGTATTCGATCTTCACCGTGCCGGACAGACGCTTCACGTCTTCCTCGGTGTAGTCGCGCTTCACGCCGTCGAAGCGGCGGGCATGCAACGCCTTCAGGTCGGAGGGGGTGATGCCGTTATCCAGCGGAGCCATGTTCGCCTAATCCTTTCTCTACAAACACTTTAGGGCGCCTTGGTGGGTGGACCTTTTCGGTTCCGGTCGCCCTGGGTGATGGTCTGGTGACCGTTCCGTCCGCCGTGTTCCGCACTGCGTCCGTCGCGTTCACTGCACTGCGTTAGACTTGGCGATTTGGTAAATTGGATCAATAAGTCTTTGATTGAAAAGTGGTAATGATGTAATCTCTTGTAATGCAGGTAAGTGAAAACTTGTAAAGTTTGTAAATCCACTTACCCCTTCCGGCGCAGTGCGGAAGGGATGGGAACAAAGTGGTGGACCAAGATCCGGGGCCGTATCCCCGGAAGGGGAGAGGCCGGCGATGGCGGCGGAAAAGAAGGCGATGCTGGGCCACAAGGTGCGCCGGCTGCGTCGCGACCTGCACCTGACCCAGGCGCAGATGGCGGAGATGCTGGCCATCTCCCCCTCCTACCTGAACCTGATCGAGGGTAACCAGCGGCCGCTGACCGTGGCCCTGCTGCTGAAGATCGGCCAGACCTTCGACGTGGACCTGGCCACCTTCGCCGAGGATGACGAGGTGCGGCTGGTGGCGGGCCTGCGTGAGGTGTTCGCCGACCCGCTGTTCGACCACAACGACATCAAGAACCAGGACATGAAGGAACTGGCGGCCGTGGCGCCCGGCCTGGGCCAGGCGGTCGTCACCCTCTATCGCGCCTACCGGGAGGCGCGGGAGGATGTGCAGGCGCTGGCGGAAAAGGTGGATGACCGCGACCGCCAGCATCCCCAGGCGGCGGGCCAGCAGTTCGCCCAGGACGAGGTGGGGGAGTTCTTCCAGGACCAGAACAACCATTTCCCGGAGCTGGAGCTGGCGGCGGAAACGCTGTGGTTCGACGCCGACCTGGACTCGGCGGACCTCTATGGCTCCCTAGCCCGCTTCATGCAGAAGGCCCACGGCCTGACGGTCAAGCTGATGCCGGTGGAAGTGATGGGGGAGACGGTGCGCCGCTACGACCGCCATTCCAAGCGGGTGCTGATCTCCGAAATGCTGCCGCCGGCGGGCCGCACCTTCCAGCTGGCGGTGCAGGTGGCCCTGATGCGCCACCGCGACCTGCTGACCGCCACGGTGGCGAAAGGCGGCATGGCCAGCGACGATTCGCGCCAGCTGGCCCGCATCGTCCTGGCGGGCTATTTCGCGGCGGCCGTCATGATGCCTTACGGCCGCTTCCTGGAGGCGGCGAAGTCGGCGCGGTACGACATCGAGGTGCTGATGCACCGCTTCGTCGCCAGCTTCGAGCAGGTGTGCCACCGCCTGACGACCTTGCAGCGGCCGGGGGCCAAGGGCATCCCCTTCTTCCTGGTGCGGGTGGATCCGGCCGGCAACATCTCCAAGCGGTTCAGCGCCGTGCCCGGTTTCCACATGGCGCGCTTCGGCGGCGGTTGCCCCCGCTGGACCGTGCACCAGGCTTTCCGCAACCCGGGCCAGATCCTGACCCAGCTGATGCGCATGCCGGATGGCACCAACTATTTCGCCATCGCCCGCACCCTCAGCCGGGCGGGCGGCTGGAAAAGCGTACCGCGCCAGTTCGCCCTCAGCCTGGGGTGCGAGGCGACGCAGGCGCACCAGCTGATCTACGCCGACGGCATGGACCTGGCGGGGGTGGCGGAAGCGGGGGGAAGGGCGACGCCGGTGGGCACCAACTGCCGCCTGTGCCCGCGCCTGGACTGCACCCAGCGTGCTTTCCCGCCGTTGAACCACCGCCTGGTGGTGGATGAGAACATCCGCGGCCTGTCCAGCTACATCGGCCCACCCACCGGCTGAGGGGCGATGGTTGAGTCTTTGGGGGAAGGGGGGGATGATGAGGGGTTTCAGACGGATGGCTCAGTTCGCGGTGCTCGCGCTGTGCCTGATGGGTTGCTCGACCCCGGTGCCGAGCACAGCGCCCGGTGGACCGCCCCAGACGATGGCTGGGCCGACCTACCCCGTTTTTCTGGCCCGGCGTGCCAGGATGGAGGCGGTGCGGCTGTCACCTGATGGCCAGTTGCTGCTGACCGCCGGTGATCCCGTGGCCCACGTGTGGCGGATTTCCAACGGAGAGGAGGTGCGCCGCTTCGTCGGCCATACCGCCACGGTGCACAGCGTGGCCTTCAGTGCGGATGGATCCCGTGTCTTGACGGCGAGCGCCGATGGCACGGCTCGGCTGTGGGACATGGCCTCCGGACGTCAGATTATGTCATATATCGGCCATGAGGGTGCGGTGCGTGACGCCGCCCTATCCCCCGATGGCACCCGCGTCCTGACCGGCGGGCAGGATGGCACGGTGCGTCTTTGGGATGTGGAGACCGGTCGGCAGGACCTGGTCTTCGCTGGCCATGCGGGGGGTACGCTGGCCGTCGCGTTCGCCGCCGATGGTCAAACCATGCTGACCGGCGGCGTCGACGGAAGGGCGCGGTTATGGAATGTCGCGAATGGCCGGCTGATGCGGCAGTTCGTCGGTCATGCGGCGGCGGTGGCGGCGGTGGCCTTGTCGCCGGATGGGCGGTTGGCGCTGACAGGGGCCGATGACGGAACCGATCGGCTTTGGGATATCGCCACTGGGCATGAGGTGCGTCAGATGAAAAGGGACGCAGCCGGCCAGCCGGGTGTGGCGTTTTCCCCTGATGGGCAATTTCTGCTGATGTCTTTGCGGGCCGGGGCGTTGCGGCAGCAAGCAGTCGCGGCGGGCGGGATTCATAAGGAATATAGCTACATCCAGGAATCGTTGACCAGTGTGGCGTATTCCCAGGACGGGCGCTTCGTCGCCGCAGGTAGCGATAGCGGCCGGGCGCTGGTGTGGGATACCGCCAGGCGGAACATATCTAAAACATTCGTCGGCCAAAGCAGTGGCAGTATTTGGACCGTGGCGTTTTCTCCGGATGGCCGCCCCCTGGCCAAGGGGCGCTGGGATCATACCTTCCGCTTAAGTCCAGAGGCGGGGGAGCGGTTGGAGGATGGGAAGGACGGACTGGCCAGCGTCGCCTTGGATCCGGTGGAGCGCGGCGTGGTGGCTGGCTATGCTGATGGAACCTTCCGCATGTGGGACTGGATGGACGGTGGTTCGGCGGTGCGACGCCAGATGGCCAGCCCGGGCGGTGTGGTCAGCCTGGCCATGTCGCCCAGGGGCCGGTCCTTGCTGGTCGGCGGTGCCGACGGGACAGTGACGCTGTGGGGGCGTGAAGAGGTGGCCTTGCGCCGCTTTGTCGGGCATAGCGGAAGCGTGCCGGCCTTAGCTTTCGCGCCGGACGGCGGCCGTATCCTGACGGGCGGGACTGATGGGACGGTGCGGCTTTGGGACCTGACGACGGGTGCGGAATTGATGCGCCTGATGGGGCATAAGGGGGCCATCTACAGCGTGGCTCTATCGCCTGATGGACACCAGGCGCTGACCGGTGGTCAGGATGGGACGGTGCGGTTATGGGATCTGGCCACAGGGCGTGAAGTGCAGCGCCTGCGCGGCCCGGACGGGATCATCACCTGTGTCGCCTTTTCCGCCAATGGCGGTCGCATTCTGGCAGGGCGGCCCGACGATCGCATGGATGTCTGGGACGCGGCGACTGGAGCAGCCGTGGCCGCGGAAAAAGGACTGCGCATGGAAGCCCATACCGTCTCCTTTCTGCCGGGAAAAGTGGTGGCTTATGGCGCCGGTGTTGTGACCGACCTGCCCGATGTGGTCGAGGCCCCGCTACAGCCGCCTCCGGGCTGAGGGCAGCTATTCCTCCCCCACCCCATACCGTTGGACAGTTGCCGCCCATCGCCGCGCGCGTCAGGGTGCGCCCGGTTGTGGGGGTGGGATGTCGGACATGCGCAGGTTGGTTTGGGGTATGGCGATCGGTGCCGTGGCCGGGGTGTCGGCGGCCACCTTCGCCGATACGCCCTCCGGGCTGAAGCCCATGGCCTTCCTGGCCGGCCACTGCTGGACGGGCGCCTTCCCCGGCAGTCCGCGCACCGACACCCACTGCTTCCAGTGGCTGTATGAGGGCAAGGCCCTGCGCGACGTCCACACGGTGCGCAGCCCCGGCCAGCCGGATTACGTGGGGGAAACCACCTACTTCTGGGATCCGGCGGCCAAGCGGGTGGACTACCTCTACATCGAGAACCAGGGCGGGGTCAGCCGCGGCACGGTGACCCCCGACGGCGACGCCTTGGTGTTCCCCGCCACCCAGTACGTGGCGGACGGCCAGACCATGACCTACCGCGTACGCTGGACGCCCGTCGGCGCGGACGCCTACGAGGCGTGGAGCGAGGCCCAGACCAAGGACGGCTGGTCCACCATGTTCAAGCTGGTGCTGACGCGCCAGCCCTGATCTCCCAATTTATATCGGATTCGAAAGATGGCGGTCGGGCAAGCGGTGTCTCTTGCCGGCGCCCGGGCCGTGGTCGGCGGCGGTCTGCGCTGGGGCTTTCCGGCGCGCGGATTTCCATGGCGGCGATCACGTGATCCCGGTGGCGGTGGATGGGGCCGGCGTCTGATCAGTTCAATATCTTCTGAAGGAACACCAGGTCCAGCCATCGGTCGAACTTGCGCCCCACCTGCGGCAGGCGGCCAGTCTCCTGGAAGCCGAAGCGCTGGTGCAGGCGGATGCTGGTCAGGTTGCTGGCCTCGATCCCGGCGACCATGACGTGCAGGCGGGCGGCCTCCGCCCGGGCCAGCAGGGCCGACAGCAGGGCGGTGCCCACGCCCCGTCCCCGCGCCGTCTCATCCACGTACAGCGAATTCTCCACCGTGTGCCGATAGCCGCTGCGGGCACGGAATTCGCCGTAGGTGGCGAAGCCCAGCGCGTCGGCTGGCGGGGCGTCGGGGCCGGGCGTGGCCACCAGCACCGGCTGGCCCTTGGCCTGCCTGTCCGCCAGCCAGGCCGCCCGTTCGGCCACCGTCGTCTGCTCCAGGCTCCAGATCGCGGTGGTGTGCGCGATGGCGGCGTTCAGGATGGCCACGATTCGCGGCACGTCGGCCAGGGTGGCGTCACGGATATGGATTCCCGGCGGAACCGGGGACGGATGCGGTGGCGGCATTGGCGCTCGGCTCAGGCTTTGGTGGCAACGGCTAGGACACATGAATGCCGCCGCTTTGGCAATGGCCGTTGCCGTGCCGGGGCCGGGACGGATACCGTCATCCTGCCGGCCCCGGCAGGATGGGCCGGCCATCAACAAGATGACCGTAAGACCGGATGGGCTGAGCCAGAGGGGCGGAGAGGGTACGTGATGACGGAACGGATGGGGGGCATGCGCCGCCTGGTGGCGGCGGCGTTGCTGTCGACGGGGTTGGCCGGCGGTGCGATGGGGGCCGCAGCGGCCGAAACGCCGGCGCGTGACGCGGTGATCTATGCCGGCGCGCTGATCGATGGCGTCACCTTCACGCCGCGCCGCCAGGTCACCATCGTGGTGCAGGCGGGCAAGGTCACGGCGGTGGAGGCGGGCTATGTCGCCCATCCCGGCGTTCCGGTCATCGACCTGAAGGACCAGACGGTGCTGCCCGGCCTGATCGACTGCCATGTCCACATCTCCGCCAAGCTGCCCAGCCAGGCCAACGCGGTGGAAGACATGATGACCCACACCGCCGTGGACGCGGTGCTGGATGGCGCCATCTTCGCCCGCGCCCTGCTGCTGCAGGGCTTCACCAGCGCCCGCGACGTGGGCGGCGGGGACGAGACGGTGTCGCTGCGCAACGCCATCGATGCCGGCAAGGTGCCCGGTCCCCGGCTGTGGGTGTCGCTGGAACCGCTGGGCCCCACCGGTGGCCATGGCGACCCGTCCAACGGCTTCGATTCGCGGCTGCACCATCCCGACTGGCAGAACGGCATCGTCGACACGCCGGACATGGCCCGCCTGAGGGTGCGCGAACATCACAAGCGTGGCGCCACCGTCATCAAGATCATGCCATCCGGCGGCATCGCCAGCACGGGCGACGACCCCCGCGCCCAACTGATGACGAATGAGGAGATCAAGGCCGCCATCGATACGGCGCACAGCCTGGGCCTGAAGGTCGCGGCCCACACCTACCCGTCGCAGGCCATCATCAACACCGTGAATGCCGGGGTGGATTCCATCGAGCACGGCTCCTTTCGCGAATGCGAGGCGGTGAAAGCCATGAAGGCCCACGGCACCTATCTGGGTGCGACGCTGACCGTCTACGACGTCTTCATGAAGGCGGCGCAGGAACATCCCGAGCTGCTGCCCCCG
>NZ_BACU01000354.1 GCF_000333275.1 Azospirillum sp. B4 | reverse complement strand
GATGCCCCAGACCTCGGCATCCGGGAACAGTTCCTTGTAGGGCAGGGTGGAATGGCCGACGGTGCAGCCCATGTCCAGGATGCGGCGCGGCTTGAAGCCGTTCAGGCGCCGCTTGATGTAGTTGCAGACCGACCGGCCCATGTCGTCGTTGAAGGGCCCGGTGTACCCCATGGCGTAGAGGTAGACGCCCCGGTCGTACAGGGCGCCGACGGAGATGTCGCCCGGCGCCACCTCGGTGGCGTAGCCGCCGGGCATGCAGTGGATGTCCAGCGCCGTGACATAGCGCGGCGCCTCGAACCCCTCAGGAATGTCCAAGATGGCCTTGGACTTGGCCGACAACTCGGCCGCCTTGGCGTTCAGCTCGGGCAACTGGCGCTCGATGGTGACGTTGGTCGATTCCCACAGCAGTTCCTGCGCGATGCGGTTGGCCGCGGCGTAGTGCTGGAAATAGAGGTTGCGCACCATGCCGGCGCGGATGTCGCGGCGGTTGGCCGGGGCGCGGCCGTTGGCCCGCTCGAACTCCGGCGCCACGCGGTTCTGGTAGACCGGGGTCAGGCCAGGCAGCAACTTCTGCTGGATGAAGTTCTTGAAACTCTTGGTGAATTCCTGGCGTGCCGCCTCGTCGTGCGTGGGCGAAGGCAGCGCCGGGTGCGCCGTTTGTTGGAACGTGTTCAGCATGGCCGCTCCCGAGGCTTTGTGGTGTGCGTTGCCCATTGATTGAAGGCGGTCGCGGGCCTCCGGGCCAACCGGGTCCGTCACCCTGTCCACCTGATGGTTGGCGGAGGGTGCGGCGCTTTAAAAGCCCGCGCGAACCGTTACTGCTGCGAACTAATGGCGGGTCGTCCCGTCAAGGGAAGGGCCGTCAAAGGAAGGGCCCCGATTTTCTGGATCCCGATTTTCTGGACAAGGATCACCCATGACCACCGCGCTATCCGACGCCCCAACCCGCCCGGCGGGGCAACTGAGCCTTTTGGCGCAGGCGG
>NZ_BACU01000355.1 GCF_000333275.1 Azospirillum sp. B4 | reverse complement strand
GCTCCCCGGAGGGGGCCAGCCATCAGGACCACATGGTGGCCCTGGCCCAATGCTGGCCCAGGCCGGCATCCCCGTGGCCCTGCACGCCTTCTCCGACGGCCGCGACGTGCCGCCGCAGAGCGCCTTGGAGCAGCTGGCCGCCATCGAGGCCGGGCTGAAGGCCTTGGCCAACGCCAAGATCGCCACGGTGGACGGCCGCTACTACGCCATGGACCGCGACAAGCGCTGGGACCGGGTGGAAAAGGCCTACCGCGCCCTGGTGTCGGCCGAGGGCGAAAAGGCCGTCAGCGCCGAGGCGGCGGTGACGCAGAGCTATGACGCCGGCAAGCACGACGAGTTCATCCTGCCCACCGTCATCGGCGACTACGCCGGCATGAAGGACGGCGACGGCGTGCTGATGGCCAACTTCCGCGCCGACCGCGCGCGCGAGATCCTGTCCGCCCTGGTGGAGCCGGAGTTCAGCGGCTTCGACCGCGGCATGCCGGTGAAGTTCGCCGCCCAGCTGGGCATGGTGGAGTATTCCTCGGCCCTGGCGAAGTTTCTGCCGGCCATCTTCCCGCCCAAGGAAATCCGCCACACCCTGGGCGAGATCGTGTCGCAGCGGGGCCTGCGTCAGCTGCGCATCGCGGAGACGGAGAAGTACCCGCACGTCACCTTCTTCTTCAACGGCGGCGAGGAAAAGGTCTACGAGGGGGAGGAGCGCATCCTGGTCCCCTCGCCCAAGGTGGCGACCTACGACCTGCAGCCGGAGATGTCGGCCGATGAGCTGACGGACAAGCTGGTGGCGGCGGTGGACAGCGGCACGTTCGACCTGGTGGTGGTGAACTACGCCAACCCCGACATGGTGGGCCATTCCGGCATCCTGGCCGCCGCCGTCAAGGCGGTGGAGGCGGTGGACCGCAGCATCGGCCGGCTGGAGGAGGCGGTGAAGCGCCAGGGCGGCGCCCTGCTGATCACCGCCGACCATGGCAATTGCGAGCTGATGAAGGACCCGGAGACGGGCGGCCCGCACACCGCCCACACCCTGGACCTGGTGCCCGCCATCCTGGTGAACGCGCCGGCCGACGTGGTCCGCCTGGACCGGGGCAAGCTGGCCGACGTGGCCCCCACCCTGCTGGAACTGATGGGCCTGCCCCAGCCGGAGGAGATGACCGGCCGGTCCCTGCTGGTCCGCGACGCGGCGCGCGCGGCGGCCGAATAATCGCCCGACTCCCCGCGAGGATCGCGACCCGAGTGACCGTCTTCAGGGCCCCCTACAGTCTGCTGCCCCTGGCGCTGGCTCTGCTGGCGCCGGGACCGGTGCTGGCCGCGCATGCCCCTCCCACCGTGTTGACGCCAGTGGCACAGGCGACATCCAAACCGGATCCGCAGCGCCAACTGGACAAGGTCGAAAAGGACCTGAAGGCCGACCAGGCCCGCAAGGCGGAGCTGGACGCCAAGAACGACGCCCTGGAACGCGATCTGGCCGACCTGCGCGCCAAATCCGTGGCGGTGGCGGAGGACCAGCGCCGCCAGGACGACGCCCTGCGCGCAATGGAGCAGTCGCTGTCCGG
>NZ_BACU01000356.1 GCF_000333275.1 Azospirillum sp. B4 | reverse complement strand
CGCGGATCGGTTAAAGCGGTCCCCGGCTCCACCTAGACAAGGCCCCAGGCGACTGCCATTTTTAGGTACGTGGTGCGCCCGTGTGGGACGAAAACGATGACCGTATGCCCCTTTGACCATCTAACACCCGAGGAGCGATTAACGCTCATCGGTGAGTTGTGGGACAGCCTGGACCAGCAAAATGTTCCCCTGACCAACGCGCAAAGGGCGGAGTTGGACCGGCGGATCGCGGAAATCGACGCCGGAACGGTCGAGATGATCCCGTGGGAAGACGTCCAAGCCAAGCTGCGGGCGAGGCGCCGTTGACACGAAGGCTGCTTTTCAGCCCGGACGCCCTGGCGGAAGTCGAAGAAGCCCACGACTGGTACGATAGCCACCCCGGCGACGTCGGCGCTCGCTTCGTTAGGGCCTACGAAAAACTAATGACGCGTATTGCCTCTCACCCCCAGCATTTCCCAGTCCTGTATTCGAACATCCACCGCGCCCGGGTACAGGGCTTTCCCTATTTCTTCCTGTTTCGGCTGGGAGATAGCACCATCCAGATCCTGGCTTGCTTTCATACAAGCCAGGACCCGAAACGGTGGAGAGGCCCCCGATTTGGGTCCAGCTGACCTCTCCTATTCCTCCTCGAACACCGGATAAGTCCCGAAGTCGCGGATGGGACGGAGCACGACGTTGCTGACGACGCGGGCCACGCCCATCTCGGCGTCGTCGATCCAGCTGTCGGTCAGTTCCTGGTAGGTCTCGAGATCCCGGCAAACCAGCTTGGCGATATAGTCGTAGGGGCCGCTGACCTCGAAGCACTCGATGACCTCCGGCACCTCGCGCAGGCGGCGTTCGAAGGCGCTGGTGCGGGCACGGCCTTGTTTCTCCAAGGAGATCTGGGCCAGGACGAAGACGCAGGACTGGATGCGGCGCACATCCACCTGGGCCTGGTAGCGGACGATGATGCCCTCGCGCTCCAGCCGGCGCACCCGTTCCAGGCAGGGGCGGGCGGACAGGCCCACCCGTTCCGACAGGGCCTGGTTGGTGACGCGGCCGTCGGCCTGCAGTTCCGTCAGGATCTTGATGTCGATGGCGTCGAGCTTGCGCGGCTTCAAGGCGGGTTCCGGTGGGCGGCGGCGATGGCGCCAGCTTAAGCGCCATCACCTCTCCCCCCAAAGGCTTTACTTGGACTTCCGATCCAGCTTCAGCGTCAGGCAGAAGGCGGAGCCGCCGGACAGGCCGAAGTCGCTGATCGGCGTCTCATGCACGGTGTAGCCCCGCTCCGTCAGCATGCCGCGCAGCGCGGGGCTGGCGGTGGCCAGCACAATGTCCCGGCCGACGTTGACCGCGTTGACCGCCAAGGTGCAGGCGTCGGGCTCCGGCGCCACGATCAGGTTCTCCGCCCCGAAACGCTCCCGGATACGGGCGTTGCCCTCGGCGGAGAAGGCGCCGGGGAAGTACAGCACCTCGCCACCGTTCAGGGGGCAGAGGCAGGTATCCATGTGATAGAATCGCGGGTCGACCAGTTCCAGCGCCTCGACCTCGAAGCCGAACAGGTCGCGCACCACCGCGGCGGCGGCCTGGTCGGAGCGCTGGCCGTAGCCCAGCCAGAAGGTGCGGCGCACGGGGTCCCAGACGCAGTCGCCCGCGCCCTCCAGCACCACGCCTTCCGGCATGTCGTGCACCTCGGTCAGCAGGCCCCGCTGCTTCAGCGCGTCGAAGGTGCGGCGGAACACCGCCGTCTCTCCCTGGCGCTGGGGGTGGCGGAAAGTCGCCACCAGGGCCTTGCCGTCCAGCACCACAGCGGCGTTGGCGGTGAACACCATATCGGGCAGGCCGGCATGCGGCACGGCGAATTCCAGTTCGACACCCAAGTCCCGCAGGGTGGCGGCCAGCAGTTCCCAGCCGTTGGTGGAGCGGGCGCCAAGCAAGGCCCCCTCTTCCTTCCACCGGTCGGGCCGCATCCAGGGATTGATGGCGTAGCTGACCTCGAAATGGTCGGGCGCGCACATCAGGATGCGACCACCGGCGGGGCTGTCGGTGGCGACAGCGGCCGAGGGGGCGGGCGTCAGGCGGGTGTCGGGCATGGGTGGGGTTCCCGGATGTTGTTGTCGGTGGGTTTCAGGCCAGATGGGTGTCAGGCCAGCGCCGCCAGGGTCTCCGCCAGGCGGTCCACCGCCCAGTCCAGATCCTCACGCGCGATCATCAGCGGCGGTGCCAGGCGCACGACCGTGTCGTGGGTTTCCTTGGACAGGACGCCACGGCGCATCCAGTCCTCCACCACCTGGCGGGCGGTGGCGCGGGTGGGGTCGATCTCCAGCCCCACCCACAGGCCCAGGCCGCGGATGTCGTGGATCAGCGGGCTGCGCAGGGCCGCCAAGCGGTCCATCAGGTGGGCGCCCAGCGTGGCGCTACGCTCGACCAGGCCTTCCTCCTCGATCACCGCCAGGGCTTCCAGCCCCACAGCGGCGGCCAGCGGGTTGCCACCAAAGGTGGAGCCGTGGCTGCCGGGATCGAACACGTCGATGACATCCTGGCGGGCGACGAAGGCGGACACGGGCAGCACGCCGCCACCCAACGCCTTGCCCAGGCACAGGCCGTCCGGCTTGACGCCCTCATGCTGGTGGGCGAACCAGCGGCCGGTGCGGCCCAGGCCGGACTGGATCTCATCCAGGATCATCAGGATGCCGGCGCGGTCGCAGGCCGCGCGCACGCCCTTCAGGTAACCGGCCGGCGGCAGGACGATGCCGGCCTCCCCCTGGATGGGTTCCAGCAGCACGGCCGCCGTGTTGGGGCCGATGGCGGCGGTCAGGGCCTCCAGGTCACCGAAGGGCACGATACGGAAGCCGGGGGTGTAGGGCCCGAAGCCATCGCGGTAGGCCTCTTCGGAGGAGAAGCTGATGATGGTGGTGGTGCGGCCGTGGAAGTTGCCGCTGGCCACGATGATCTCCGCTTGGTTGGCGGGGATGTTGCGGTGGCGATAGCCCCAGCGGCGGGCGGCCTTCACCGCCGTCTCCACCGCCTCCGCCCCGCTGTTCATCGGACAGGCGCCGTCCAGGCCGGCCAGGGCGCACAGGCGCGCCAGGAAGGGCCCCAGCTTGTCGGTGTGGAAGGCGCGGGAGACGACGGCCACCTTGGCCGCCTGCTCGGTCAGCGCCTTCAGGATACGGGGATGGCTGTGCCCGACATTGACGGCGGAATAGGCGCTCATCATATCCAGGTAGCGGCGGCCGGCGTCGTCGTGCACCCAGGCGCCCTGGGCGCGGGTGATGACCACCGGCAGCGGCTTGTAGGTGTGGGCGCACCAGCGGTCCTCCAGGGCGATGGCCCCCGGGAATGGAGCCTCGGCGACGTCGCCGTTCAGCCGCTGGTCCATGATGTCCTCCACCTGCTTCCGGTCTCGTTGTCCCGATGGTGGCATGGGTGGGGCAGCCGAAACGGTCGAAGATGGAGTCGGCCGCGACAGAACCGGGCGGCGGGTGATGCGGCCGGCATACCGTTTCTGTCCCCATGCCTTGCAGTCCGGGCATGGAAAACGCGGACGACGGGCGAACCACCGCCGTCCTATAACGCTTTATCATGTGGGAAATTTGGACGCGCCGCTTGCCATCGGCCGCGAAAGTCCCGATTTTCAAGACGTTCGCATCTACCCAAGATCAGGGAACAGACACGCCATGGCCGCCACCGACAAGACCAGCAAAGCCCCCCGCCCCGTGGTCCTGTGCATCATGGACGGCTGGGGCTATCGGGAAGAGGTGGCGGACAACGCCGTCGCCCAAGGAAACACCCCTAACTACGACCGCCTGTGGAAACGAGTCCCCCACGGCCTGCTATCCGCCAGCGAGGAGGACGTGGGCCTTCCCCGCCGGCAGATGGGC
>NZ_BACU01000357.1 GCF_000333275.1 Azospirillum sp. B4 | reverse complement strand
TCGTGGCCTATGTCGGCTTCGCCTTCTGGGACGTGCTGACCTTTTCCATCAGCGGCTGGCGGGAACTGGAC
>NZ_BACU01000358.1 GCF_000333275.1 Azospirillum sp. B4 | reverse complement strand
GCTGCGCGAGGACGTGGCCATGGTGCGGGAGCTGTGCCCGCCTTTCGACCTGGAAACCTACCGCGAAGGCCACCAGACGCCGGTGTTCTTCGGCAGCGCCATCAACAACTTCGGCGTACGTGAGCTGCTGCTGGGCTTGGCGGCCTACGCGCCGTCGCCCCGGCCGCAGCAGGCCGACACCCGCACGGTCCAGCCGGAGGAGGGCAAGGTCACGGGCTTCGTGTTCAAGGTCCAGGCCAACATGGACCCCAACCACCGCGACCGCATCGCCTTCTTCCGCCTGTGCTCCGGCCATTTCCGCCGGGGCGTGAAGCTGAAGCACATGCGCTCGGGCAAGCTGCTGGCGGTGAACAACGCCGTGCTGTTCCTGGCGAGGGACCGGGAACTGGCGGAAGACGCCTATCCCGGCGACATCATCGGCATTCCCAACCACGGCACGCTGCGCATCGGCGACACGCTGACCGAGGGCGAGGATCTGCGTTACACCGGCGTGCCCAGCTTCGCCCCGGAACTGCTGCAGCGGGTGAAGCTGGACGATCCGATGAAGATGAAGCACCTGCGCAAGGCGCTGGAGCACTTCGCGGAGGAGGGCGCCAGCCAGGTGTTCAAGCCGCTGATCGGTGCCGACTGGGTGGTGGGCGTCGTCGGCCCGCTGCAATTCGAGGTGCTGGCGGCCCGCATCGACGCCGAATACGACATCAAGGCCAAGTTCGAATCCTGCGGCTATGATTCGGCCCGCTGGATCGAATGCGACGACCCGGTGGTGCTGAAATCCTTCCTGGACAGCAACCGCTCCGCCCTGGCGGAGGATCACGACGGGGCCCTGGTCTTCCTGGCGCGCAACAGCTGGCAGCTGAACCGCGCGCAGGAGGACTATCCCAAGATCCGCTTCCAGAAGACCCGGGAGCAGAACCGCGCCGTCACCACCTCCGCCCTGGGCTGAGCTGCCGTTCCTTGGCAGCGGCATGAGGCGCCCTTTCATGCCGCTGTGGGACGCGACTGCGTCCGCCGGAGATTTCCGGGGAGCGCAGCGGACTGGAAATCGAGGACGAGCCAAGGGCGCGATGCGGCCGCCCGGCGCTTGAGGGTTGCGCAAGAAGCCCTTAGCCTGAAAGGACGAAATGGCGCATCGGCCTGATGGCGCGGTGACAGGGCCGGTGCGTGGGCGGTATCATCCGCGCCGGAACGGTACTGTTGGAAGGCGTTGAGATGGCGGGTGCTTCCCGTTCACAGGGTCGGGTCCGCGGCCTGTCGCGGCGCGGTCTGGTCGGCGGCCTGGCGCTGGCCCCGTGGTTGGCGGGGCTGCCTGGCCTTGCCGGGGCGGTGGCGACCCGCCCTGCGCCCATTCGGCCCGGCCGCACGGTGGTGGTCATCGGTGCCGGCATGGCCGGCCTGGCGGCGGCCGGCGCCCTGCGCGCCGCCGGGGCCGAGGTGACGGTGCTGGAGGCCCGCGCCCGCGTGGGTGGCAGGGCCTGGACCGAGTCCAAGCCCTTCGGCTTTCCCTATGACATCGGCTGCTCCTCGCTGGAGGCCACGGTTGATAACCCTCTGCGCCGCCTGCTGGATGAGCACGGGATGGAGACGGTGCCGGATGACGGCGCCGACGACCTCCTGTTCTTCAACACCAGGGAGGCCGATGCCGATACCGCCGCCGCCGCCGCCGCCGCCATCGACCGGTTGGAACGGGCGGTAAAGGACGCCGGCCGTGCCCAGATGGACCGCTCCGCCGCCGAGTGCTCCCGA
>NZ_BACU01000359.1 GCF_000333275.1 Azospirillum sp. B4 | reverse complement strand
CCGGTCCTATGGCCAGATCTATGTCGGGGTGGTGAACTGGCTGCTGATGCTGGCTACCCTGATGATCGTCCTGGGCTTCCGACATTCCGAGGCGCTGGCCGCCGCCTACGGCATCGCCGTCTCCGCCACCATGCTGATCACCACCGTGCTGCTGCGCCGGGTGATGCGTGAGCTGTGGCACTGGCCCAGCCTGCCCACCAACGTGATGATGGGCCTGTTCGCCGCCGTGGACCTGGCCTTCCTGGTGGCCAACAGCACCAAGCTGTTGGAGGGCGGCTGGCTGCCGCTGGCCATCGGCGGCTTCATCGCCTTCCTCATGGTGGCCTGGCGCAAGGGCAGCGCCGTGGTTCAGGTGATGCTGAGCGAGGGCGGCATCGACTTCGCGGAGTTCATGCGCCGGGTGGAGGAGACGGTGGTCCACCGCCTGCCCGGCACCGCCGTGTTCGTGACGCGCACGGCCGACCGGGTGTCACCCATGCTGGTCCACCACGTGACGCACAACCGGGTGCTGCATGAGCATGTCATCCTGCTGACCCTGGTGCCGACCAAGCGGCCCCGCGTGCCGGCGGGCGAGCGCCTGTCGGCGGAGCACCTGGGCAATGGCTTCTGGCGGGTGACGGTGCGCATCGGTTTCATGCAGAAGCCGGACGTGCCCACGGTCATGCGCGGCCTGGCGCGCCTGGGCCTGGCCTTCTGCCGGGAAGAGGTGACCTACTACATCTCCCACGAGCGCCTGGTGCGCAAGGAACGGGGCTCCGCGCTGTCCGGCCCCGTCTGGACCGCCTATCACCTGATGCAGCGCCTGGGCCTGCGCGCCTCCGACTATTTCCACCTGCCGCCGGAGCAGGTGATGGAGGTGGGCTTCCGGCTGGAGGTATGAGCCGGCCGCCGACTGTCAGAGGTGTCCAGTGACCGTCGTCCCATCCGGACTGGTGATTGCAGCGCCCGGGCAACCTATCCGGAAGTGTCGGTCCATCCGCCGGTATGATAATGGAGCATTAACAGAAAACCTTTAGTCTGCACTGCATATCATTCGCACCTACACGCCCCCTGCTTCATCAGGTCCTGGTTTGCCAAGAGGCTTCCTCAGACCCTTTGGCACATAGGCTTGCAAGGTGGAAAAGCAGGAGCGGTAGACTGATGTTCAAGAGTTTTCTGGCCAGGTTCAGGACAATGGCCGCCACCCTGGCCGCCCTGGACCGGTCGCAGGCGGTGATCGAGTTCGCGCTGGACGGCACGGTGTTGACCGCCAACCAGAACTTCCTGAAGGCGATGGGCTATACCCTGGCCGAGATCAAGGGCAAGCCCCACAGCCTGTTCGTGGAACCGGCGGAGCGGGACAGCGCCCCGTACAAGGCCTTCTGGGACGCGCTGCGGCGCGGCGAATTCCAGGCGGCTCAGTTCAAGCGCATTGGCAAGGGCGGGCGCGAGGTGTGGATCGAGGCCTCGTACAACCCCATCCCCGACCATACCGGGCGCCTGGTCAAGGTCGTGAAATACGCCACCGACGTGACGGCGCAAAAGATGGAATACGCCGATTTCCTGGGCCAGATGACCGCCATCCGCAAGTCACAGGCCGTCATTGAATTCTCCATGGACGGCACGGTGCTGACCGCCAACGACGCCTTCCTCAACACCATGGGCTATACCCTGGCGGAAGTGCAGGGCCGGCCGCACGCCATATTCCTGGATGCCGCCCATCGCGACAGCGCCGACTACCGCGCCTTCTGGGAAGCCCTGCGGCGCGGGGAATACCGGGCGGCGCAGTTCCGGCGCATCGGCAAGGGCGGGCGCGAGGTGTGGATCGAGGCGTCGTACAACCCGATCTTCGATCTGAACGGCCGGTCGATGAAGGTGGTGAAGTACGCCACCGACATCACCCGCCAGGTGCAGATGCTGGCCGACCTGAAGACGTTGATCGACAAGAACTTTGGTGAGATCGATCACGCCATGGACCAGACAACCCGCCAGTCGGGCGACGCCCTGCGCGCGGCGGGGGAGACGTCGGGTTCCGTCCAGATGATGGCGTCCAGCGCCGAGGAACTGGCGGCCTCCATCCGTGAGATCTCGCAAAGCATGGCGCAGTCCCAGGCGGCGGCGGAGAACGCCGCCAACCTGGCGGACCAGGCCGACGCTTCCACCCAGCGGTTGGCGGAGGTCGCCCGTTCCATGGAAGGTGTGGTGGAAGTCATTCGCGGCATCGCCGGCCAGATTAACCTGCTGGCATTGAACGCCACCATCGAGGCGGCGCGGGCAGGTGACGCGGGCAGGGGCTTCGCCGTGGTGGCGACGGAGGTCAAGAACCTGGCCACCGAGTCGGCCAACGCCACCCAGCAGATTTCCGATGAGATCGAAGGCATGCAGGCGGTGTCCGGCGACGTGGTGGGGGCGCTGACCACCATACGGCAATCCATCGGCACGGTGCGGGAATACGTCACGTCCACCGCCGGCGCGGTGGAGGAGCAGAGCGCGGTCACCCGCACCATGTCCTCCAGCATGCAGGCGATGGCGGTGGCGGTGGAAACCGTGACCGACAACCTGGGCGGCATCGTCGCCGCCATCGGCCATGTGGGCCAGACCGTCGCCACCACCAAACAGGCGGCCCACGTCCTGGCCCGGTGAGCCGCGCCCTGTTGAGCCGCGAAGGGGGGGCCGCACCCGCCCCCACGAAGGCCCGCGCGATCAGGCCCTGAACAGGGCCGGGTCGCCACTGCCGGGACTGAAGCCCGGGAAGATGCCGTCAACCTGACCCACACCCATGCGGTGCTTCAGCACGGTGGCCAGCACGTCGCGATAATCGGTGGTGACGGCCAGATCCACGCGCTCATCCAGGTCCTGCGGCTGCAGGCCCGGCCAACGGCCCAGCAGGCGGCCGCCCGCCACCCCGCCGCCAAGGACCATCATCAGCGAACCGTGGCCATGGTCGGTGCCGCCGCTGCGGTTGGCGCGCAGGCGGCGGCCGAACTCGCTGACGGTCACCAGGGTGATGCGGTCATGATAGGCGGACAGGTCGTTCCAGAAGGTGGTGAGTGAACCGGACAGTTGGTGGACCAGGCTCTTGAAACGGCCGGCCTGGCCCTCATGCGTATCCCAGCCGCCCATGTCAACGCAGGCGACCTTCAGCCCGGCGTCCATGCGGATCAGGCGGGCCACCGTCTCCAGCGAGCGGCCAATATCACCGTCGAAGGCGCCGCCGTGTTCCGGCTGATAGGCCAGAACCTTGCCGTCCGGCCCCTTGGGCAGGGCCCCGTTCAGGCGCAGGGCCGCATCCAGGGCCACCCGACCCCCGCGCGCCACGTTGGGGTTGAACAGGGCGGGTTGGCCGCTGCCGGGATACAGCCGTTCCAGCACGGCTTGGGTGCTGGGCCCGCCCGGCAGGCCGAAGCCGCCCCGCAGGTCTGGGATGGACAGGGCTTCGGGGTAGCCCTGCAGCAGTTTGGGCACGCCGCCGGCGGTGCTGACGGCCACCAGTTCGCCGTTGGTGCCCATCTGGCGCAACAGCCGGGCGACCCAGCCGCCTTCGGTTCCAACGACGCCGTTGCCCTTGGGTTCATCCGCCAGGCCGCGCTCCATCAACTCCTGCGCTTCGAAATGGCTGCGGGTGGCGTTGGACAGGCCGGTGGCGTGCACGATGGCCAAGTCCCCCTGGCGATAGATCTCGTGCAGGGCCGCGGCTTCCGGATGCAGGCGGAAATCCACGCCATGGGCTAGGTCGCTGTCCAGGGCGATGCCGGCCTTGTCGCCGCTGTCCAGCAGTCGCAAGTCGGCCGGGCGGGCGTCGATATAGACGGCATCGTTGGACGGCCCGATGAAGTTCAGCACGTCCATGCCGCCCCGGAAGAACAGCACGACCAGGATTTTGCCATTCCCCTCCGCCGCCACGCCGGGGGTGGAAAACGCCAGCTGGCCCAGGCCGGGAACGGCGGTCAGCGCGCCAGCCGCCGCCAAGGTTTTCAGGATCTCGCGTCGATTGAACGCC
>NZ_BACU01000360.1 GCF_000333275.1 Azospirillum sp. B4 | reverse complement strand
CCGCGCCCGTCACGCAGTGACGCTGCGCCCCGATTGCGGCGTGGAAATCCTGATGCATGTCGGGCTGGAGACCGTGGCACTGGGCGGCCATGGCTTCACCGTGCACGTGGCCGAAGGCGACGCCGTGCGGGCGGGCGACGCCCTGATCGATTTCGACATGGATCTGCTGGCGGTCGAGGCCAAGAGCCTGCTGACGCCCCTGATCATCGCCGGCGGTCCGGCCGTCCAGGTGGTGGAGGCCAGGACGGGTGCCCGCGTGCGGGTGGGCGAGGTGCTGATGACCTTGCTGGTGCAGGGGGACGCCGGCACCGGCGCCGGGGCGGACGATCGCGCGCAGCGGGCGGAGCAGTCGGTGTTGCTGCCCCTGGTGCACGGCCTGCACGCCCGGCCGTCCGCCGTGCTGGCCGCCACCGCCAAACCCTTCGCGGCGGGCGTCTTCCTGGCCGCCCAAGGCCGCCGCGCCAACGCCAAGAGCGCTGTGGCCGCCATGGCGCTGGGCCTGCGCCATGGCGACGCCCTGACCGTGGTGGCGGAGGGCGGGGACGCCGCCGCCGCCGTGGCCGCCGTGGCCGCCGCGATCGCCGGCGGCCTGGGTGAGACACCGGTGGTACTTGCCGAGGCGCTGCCCGTGCCCTCCCTGCCCAGCGCCGCCGTGCCGCCGCACGATGAGCCGCAGGCGTTGGAGGCGCAGCCGCCGTTCGCCGCCGGCGAGACGGTTGTCATCCGCGCCGTGACCGCCGCGCCGGGCCTGGCCCTGGGTCGCGCCTTCCGCTTGCAGGATGAGGAGGTGGAGGTGTCGGCCACCGGCCTGGGCGCCGCCGCCGAGCAGCAGGCCCTGGACGGGGCCCTGGATCGCGTGCGCGCCCGCCTGGCCGCCGCCGTGGCCCATGCCGACGAGGCTCGCCAGACCCAGCGCCGCGACATCTTCCAGGCCCACCTGGCCATCCTGGACGATCCCGACCTGCTGGACGAGGCGCGGGCCGCGATCGCGGGGGGGGAGGGGGCGGGCCCCGCCTGGCGCGCCGCCACCGACCGTTCCGCCGCGGCGTTGCGCGCCCTGGGCAATCCCCGCATGGCGGAACGGGCCGCCGACCTGATCGACCTGCGCCGCCAGGTCATGCTGGCCCTGGCGGGGCGGGAACCGCAGCCGGTGATCCTGCCCCAGGGCGCCGTCCTGGTGGCGGAGGAGCTGATGCCCAGCCAGCTCAGCAACCTGGACGCCAGCCGCCTGGCCGGCTTCTGCACCGCGCGCGGCGGCCCCACCAGCCATGTCGCCATCCTGGCGGCGTCCATGGGGGTGCCGGCCCTGGTCGCGGGCGGTGCGGCGGTGCTGCGCATCCCCGATGACGCCCCCCTGATCCTGGATGCCGACCGGGGCCTCCTGCACGTGCAGCCGCCGGCCGACGACCTGGCCCGGCTGGAGCGGGAGACGGCGCAACGCAAGGCCCGGGCCGAGGCCAACCTGAGGGCGGCGGCGGCCGACTGCGTCATGGCCGACGGCACCCGTATCGAGGTCTACACCAATGTCGGCAAGGTGGCCGACGCGGTGAAGGGGGTGGCCAAGGGGGCCGAGGGCTGCGGCCTGCTGCGCACCGAATTCCTGTTCCTGGACCGCCAGACGGCGCCGGATGAGGACGAGCAGGCAGCCCAGTACCAGGCGGTGGCCACGGCGCTTGCCGGCCGGCCGCTGATCATCCGCACCCTGGACGTGGGCGGCGACAAGCCCTTGCCCTACCTGCCCCTGCCGCGGGAGGAGAATCCCATCCTGGGCCTGCGCGGCGTGCGCATCGGCCTGCGCCGGCCGGAGATTTTGCGTACCCAGTTGCGGGCCATCCTGCGTGTCCGTCCGGTGGGCCAGTGCCGCATCATGATTCCCATGGTGGCCACCCTGGATGAGGTGCGGGCGGTGCGCGACATGCTGGACCATGAGCGTGAGGCCCTGGGCCACGCCCCGCCGGTGCAGCTGGGCGTCATGGTGGAAACGCCGGCGGCGGCGGTGACCGCCGACCAGCTGGCCACCGAGGCCGACTTCCTGTCCATCGGCACCAACGACCTGACGCAGTACGTGCTGGCCATGGACCGGGGCAACCCCGACCTGGCCGCCCGCCTCGATGCCCTGCACCCCGCCGTGTTGCGCCTGATCCGCCAGACGGCGGAGGGCGCAGCCAAGCATGGCCGCTGGGTGGGCGTGTGCGGCGCCCTGGCCTCCGACCCCGCCGCCGCCCCCTTGCTGGTGGGCCTGGGCGTGACGGAGCTGTCGGCCACCCCGCCCACCATCCCGGACATCAAGGCGGCCTTGCGCCCGCTGGACAAGGCCGCCTGCGTGGCCCTGGCGCGGGAGGCGCTGGCGCAGGAATCCGCCGCCGCCGTGCGCAGCCTGCTGGCCCGCGCGGGTATGGTGGCATCCGTTACCGAGGGAGCCGCCTGATGCGCGACCGCTTCGCCGTGATACAGCAGCTGGGCCGCGCCTTGATGCTGCCCATCGCCGTCCTGCCGGTGGCCGGCCTGCTGCTGCGTCTGGGGCAGCCCGATCTGCTGGGCATCCCCTTCATCGCCGCCGCCGGCGAGGCCATCTTCACCAACCTGGGCCTGGTCTTCGCCATCGGCGTGGCGGTCGGCCTGGCGCGGGAGAACAACGGCGCCGCCGGCCTGGCCGGCGTGGTGGGCTTCCTGGTGGCGACGCAGGGGGCGCAGGCCCTGGTGCGCGTGCCGCCCGAGGTGGTGGCCGGCCTCACCGGAACGGCGTTGGACGCCGCCGCCACCAGCTACAAGATCAAGGCGGTGGCCAAGATCGGCGTGCCGGCCGGCATCCTGTCCGGCCTGCTGGCCGGCGGGCTCTACAACCGCTATAGCGAACTGAAGCTGCCGGAGTTCCTGTCCTTCTTCGGCGGCCGGCGCTTCGTGCCCATCGCCACCGGTTTCGCCGGCTTAGGCCTGGCGCTGGTCTTCGGCTTCGGCTGGCCGGTGCTGGAGGCCGGGCTGGACGGGCTCAGCCGCGCCGTGCTGTCCGCCGGCGACGTCGGCCTGTTCCTGTACGGCCTGCTGAACCGGGTGCTGATCATCACCGGCCTGCACCACATCCTGAACAACGTCGCCTGGTTCATCCTGGGCGACTATCACGGGGCCACGGGCGATCTGAAGCGCTTCTTCGCCGGCGACCCCACGGCCGGCGGCTTCATGGCCGGCTATTTCCCGGTGATGATGTTCGGCCTGCCGGCGGCCTGCCTGGCCATGTACCGCGCGGCCAAGCCGGAACGGCGCGCGGCCGTGGGCGGCATGCTGCTGTCCATGGCGCTGACCGCCTTCCTGACCGGCGTGACGGAGCCCATCGAGTTCACCTTCATGTTTGTGGCGCCGCCGCTGTACGCCCTGCACGCCGTGTTGACGGGCCTGGCCATGGTGGTGATGGACGTGCTGGGGGTGAAGCTGGGTTTCACCTTCTCCGCCGGTCTGGTCGACTACATCGTCAATTTCGGCAAGGCGACCCGGCCGCTGCTGCTGCTGCCCGTGGGGGTCGCCTACTTCGCCGTCTATTATACCGTCTTCGCCTTCGTCATCCGCCGCTTCGACCTGAAGACCCTGGGGCGGGAGGATGCGCCGGTGGCCGTCGTCTCCGCCCAGGCCCTGGCCGAAAGCGGCCGGGGGGGCGGCTTCGTCGTGGCGTTGGGCGGCGCCGGCAACATCCGCATGGTGGACGCCTGCACCACCCGTCTGCGGTTGGTGTTAGCCGACAACCGCGCGGTGGATGAGGCGGCGCTGACGGCGTTGGGTTCCCGGGGCGTGGTGCGGCCCAACGCGACGGCGTTTCAGGTGGTGCTGGGCCCCGTGGCCGACCAGGTGGCGGGCGAGATCCGCCAGGCGTTGACCCATCCGCCGGCTGGCGGCGCGGTCGCTGTGGCCGTGCCGGTGGTGCAGCCGGCGCCCGCGGTGGTGGCTCCGGCCCCCTTGCCCGACCTTGTTTCCGTGTTGGAAGCCCTGGGCGGCAAGGGCAATGTCCGGGCGGTGGAGGCGCGGGCCAGCCGCCTGCTGCTGACCGTCGCCAGCGACGCCGGGGTGGATGAGGGCCGCCTGCTGGCCCTGGGCCTGCGCGGCGTCGCCCAGCTGGGCGGCGGCCGTCTGCATCTGCTGACCGGGGCGCCCGCCGCCCCGCTTGCCGATGCCCTGGCGCACGCCATGGCCGGCGGCTGACCTCCGCCGGCGTCCGGCTGGTTCCCCCCAAGTCCCGTTCCATTCCCCGAGGGCGCCTTCCTATGCGACTGACGACTCTGCTTGTCTCCGGAGTGACCCTGATGGCCGCGAGCTTCGGCCCCGCCGCGTACGCCCAGCCAGGGGGCCGGCAGGCGGCCCTGATGCCCTTGCCGGCGGCCATGACCACGGGCACGGGGCAGCTGCTGGTGGACGGCGGCTTCACCGTGGCGCTGGCGGGGCCGGCGGATCCGCATCTGGAGGTCGCCGCCCATATCCTGATCCAGCGCCTGGGTGCGAAGACGGGGCAGTTCCTGGCCGGGGCGCCGGTGGCGGGCGTGAAGGCCACGCTGACCCTGACGGTCACCGGCGTCAGCGCCACCGTCCCGGCGCCCCGGGAGGATGAGTCCTACACCCTGAAGGTGACGCCCACCGGCGCCAGCATCACGGCGGCGACGTCCATCGGCATCAACCGGGGGATCGCCACCTTCGCGCAACTGGTGGCCAACGGGCCTCAGGGGTGGGCCGTGCCGGTGGTGACCATCCACGACCAGCCCCGCTTCCCCTGGCGCGGCCTGCTGCTGGACGTGTCGCGCCACTTCATGCCCGTCGCCACGGTGGAGCGCACCATCGACCTGATGCAGGCGGTGAAGCTGAACGTGCTGCACTGGCACCTGGCCGACAACCAGGGCTTCCGCGTGGAAAGCAAGGTCTTCCCCAAGTTGCACCAACTGGGGTCGGACGGTGACTTCTATACCCAGGACCAGGTGCGCGCCGTCATCCGCTACGCCGCCGACCGGGGCATCCGCGTGGTGCCGGAATTCGACATGCCCGGCCATACCACCGCCTGGCTGGTGGGCTATCCCGAGCTGGCCAGCCAGCCCGGCCCTTTCGCCATCGAGCGGCACTGGGGCGTCTTCGACCCCGCGCTGGACCCGACGCGGGAGGAGACATACCAGTTTCTGGATCGTCTCGTTGGCGAAATGACCAGCCTGTTCCCTGATCCCTACTTCCACATCGGTGGGGACGAGGTGAACGGCGAACAGTGGAAGGCCACCCCCGCCGTCCAGGCCTACATGACGGCCCATGGCCTGAAGGACACCGCCGCCCTGCAGGCCCTGTTCACCACCAGGGTCCAGGCCATCGTCGCGGCCCATGGCAAGCACGCCATCGGCTGGGATGAGATCATGGACGGCGACATGCCCAAGGATGTGGCGGTGCAGTCCTGGCGTGATGCGGAATCGCTGAAGAAGGCGGCGCTGGCCGGCCATGCCGGCATCCTGTCCGCGCCCTACTACCTGGACCTGAACTGGCCGGCCGGCCGCCACTACGCCGCCGACCCCATGCCGGATAACCTGCCGGCGGGGCTGGAAAGCCTGATCCTGGGTGGCGAGGCCTGCGCCTGGAGCGAGCGGCTGTCGCCGGAGAACCTGGACATCCGCCTGTGGCCCCGCGCCGCCGTGGTGGCGGAAAAGCTGTGGTCGCCCCGGGCCATGACCGGTGACGGCGCCGCTATGTACGCCCGCTTGGACGCGGTCGCCCGCGACCTCGCCTCGGCTGGGTCGCGGCATGAGTCGGCCGGTGCCGCCATGCTGGCCCGGGTGGCGGGGCCGGCCGGGGTGGATGCCCTGCTGCCCCTGGCCCAGGCGGTGCAGCCCTTGCAGGACTACCGGCGCTCGGCGCTGCGCCCCGATGCGGTCCAGTCCACGCCGTTGAACCGCCTGGTGGACGCGGTGCCGGCGGAAAGCGGCCAGGCGCGCGCCTTCGGTCTGGCGGTGGAGCATTTCCTGGCCAACCCCAAGGATGTCCAGGCGCGGGCGGCGGTGTGGCGGCCGCTGATGGTCTGGGCTCAAGGCGACACCCTGCTGGGACCCCACGTCGCGGCTACGCCGCTGCTGGCCGAACTGGCTGGTCCGTCGGCCAAGCTGGCCCGTTTGGCCGATGCCGGCATGGCCGCCGCCGAGGCGCTGCACACCGGCAAGCCGATGGTGGACCGGGCCGGCAGGGAAAAGGCGGTGGCGGACGCCGCGGACGCCGGCGCGGAGTTGGAGTTCGCCATCCTGCCGGCGGTGGCCCGGCTGGTGAAGGTGGCGCCTTGACGTTCCATCCCGAGGAATGAGGCAACTAGCCCAGGATAAGGGCACCTGCCCCTTGACCCGGGGGCCCCGTTAGTGGCGCGCCATCCGCAATGCCCCTCCGTCGCATTGCCGCCCTGACCGTGCTGACGGTAGAAGGGTGCGGCACATCGCCTATCTGAAATAGTTGGCCGGTGGCGGCGGGGATTGCGGGGCGGGAGCTTCAAGCGGATGACGCAGATGGAACCTACGGCGGGCGCCCGGCCCGACGCTGGTCAGGGCGCGGGTGTCGATGGCGTGGCGGAGCATGGTCACGGCCATGTCCACGGCAGTGCCGGCGCCTTGCTGCTGGGCGCCTTGGGCGTGGTCTTCGGCGACATCGGCACTTCGCCCCTCTACGCCATGCAGACGGCGCTGGGCGCCGTCACCCACCACGGCCGCCTGCCCAGCGAGGGCGACGTGCTGGGGGTGGTCAGCCTGATCATCTGGGCGCTTATCCTGATCGTCGCGGTGAAGTACGTGGCCCTGGTGCTGCGGGCCGACAACGAAGGGGAGGGGGGCATCCTCTCGCTCCTGTCCCTGGTGCACCCGCCGAACGCGAAGGAAATGGTGCCCATGGTGGTGTTCCTGGGCATCTGCGGTGCCGCCCTGCTGTTCGGTGACGGTGCCATCACGCCCGCCATCTCCGTCCTGTCGGCGATGGAGGGCCTGGGCGTGGTGGACAAGCACTTGGCCGCCGCCGTCCTGCCGCTGACGGTGGCGGTGCTGATCGGGCTGTTCGCCATCCAGCACCGGGGCACCGGTGTCATCGGCCGGCTGTTCGGTCCCGTCATGGCGCTGTGGTTCACCGTGCTGGCCGGCATGGGGTTTTACCATGTGGCGCAGCGGCCCGACATCCTGATGGCCTTCAACCCCCTGTCGGCCGAACATCTGCTGGTGCACGCGCCGGGTGTGGCTTTCGCCGTCTTCGGCGCCGTCTTTCTGGCGCTGACCGGGGCGGAAGCCCTGTACGCCGACATGGGCCATTTCGGCGCTGGCCCCATCCGCCGCGCCTGGTTTGTCATCGTCTTCCCGGCCCTGGTGCTGAACTACCTGGGCCAGGGCGCCTTGCTGCTGGACCGGCCGGGACGCGTGGACACCCCTTCTACCGCCTGGCGCCGGAAATGGCGCTGGTGCGCTGGTCATCCTGGC
>NZ_BACU01000361.1 GCF_000333275.1 Azospirillum sp. B4 | reverse complement strand
TCCAGCCGCGACAGGCGGCGGCGCAGGTTGTCCCCGTCCTGCGGCCGGGCTGGTCGCGGCGCCAGCGGTAGTAGGTCATGCGGCTGATGCCCAGGATGCGGGCCACGTCCACCACCTTGGCCCCACCCTCCAGCAGATTGTCGGCCTTGGCCAAGCACTGCGCGATTTCTTCCGCCGAGTGATTCCGTTTCATGGTTCGTTTCCTTTTGCCCTCAATTGCCGGGCGCCTGCATCCGCAGGCTTGGCTTCCTCGCTTTCCAGTCCGCTATGCTCCCCGGAAAGCTCCGGCGGACCCCCTTACGAAAACGAGGGCGCGTCCTACAGCGATACGCGTCAAAGACGCATGCCGCGGCCATTTCAGTCTCATAGCAACGGGCTGCCTTTGCCGGCCCCCCACACGCGCCGCACCGTCAGCGCCTGCGACAGTTCAACGAAGTCCGCGCGGGCGCCGGGGGCGATGCGGCCCCGGTCGTCCAGACCCAGGAAGGCCGCCGGCACCCGTGAGGCCATGGCCAGCGCCGCCTCATGCGTCACCCCCATCAGGCGCACCGCCCCCCGCACCGCCGCCGCCATGTCGATGTCGGCCCCGGCCAGCACGCCATCCGCCGTCACCAGCCGTCCGTCGCGGCGATGGATGGTGTGGCCGTAGAGCTGGAACCGGGTCCAATCCGTGCCGGTGGGCGACATGGCGTCGGTCACCAGGAACAGCCGGTCCGGCCCCTTGGCCGCCAGGGCCAGGCGCAGCATGGCCTCGTGCACGTGCACGCCATCGGCGATGACGCCGCACCAGCCGCGTGGGCCCGCCAGGGCGGCGCCGGCGATGCCCGGTTCCCGGTTCATCAGCGGCGGCATGGCGTTGAACAGGTGGGTGAAGCCGGTCAGGCCGTGATCCAGGGCGCTGGCGGTCCGGGCGAAGCTGGCGGCGGAATGGCCGCCGGCCAGGATAAGGCCGGCTTCGGCCAACCGCGCCAGCGTGGCGTCGTCCATCACCTCCGGGGCGAGGGTCAGCAGGACCTTGCCCCCGGGGAAGCGCGCTGGCAGGCCCACCAGGAATTCGATGTCCTTTTCGGTCGGTGGGCGGATGTAGGCCGCCTCATGCACGCCGCGCCGCTCCAGGCTCAGGAAGGGACCTTCCAGGTGGATGCCGGCCACCCCGCCGCCGGGGACCTGGGCCGCCGACGCCGCCGCGTCCACCGCCAGGCGCCACCTGCCGGCGGCGTCGGTGATTAAGGTGGGCAGAAGGGAGGTGGTGCCGAAGCGCCGGTGGGCTGCGGCGATGGCCAGCGCCGCCTCCGCCGTGGGCGTCGCGTTGAACAGCACGCCGCCGCCGCCGTTCACCTGGGTGTCGACGAAGCCCGGGGCCAGCAGGCTGTCTGGCTCCAGCGCCACCGTCTCCACGGGACCGGCAGCCGGCGGCTGGGGCAGCAGGTCCAGCACCCGGCCGTCCTCCACCAGCACGCCGATGTCGTCCAGCGTCTGGTCGCCGGTGAAAACCGGGCAGCCGTGGAAGAAGGTCCGCATCACACCGTCTCCGTCACCTTGCGCAGATTGGGCGGCACGTCGGGATCCAGGCCCCGGGCCCGCGCCACCTTGTGGATGGCCATATAGAAGCTGGCGACCGCCGCCAAGGGGCCAACCTCCGCCGGCAGGCCAGGCACCACGGGCAAGGCCTCCACGCCCTCGATGCCCTCCTCGGTCGCCAGGATGGGGGCGCCCAGGCTGGCCGCTTTGGCCAGGGTTCCGCGCGTCACCTCCGCCGTCACGTCGTCCTGGGTCAGCGCCAGGATGGGGAAGCCCGGGCCCACCAGGGCGAAGGGGCCGTGCACCACCTCCGCCGCGCTGAAGGCCTCCGCATGCAGGCGCGAGGTTTCCTTGCACTTCAGCGCGATTTCCGCCGCCGCCCCGCTGCCGATGCCCCGGCCCAGGACATAGAGGCCGGTCGCCAGCTCCAGCCGGCGCAGGCCCGGGTACCAGTCGAGGTCCACGGCCGTGTCCAGCCAGCCGGGCACCTTGGCCACCGTGTCCAGCAGGCCCGCATCCTCCCGCCAATGGGCCACCAGCTGCAGGAAGGCGACGCAGGCCGTGAGGTAGGATTTGGTGGCAGCCACGCTCTTCTCCGGCCCGGCGCACAGCGGGATGAACACATCCGCCAGTTCGGCCAGGGGGGAGGTCTCGTCGTTCACGAAGCCCACCACCAGGGCGCCGCCGGACTTCGCGGCTTCCGCCAGGCGCAGCAGGTCAGGGCTGCGGCCGGATTGCGACACCGCCACGAACAGGGCGCCGTCCATCTGCAAAGGCGCGTTGTAGAGCGAGACGACGGACGGCCCGACGGAGGCCACGGGCACGCCCAGGCGGGTCTCGATCAGGTACTTGCCATAGGCGGCGGCATGGTCGCTGCTGCCCCGGGCGCAGGTGATGACCACCTTGGGCTTCAGATCGCGCAGGCGGGCGCCCAGGTTGCGGAACAGGGGGGCGGCGCGCGCGATCTGGCGGGCGGCGGCGGCACCGGATTCGGCGGCCTCGATCGCCATCAAGGGGGTCGGCTTGGTCATGACGGATCCTGCGTGTCTGAAGGGGTGGGCGGCGGCGGCGTCAGCTCCACCACGAAGTCATCGGCGTCGCCCCGGGAGTGGAGCGGACGAGTTCCAGAGGCGCGCCGCCATGCCGGTCCCGGGGGCCCGTGTTTGAGGCCGGATGATACCAGATGCGGACCAGGGCGGCAGATGACGCCATCGGCAACTTCGCCGGAATGGCGCCGCCGGGTCCGTCAAATACCGCCTAAACCGTCAAAAGTGAGGGGTCGGTCCCATGGGAACAAGGGCTTAAGCGCGTTGTCGGGCCAGCCGGACCAGCGTTCCCGATCCGCTGACGATGGGCTGCCGACGGGAAGGAATTTATCGATATTCGATAAATCTCGTTGACGGCCCGCGTCTCTGCTCTTATCGTTTTTCAATAAGGGCACTCTACTGGAGACAGGGAACATGATCAATCGAGACAAGCTGGTCCGGTCATCGGCGCTGGCCGTGCGGGTGGCGTCGATCGCCAACGGGGCCTTCCTGCTGGCCGTGGCGCTGGGGTTGGCCGCGTCCTGGGTGATGGCGGGCCGGTTCACCACGCTGCTGCTGGGCGCGGGGGCGGGGGGCGACCTCGCCCAGATGACGGCCGGCGCCCGCTGGATGCTGGTGCTGGGCTTGGCCATGGCGGCGGGTGCGTTCGTTCTGCTGCGCGAGCTGGGCGCCATGGTGGCCAGCGTTTCCGCCGGCGATCCTTTCGTCGCCGCGAACGCCGACCGGTTGCGTCGCATCGGCTGGGCGCTGCTGTTCCTGCAGCTGCTGGACATCCCGGGCTATCTGATCCGTTGGTCCTTTCCCGCCTTGGGGAACGCGGCGCCCGATGCCGGCATGTCGCCGGGGGGGTGGATCGCCGTGCTGATGGTCTTCGTGCTGGCCCGCATCTTCGCGGCGGGCACGGCCCTGCGGGACGACCTGGAAGGGACCATCTGACCCATGCCCATCATCGTCACGCTGGACGCCGTGCTGGACCGCAAGGGCATGACCCTGACCCAGCTGTCGGAGGCGATCGACATCACCCTCGCCAATCTTTCCATCCTGAAGACGGGCAAGGCCAAGGCGATTCGCTTCTCGACCCTGGAGGCCATCTGCCGGGTGCTCGACTGTCAGCCGGGCGAAATCCTCACGTTCGAGCGCGATTGACGCTCAACCGCCACCTGAAGACCCTGACCAGAAAGTATCGACACCATGCCGTCCGTTTCCGTTTTCCGTCTGAACGCCTTGCGCGCTGGCTACCTGCTGCTGGCGGCCGGCATCGGTGCCACCATGTGGCCAACGCTGCTGATGCGGGGACCGGCGCTGGAGCTGATGCACGGCGCCACCCTGTCCATTCTGTGCGCGCTGGGTCTGCTGGCCGTGCTGGGCCTGCGCTATCCCCTGGCCATGCTGCCGCTGCTGCTGCTGGAAATGATGTGGAAGACCATCTGGACGGTGCGCATCGCCCTGCCGCTGTGGCTGGACGGCGGGCTGGATGATGACTTCATGGGCACGTTGGGCGCCTGCCTGATCGCCGTGGTCTTCCCTTTCCTGGTCCCCTGGCGCCATGTCCTGGACACCTATGTGCGCCGGGCGGCCGATCCCTGGCGGCGCGTTTGAGCGGCGCCCGCCAGAGGGCCCGCTCCCACCCTCCACGGAGTGGCCGGCCGGCCGGCGGGGCCGCCAGCTTCACCCTGCCACCGGGTTTGCCGATGCCGCCGCGGACTGGCCCTTCACCGGTTCCAGCGCCAGCAGGTGCAGCAGGCGTTCGGGCGTGCCGTCGAAGACGTCGGGCCGGGCCACGGGGTTGTCGGCGTTGAACCAACCCTTGAAGCGGCGGGTGTTGTATTCGTACCAGGTGGGGTTGCTGAACAGCGGCACATAGGGCGTGTTGGCCGCCACGATCATCTGCACCTTGTCCATGGCGCGGCGCTGGCCCGTGGGGTCGATGGTGGCGACGAAGGCGTCCAGCGCGCCATCCAGATCCGGGTCGGTGAAGCGGGTGGGGGCGAAGCGCGTCTTGCCGCTGTAGCGGGAATGGAAGCCGGTGTCGAAGCTGCGGTAGGGCGTCTCGCCCGGGAACAGGCCGTTGATGGCCATGTCATAGTCGCCGCTGATCAGCCTCTGCGCCCAGGACGCGGGTTCCACGGTGGTGACGCGGACGTTCAGGCCCAGGGCGTTCAGGCTTTCCGCCACCAGCTGGGTGGAATTCACCCAATCGGTCCAGCCGGTGGGCACCAGGATGTCGAAGGCGATGGGGCTGCCGTCGGCGTTGTCGACATATCCGTCGCCGTTGACGTCGCGGAAGCCGCTTTCCGCCAGCAGGGCCTGGGCGCCGTTCTTGTCGAAATGGGCGTATTTGCCGTACTGGCGCTCGGCTTCCGGGTTCACCCAGTCCTGGTAGGTTCGGCCGATGCCGCTGGCGTACTCGTTGACCTCGGGATAGCCGTAGCCGGCGATGTCGACGATGGCGCGGCGATCCACCGCCATGCTGACCGCACGGCGGAAATTAACATTGCGGAAGGCGGCGCGGTTGCCCCGGCTGGGACTGTTCAGGTTGATGTCGATGGCCACCGTGCCGCCCGGCGGGAACCAATAGCGGTGGTGCTTGGGGTCGGCCGCCACGTAGGTGCGCTCGATATCCGGCAGGAAGGCGCCGAACCAGTCCAGCCGCCCCTCGGCGGCGGCCGTCAGCAGCTGTTCGTTGTCCCGCACCTGGGGGAAACTCATGCAGTCGACCTTCAGGTCGGCGGCGTCCCAGTAATTGGGATTGCGGCACTGCACGTAGACCTGGGGGGTGAAGCGCTTCACCTCCGTCATCGGGCCCGTGCCCACGGGCGTGTCGTTGGTGAAGGTCACCGGGTCCGCGACCCTGGACCAGACATGGCGCGGCACCACCGGCACGCGCACGATCTCGAACACGATGCTGGTGTTCACCTTCTTCAGGGTGAACACCACGGTGTGGGCATCCACCGCCTCCACCGCCGCGACGCGGTTGCCCATGTCCAGCGTGTCCAGCGCCTTGAACCGGCGCAGCAGGTCGAAGGTGTAGGCGACATCCGATGCGGTGAAGGGCTGGCCGTCCGACCACTGCACACCGTCGCGCAGCCTGAAGGTCAGCTTCAACAGGTCGGGGGAGAAGGCGTAGTCCGTGGCCAGGCGGTATTCCGGCCGGCCGCCGTACATGGAATTGAACACCACCAGCGGCTCATAGATGAACTCGCGCACGCTGGGCAGGCGGCTGGTCTCGTTGAAGGGGTTGAAGTTGCGCACCCAGCCGCTGGACATGGCGGCCAGCACGGTCAGCGTCGCCGGGGACGCCGCCGCCGTGGTCGGTTGGCTGTCGGGTGCGGCCATCGCCGTGGCGGCGAGGGCGAGAGCAACACCCGTGGTGGAAACCAAACGTCGGATCAAGGCCGTCCCCCAGCATACCGAAACGTGCACCGTATGCCCCCCTGACGGAAGCGCCGCTGGACTCTAGCCGGTCTCCGGCGCGCCGTCGTGCCTTCACTGTCGCCGTCCCGGCCGTGGGGGGCCAGGGCGCAAACGCGTCAGTTCCGTCAGGGCGCCGCCATCAGGTCGCGGTCGGCGGCCGAGGCCAGCTTTGCGGATTGACGGAATTGACGGTATGCTCGCAGCCGCGCGCCGGTAAAGTCGATTTAAAAACAGTAATGTCCGTGGATTTGGATGTATTCCTGTCCATGCCAATAAAACAGGGGGTGATCGGGGTGGTCGGGTTTGAGAGGTGGGCTATCAGGGCGCCGGCCGGCCTCGTCACGCTTGGGGTGCTGCTCTTCCTGTCGCTCCTGACGGCGCTCTATGCCGTCATGGACCGGACGGACACGGCGGTGGCGACCGCCCGCGACATGGCGGCCCACGACCTGGGCATCCTGTATGAATCCGCGCGCGACCAGAGCGCCGCCTATTCCAGCACCAGCTTCATCGGCTACAGCGTTGGCCGCTATTACGGTTTCGCCTCCGCCTTCGCGCAGATCTCACCCAATCCCGAACGGGCCGCAGCCTTGCTGCGCACCGCTTTCGCGCAAGGCGACGCGCAGCAGCAGGGCGCCTCCTCGGCGCTGGCGCCCTACATGGCTGTGCACGACCGCTTCCACGCCAGTTTCGTGGACATGATCGGCTCTTCCGTCTTCAACGACCTCTACCTCATCGACCGCCTGGGCCGCGTGGTCTACAGCCTGCGCAAGGACAGCGCCTTCGGCCAGGATCTGAACGACGCCCGCACCCGCGACACCCCCCTGGGCGAGGTGTTCCGCGAGATCATGGCCCGGCTGCAGAAGGCGGACGACCCCACCCAGGTGCTGGTGGTGACCCCGCCGAAGGAGCTGGACGGCGCCACCGCCGGCGACGGGCCGGAGGGCGTGGGCATGCTGGTGGCCCGGCCGGTGGTGCGCCACGGTTCGGTCGAGGGCGTGGTGGCCTTCCGCCTGCCGCTGGCGACCGTGGACCGGCGGCTGGGCACCTTGGCGCGGCCCGGCATCGGCTTCGCCCTGATGGACGCCGACGGCCGTCCGGCGGATCAGCCGGTCGCGTCCCGTGGCCTGTCGCCCCGTGGGATCTATGGCGTCTCTGGATCGCCCTGGCAGTTCCAGGTGCTGGCCAGCGGCTGGGCGCTGTCGGGTTGGCTGGGCTGGTGGACCTGGGGGCTGGCGCTGGCCAGCGCCGCTGGCGGCGGCTGGACCTGGCGCCAGGCCCGTCGCCAAGCTCCATCCATGATTGCGGCACCGCCGGTGGTGCCGGCCGCTCCGCCCGTACCGGCCGCACCCGCCGTTTTCCTGGCGCCGGCGCCGGTTCCCGTCATGGCGCCGCCCGTGCTGGAGCCGGTGGTAGAGGCGCCGCCGCCTGTGGTCCCGCTGGAGGGCGAGCCCGCAAACGACCTGGACGCCAACGAGGAATTCCGCCGCTGCATCGTCGACGTCATGACCCTGGCGCTGGACTTCTGGCACCACAGCAAACGGAAGGGGAAGATCGAGCTGGCGGAGGAAAGCGGGCTGTGGCGCGTCTATATGGACCGCAGTTCGCTCCAGACCCGCACGCTGGACAAATACCTGCTGGTGGAAACGCTGCCCCGCAACCCCCGCTGGCGCGACGTGGTGCGCACAGCGGAGTTCGTGCTGCGCCATTGCCCGGAAAACGGGGCGGAGCGGGAGGGGGTGCGCGAGGCCCTGGGCCGGCTGAAGCAGCACCTGCGCCATGCCGAGCGGATTTGAGCCCGGCGGCAATCCATAAGTAATACATTGTAATGTTACAGTTTCCGCCGGTTCTGACAGTCAAAATCCCCGGTTTTGCCGTCATTTTCGACATTCTGCCGGAACCGGCCTTTCGCCCCCGCCCCGCTCTCATGCCTGATATGCCGGAACGCACGGCCACCCCGGGTTGTCCCAGCGGGCTTCCCACAGGGGCAACCACATGGGCAAAGAGGCACATGGGCAAAGGGGATGGCGGTGTCTGGTTCCAGGCGTGGCGCCCTCGGTTGGGTTCTGACGGACGGCCGCGCCGGTAAACACGAAAAGATGGGCCAGAGGAGGGTTTGATGGGTTTTGGGAGAAAGATGCTGCGCGGCTCCGCCAGCGTGGTGGCGATGCTGGCCGTTTCAGCCACGGCCTATGCGGCCGACGCGCCGGCGGCGGATGACGGCCTCAACGAAATTGTGGTCACGGGTTTCCGCAAGTCCATCCAGGACAGCATCGACGTCAAGCGCCAGCAGAACGCCGTCGTCGACGTCGTCAGCGCCGAGGACATCGGCAAGCTGCCCGACAAGAACGTGGCCGACGCCCTGCAGCGCGTGCCCGGCGTCATGATCCAGTCCGCCGCCTCCGGTGAAGGTGGCTTCGACGAAGCCGACCGCGTCAGCATCCGCGGCTCCAGCCCCTCGCTGACCAACACCACCATCAACGGCCACGGTGTCGCCACCGGCGACTGGTTCCTGCTGGATCAATATTCCACTGTCGGCCGCTCGGTCAGCTTCTCGCTGCTGCCGTCGGAAATCGTGGAAAAGACGCTGGTGTACAAGAGCCAGCAGGCCGACCTGGTCGAAGGCGGTGTCGCCGGCTCCATCGACATCGTCACCCGCAAGCCGCTGGACTTCAGCAAGAGTTTCACCGCCGTTGTGGATGCCGAGGGCGTCTATTCCGACCAGGCGGGCAAGGCGTCGCCGCAGATCAACGGCATGGTGTCGTGGAAGAACCCGACCAACACCTTCGGTGTCGTCGCGCAGGCTTTCTATGAGGAACGCAACATCCGTCGCGATGGCCAGGAAGTCCTCGGCTATTCCCAGTTCGCCTCGACCGACGCCGCCGTCAAGGCGCATCCGGAACTGAACGGCGTCTACTATCCCACGCTGATCGGTTCCGCCCTGTTCCAGCAGAAACGCAAGCGCGTGGGCGGCGACGTCGATGTGGAGTTCGCGCCCACCGACAAGCTGACGGTGGACATCAACGGCTTCTACTCCCACATGGACGCCGACAACTCCAACCGCAATTTCATGTACTGGGGCGCGTCCATCTTCGGGACCAACCAGGCGGTGCCCACAGCCTATACGGTGAAGAACGGAACGCTGACCTCCGCCACCTCGCCCAGCGTTCCCAACGCCATCGTCTACGATCAGATCTCACGGCCCGGCGCCGCGGCCGAGACCTCTTACATCGACGCGGACGTGAAGTATGAGGCGACCGATCGCCTGACCTTCACCAGCAAGATCGGCTACACCTACGGCCTGGGCGACACGCCCAGCCAGCCGGCTTACGAGGCTGTGGCCGCCAGTTCGGCCAGCTATGCCCTGAACGGCCTGTCCGCCCCCGCGACGGTGGCGTTCGGCATCCCTACCGGCACTCAGAACGGCAACTACGCCACGGGCTGGGCCTGGAACGACGTGCTGACGGCCCAGGACCAGGAATATTACGGCCAGTTGGACGCCCAGTTCGATATCAAGTCGGGAATCTGGGATTCGGTGAAGGCCGGCGTGCGCTATGCCGCGCATCAGCGCAACACCCAGTTCAAGATCAACGGCGGCTGCTGCATCAACAACGGCTGGGCGGCGGCCACGCCCAGCTCCAGCGGCACCTACCCCAGCGACTTCGGCGCCAATCTGGGCGGCCCCATCCTCAGCAACATCTGGAGCCTGACGGAACAGCAGATCGCCGCGTTCAACGCCGCCTACGGCAACAACGACCCGGTGTCGCGCTACTACTGGCCGGGTTCCTTCAAGGTCACCGAGGACGACAGCGCCGCCTATGTCATGGCCAATGTCGGCGGCGCCGGCTGGTCGGGCAACTTCGGCGTCCGTTTCGTCGACACCAACGTCAACAGCCTGGTCTATGTCAGCGCCACATCGACGACGCCGGGCGCCATCACCACCTCGGCCTTCGGTCCCTATGTGCCGACCAGCATCAGCCACGACTACGTGAACGTGCTGCCCAGCGCCAACCTGAAGCTGGAGATCACCGACAATCTGATCAGCCACCTGGCGGTGGCCAAGACCATGGCGCGGCCCGACTACAGCGCGCTGGGCGGTTCGGTCAGCTTGAACGACGTGGCCTCCTCCGGTTCGGGCGGCAACCCGAACCTGAAGCCCATCGAATCCACCAACTATGACGCGTCCCTTGAATGGTATTACGGGCCGCAGTCGCTGTTGTCCCTCGCCCTGTTCTACAACGACATGAACTCCTACGTGACGTTCGGTACGGCGCCGCAGACCTATTACTCGGACTTCTACAAGGCCAACCACACCTACATCGTCACCACGCCGCTCAACACCTCGGCCAAGAACCGGGGCTTTGAACTGGCGGTGCAGCAGCCGATCTATGGTGGCTTCGGCGTCCAGGCCAACTACACCTACGCCTATGGCACCGAAGAGAACGGCGCCCCCATGGTCGGCAACTCCCGCCACACCTACAACCTGACCGGCTATTACGAGAACGACTGGATCAGCGCCCACCTGTCCTACACCTTCCGCTCGCACTTCGTGGTGGGTCTGGACCGCAGCACCATTGAGAACCAGGACGACTTCGGCACCCTGGACGCCTCGGTCAACGTGCCGGTGGGCGATTATGTGACGCTGACCTTCTCGGCGTTGAACATCACCGACAGCCTGATGAAGTACTACGCCAACAACAAAGATCAGCCGCGTGCCATCTACGACAACGGTCGCCAGTACTACTTCGGCGCCCGCTTCAAGTACTGAGTCCTACCTAGAGTGTGTGGTGGCCGGTGGCGTTCCTGCCCGCCGGCCACCACCAGTACCCCGTCGGCTGTTTCGTCGCGGACGACGGGCTGTTTCCTTGAGGGCGTGTGTCTTCGGATTTGTGCTCTCGATCTCCCCGAACTTGAGAAGGGCCCGGGCGGGCGTTCGGGCCCCTTTTTCCCGGGGGATCTGGCGGGATGAAGGCCTCCCGTCCTTGCTTTACAAAAGGGTTCCACGACAGGGGCCGAGGCCCTGGTCGGGTTGACTGCTGAAACGGTGCCGCTGGCACCCGGAAAAGAGGTTCAGAAGCCCGCGACGTGGAACTGGCCGTCCGGCATGTACCATTCGGCCGAAACGTCCAGGTTGTTGGCCAACTGCGGCTTCAGGTTCGGGTTGCCCGCTGTCGCGGTGGCGCCGGTGATCACATGGTTGCTGTTGGTGGTCAGGCTCAATGACCCCGAGGCGTTCAGGGCGCTGAAGCTGGGATTGGTCATCGACTGGTAGGCGGCGAAGCGCAGGTGCACG
>NZ_BACU01000362.1 GCF_000333275.1 Azospirillum sp. B4 | reverse complement strand
TCACGCCCTGGGAACCTGCGGCATTCTGGGCGGGCGTGGCGTTTCCGGGGCGGCGGGAGTTGACGTCATCGGGGGTCGGGGACCAATTGTAGCGGGGCCGAAAAGAGGCCCGGTGGAACGAGGGTGATGGCAAGAATGGCGATTTTGCGGTTTCTCGCAAGGATTGGCGTGGTCGCGTCGGTCGTTTTCTGCGCTGGTGCGGCATGCGCCGCCGGTAACGCGGCGCCCCCGGTGCTGAAGGGGGGCATCACCCCCTTCACCGAGACGCCTGATCATCCCGCCGTGCCCGACCTCGCCCTGACCCGTCCCGACGGCAGCGGCATCCACCTGTCGGACCTCAAGGGCCATGTGGTGCTGCTGAACCTCTGGGCCACCTGGTGCGCCCCTTGCGTGCAGGAACTGCCCTCCCTGGATAAGCTCCAGGGCGCCTTGGGCGACAAGACCTTCGAGGTCGTGGCCCTGTCGCTGGACCGGGGCGGCGCCCGGGTGGTGACCCCGTTCCTTCAGGCCCACGACATAACCCACCTGGCGACCTGGCTGGACCCCAAAAGCACGGCCATGTCCATCCTGAAGCCGCGCGGCCTGCCCACCACCTTGCTGATCGATGCCCAGGGGCGGGAGATCGGCCGCCTGGAAGGCGATGCCGACTGGGCCTCGCCCGACGCGCAGGCGCTGATAAAATATTATAAGAAATAAAAGAATCCCGGCGCCGAAACGTCTCGGCGCCGGGCTCTTTTCGGATGGCTTCCCTCAGCGCGTCGGCCGTGGGGTATCACCGGAATAGTCGTAGAAGCCACGGCCGACCTTGCGGCCCAGCCAGCCGGCCTCGACATACTTCACCAGCAGGGGGCAGGGCCGGTATTTGCTGTCGGCCAGACCCTCGTACAGCACCTGCATGACCGACAGGCAGGTATCCAGGCCGATGAAGTCCGCCAGTTCCAGCGGCCCCATGGGGTGGTTGGCGCCCAGCTTCATGGCGGTGTCGATGGCCTCGACCGAGCCCACGCCCTCATACAGGGTGTAGACCGCCTCGTTGATCATGGGCTGCAACACGCGGTTGACGATGAAGGCGGGGAAGTCCTCCGACACGGCGGGGGTCTTGCCCAGCTTGAAGGTCAGTTCGCGGATGGCCTGGTAGGTTTCCTCATCCGTGGCGATGCCGCGGATGATCTCCACCAACTGCATCACCGGCACCGGGTTCATGAAGTGCATGCCGATGAACTTGTGCGGCCGGTCGGTGCAGGCCGCCAGGCGGGTGATGGAGATGGAGGAGGTGTTGGTGGCCACCAGGGCGTCGGCCTTGAGGTGCGGCACCAGCTCCTTGAAGATGCCGCGCTTGATGTCCTCGTTCTCGGTCGCGGCCTCGATCACCAGGTCGCAGTCGCTGAGCGTGGCCATGTCCGTGCTGGTGGAGATGCGGGCCAGTGCCTCATCTTTCTCCTGCTCGGAAATCTTGCCCTTGGCAACCCAGCGCTCCAGGGCCTTCTCAGCCGTCTGCATCGCCCGCGAGAGCGACTCCGGGCTGGTGTCCATCAGCCGGACCGTGTGGCCGGACAGGGATGTCACATGGGCGATGCCCGTGCCCATCTGTCCGGAACCGATGATGCCGATCGTACGTATCATGGTGTTCTGTCCTTGCAAGGCCACCCTGGCGGGGTCTCCGGCTGGGCCGGAAGACCCCTCATGTTAGTAGAATAGGGTGCTGAACGGGCTTTGTTAGCCCGCCTTGCCCAGTTCGGCGGTCAGTTCCGGCACGGCCTTGAACAGGTCGGCGACCAGGCCGTAGTCGGCGATCTGGAAGATCGGCGCCTCTTCGTCCTTGTTGATGGCGACGATGACCTTGCTGTCCTTCATGCCGGCCCAGTGCTGGATGGCGCCCGAGATGCCCACGGCGATGTACAGCTCCGGCGCGACGATCTTGCCCGTCTGCCGACCTGGTAGTCGTTGGGCACGAAGCCGGCGTCCACCGCGGCACGAGAGGCGCCCACGGCCGCCCCCAGCTTGTCGGCCAGCGCCTCCAGCAGCGGGAAGTTGTCGCCCGACTGCATGCCCCGGCCGCCCGAGACGATCACCCGGGCCGAGGTCAGCTCCGGTCGTTCGGACTTGGAAACCTCCTGGCTCACGAACTTGGACAGGCCGGAATCGGTGGCGCCGGACGCGGCCTCGACCGAGGCGCTGCCGCCCGTGGCCGCCACCGCCTCGAACGCCGTGCCGCGCACCGTCGCCACCTTCACCGGATCGGACGACTGCACGGTGGCGATGGCGTTGCCGGCGTAGATGGGCCGGGTGAAGGTGTCGGCGCTCTCCACGCCGGTGATGTCGCTGATCTGCGCCACGTCCAGCAGGGCCGCCACGCGCGGCGCCACATTCTTGCCGAAGGTGGTGCTGGGCGCCAGCACATGGCTGTAGCCGCCGGCCTGCACCAGGCTGACCACCAGCGGGGCCACGTTCTCCGCCAGGCCGTGCGCCAGCTCGGCGGCGTCCGCCGTCAGCACCTTGGCCACGCCAGCGACCTGGGCGGTCGCGTCGGCGACAGCACCCACACCTTGGCCGATGACCACGACATGCACGTCGCCACCCAGCTTGGCGGCCGCACCCAGGGTGGTCAGCGTCGGGACCTTCACGCCTTCCGCGGAAGGCTCAGCGATAACAAGAGTCGTCATGGTCAGATCACCCGCGCTTCGGTCTTCAGCTTGGCCACCAGCTCCTGGACGGAGCCCACCTTCACACCCCCGGCCCGCTTGGCCGGCTCCGCCACCTTCAGCGTCTTCAGGCGCGGCGCCAGGTCCACCCCCAGGCTGGCCGGGTCCACCGTTTCCAAGGGCTTCTTCTTCGCCTTCATGATGTTGGGCAGCGAGGCGTAGCGCGGCTCGTTCAGGCGCAGGTCGGTGGTCACCACCGCCGGCAGCTTGAGCTCCACCGTTTCCAGACCGCCGTCGATCTCACGCGTCACGGCAACGGTCCCCTCCGCCGGCACCACCTTGCTGGCGAAGGTGCCCTGGGCCCAGCCCAGCAGCGCCGCCAGCATCTGGCCAGTCTGGTTGGCGTCGTCGTCGATCGCCTGCTTGCCCAGGATCACCAGGCCGGGCTGTTCCTTCTCCGCCAGCGCCTTCAGCGCCTTGGCGACACCCAGCGGCTGCGTCTCCGCATCACTCTGCACCAGGATGGCGCGATCGGCACCCATCGCCAGGGCCGTGCGCAGCGTCTCTTGCGCCTGGGTGGGGCCCACGCTGACCACCACGATCTCGGTGGCCTTGCCCGCCTCTTTCAGGCGCACAGCCTCCTCAACCGCGATCTCGTCGAACGGGTTCATCGACATCTTGACGTTGGCCGTCTCCACACCCGTGCCGTCCGCCTTCACGCGAACCTTCACGTTGTAGTCAACGACCCGCTTGACCGCGACCAGTATCTTCATGTCTCAAGCCATCCTTTGGCACTTCTTGAGAAGGGCGCCCGCCCGGTGTGACGCTCCACCCTCGATCTGGCGGGTTCTGGTTATTTTCTCCCCGTCCGGTGGATCGAGCCATTCGGACGTGGTCGGCAAAAATAGGATTGTCCCACAAGGCTGTCAACGTCGCCCTGTTGCACTGCAATATGGATCAGGCCCCGAAACGTGCAGGGACATGGCCTTATGTTTCCGGGGCTTAGCGGTTGGCCCCCGGAACCCACAACACATCGCCAGCCCCCCGATCATTGACGTGGCGTGCCAGCACAAACAGGAAATCTGAAAGCCGGTTCAGGTACTTGAAGGCCGCCGGGGTCACCGGCTCCCGCTCCGCCAACGCCGCCACCAGCCGTTCGGCCCGCCGGGTGACGGTGCGGGCCTGATGCAGGAAGGCGGCGGCGGGGGTGCCGCCGGGCAGGATGAAGGAGGTCAGCGGCGCCAGATCGGCGTTCAGCGCGTCGATCTCCCGCTCCAGCCGGGTCACCTGGGCATCGATGATGCGCAGTGGCGGATATTTGGGGCTTTCCTGTTCCGGGGTGCACAGGTCGGCGCCCAGGTCGAACAGGTCGTTCTGGATACGGGACAGGTAGGTATCGGCCGGGGTGCCGGCGGTATGCAGCCGTGCCAGCCCGAGGACGGCGTTGGCCTCGTCCACCGTGCCGTAGGCCTCCACCCGCAGGTCGTTCTTGGCCACGCGCCGGCCATCGCCCAGCGAGGTCTGGCCCTTGTCGCCGCCCCGGGTGTAGATGCGGGTCAGCGTGACCATGGCGCCCCACCCCGGGCCATCAGGCCGGCCGTCATGCGTGGTGCCCCAGCGCCAGTGCCGTGAGAAGGAACAGCACCACCGCCAGGATTTGCAGGCGGATGCGCCACCACATCAGGCGGTTGCCGATCTGGCCGGCCCTGTCGCCGCCCCGGGCCATGGTCAACAGGCCCAGGATCAGGACGCCCAGCACGGCCAGCACGGTGGCGCCCAGGCAGAAGAAGAGGAAGGTGCCCATGGGGCACGATTATAGCGTGCGGCGGTCCGCTTGCCCATCCGGCTTGCGAACCGCTCGTGTCGCCTTCCGTCGTGACGTTCTCACGCGCTTTCGCGCATGCGGGTGGTGAAGGTCTGGGCTTTTTCGCGCAGGCTCTGCGCCTGCAGGCCCAGGCTGGCGGAGGACTGGTTGAGACGATCCGCGGCGGCGCCGGTTTGCCGCGCGGCGTCGGCGACGTGGCTGATGCTTTCCGAGACACCAACGGTGCCGCTGGCGGCCTCCGCGATGCTGCGCGCGATTTCCCGGGTGGCGATGCTTTGCTCCTCCACCGCGCTGGCGATGGATGTGGCGATCTCATCCATGCCGGAAATGACGCCGCCGATCTGGCTGATGGCGGAAACCGCCTCCTCCCGACCCTGGCGGATGGCCGTGACCTGGGCGGATATCTCGTCCGTCGCCTTGGCCGTTTGCGTGGCCAGCGCCTTCACCTCGCCCGCCACCACGGCGAATCCCTTCCCGGCTTCTCCGGCGCGCGCCGCCTCGATGGTGGCGTTCAGGGCCAGCAGGTTGGTCTGCCCGGCGATGGTGTTGATCAGGCCCAGCACGTCGCCGATACGGCCCGCCGCCGCCACCAGGCTGCGCACGGCGCTATCGGTGCGCTTCGTCGTTTCCAGCGCCTGGGCGGAAATCCTGCTGGACTGCGCCACCTGGGAACTGATCTCGGTGATGGAGGCGGACAGTTGCTCGGTGGCGCTGGCGACGGAATTCACGTTGTTGGCCGTGGTGCCGGCGGCGCCATCGGCGCGGTTGCTGTCCGACAAGGCCTGATCCGCGGCGCGGGTCAGCAGTCCGGCGTCGTCGCGCAGTCCGCCAACGGCGGTGCCGATGCCGTCGATGATGCCGGCCAGCGTGTCGTTGAACCCCTCGGCCAGACCGTCCAGCATCCGGCGGCGATCCTTGCGGCCTTCCTCCAGATAGACGGAAATGGCCAAGTCCATGTCCAGCATCACCGCCCGTAGGAGCGCCTGCTGCAGGAAGGCCACGTTGACGCGCGGCCGCAGCCAGCTGAAGGGACCGCGACGGTCCATGCGCGTGACCAGGGCCAGCAACTCACCGGTGATGAAGGCATAGCCGCCGATGTACCAGCGGGGTTCCAGCCCCAGGCGGTTGTGCGCGCGGCCAACCCGGGTCACGCTGTCCAGGTAGGTGGCGTCGAAGGTGCCGGTGACGATGGCCCCCCAGTGGCGCATCTGCATTTCCTTGACATGGGGCAGATGGTGCGCGCCGCCGAACAGCTGGAAGACTTCCGGATGGCTCTGCAGCTTCTGATAAAAGCGGTCGAGGATTCCCGGCAACTCCCGCTCCACAACGGGACGCAGGCTGCGCAAAGCGTCGCGCGTGGCGGTGTCTATGTTGAGGAAGACCAGGCGTTGCTGGAACTGGCGCATCACATCGCCATCGAGATCACTCATCTTTCCCTCCGTCAAAGGCGCACGAAGGCGCGCGAAACGTCGGCCCACTGTGGCCAGGGATGGTGAACGATCCGTAAAAGAATTAGAGCTTTCAGGGAAAGCTAACCCTTTGGTTGCGCGGCTTGATCCAGATCAATTCCACTCCGGGCGCGCCCGGCGTTGCAACCGCGCCCAGGGCAGGCTAAACCCAGGCATGGCCTATCTTCGACACATCCGGGCGTGCAACACCCACGACGCGGCGGCCTTCTGGCCCTTCGCGGTCAACGGCCGGCCGGTGGGGTATGTCCGCCCCGCCTTCGCCGCCCGGGTGGCCAGCCTCAGCGACGCCTTCCTCCTGACCGGCGGCGCCAACCCCCTGCTGGATCTGCTGCCGACGGAACCCAAGGTCCGCACCCAGGCCGCGGCCGAGGTGGTGGCGGCCCTGGCGGATGAGGGGCTGGTACCGCCCCTGCGCGGGGAAGACTTCCCGGTGCTGGCGCAATGGGGCCAGCCGGAACTGTTGCGACTCGACCGAGCGGCCGTGCCGGGCTTCGGCGTGCGCGGCTTCGGCCTGCATGTGAACGGCTACGTCCCCAGCCCCGAAAAGACGGGGGCGGGTGGCATCGGCATGTGGGTCGGCCGCCGCGCCCGTGACCGGGGCGTGGCACCGGGCAAGCTGGACAATATGGTGGCGGGCGGCCAGCCGGCCGGCCTGTCGCTGACCGAAAACCTGGTGAAGGAGGCGCGGGAGGAGGCGGGGCTGGACCCCAGCCTGGCGCGCAGCGCCGTGCCGGTGGGCGCCATCACCTATGTCTTCGACACGGTGGCGGGCCTGCGCCGCGACACCCTGTTCTGCTACGACCTGCCTCTCAGCCGCGACGTCATTCCGCGCAACACTGATGGTGAGGTCGAAGCCTTCGAATTGTGGCCGCTGGCCCAGGTGGCGGAGAGCGTGCGCACCACCGATGACTGGAAGTTCAACGTCAACCTTGTGGTCATCGACTTCCTGATCCGCCATGGCCACCTGAGCCCGGACCATGAGCCGGACTACATGGACCTGGTGACGGGTTTGCAGGCGGGTTAGCTCCGCCTGTTCCCCAAGCGGCCGGATGGCCGCGCCCGGCGCTTGAGGCTCAGAACAAGGCGTCGATCGCGTCCTGGTCCAGGGTCGCTTGCTCGGTCGCGCCGTGGACGATGGCGCTGCCCCGGTCCACCAGCTTCTGCAGGCGCTGCCAATAGTCCGACGCCAGGAAGCTCAACACCTCCGGCGTACCCAGTTCCGCCTCCAGCGCCACCACCGCCTCGGCGATGGTGGCCTCCAGTTCCTCCACCACCCGGTCGAAGGGCTGGCGGTATTCGGGCGGCACATGGTCGTAGGCGTCGATGGCCAGGGAGGCGAAGCCCAGGCCGCTGCCCTCGAAGTGCTGCTTGTAGGTCTTGGGCTGCCAGGCGCGGATCTCGTCCAGCATCTCCGGCATGTCGCCCAGCATGGACAACAACATGATCACTTCGTTGAAGTGATTGAAGTAGTCCGTGGACAGCAGGGTGTTGCTGTCTATCGTCGTGTCTTTGACGAGGTCGCGGTACTGGGCAAGGGTATCGGCATCAGGCATGTCGCGTTATTACCATGGAGCCTTCGATCTGGGTGGCGAAAAATTCGCTAAAAAACGAAGCGGGTGCGCATGGGCTAAATGAGCGCGCCACGGCCTTGGTCAAGTCGGTATTCGTTGAGGCGGCGGCATGCCCAGGCGCTGGCAGACCTCCGCCGGCGTGGCGCCGCCCTCACGCAGCGCCGCCAGGCTGGCCGCCCCGTCGCGCTTGGCCAGCCGCTCGCCCCGCTCGTTCATCAGCAGGCGATGGTGGTGCCACAGGGGCACATCCAGGCCCAGCAGGGCTTGCAGCAGGCGGTGGACGTGCGTGGCCTCCATCAAGTCCCGTCCCCGCGTCACCAGCGTGACACCTTGCATATGGTCGTCCACCGTCACGGCCAGGTGATAACTGGTGGCGACGTCGCGGCGGGCCAACACCACGTCCCCCAGGATGCCGGGCTGGGCCGCCACCGTACCCACCTCTCGGTCGGTCCAGGTCAGCGGGCCGGCTTGGTGGCCACCGGTCGCGACATCAAGACGCAGGGCGTGCGGCGTGCCGGCGGCCAGCAGCGCCGCCCGGCGGCCGGGATCCATGTGGCGGCAGGTGCCGGGATACAGCGGCCCCTCCGGCCCATGGGGGGCGGCGCCGGCCCGCGCGATCTCCTCCTGGATGTCCTTGCGCGAACAGAAGCAGGGGTACAGCACGCCCCGCTCCGCCAGCCGGTCCAGGGCCGCGCGGTAATCACCCATGTGCTCCGATTGGCGCCGCACCGGTTCCGGCCAACTGAGCCCCAGCCAGGCGAGGTCGCGGGTGAAGGCGGCCTCGAACTCTGGTCGGCAGCGGTTCGGGTCTATGTCCTCGAACCGCAGCAGGAAGGTGCCGCCGACCTCCCGGGCGGCGTGCCAGCCGAACAGGGCGGAATAGGCGTGGCCCAGGTGGGGTTGGCCGGTGGGGCTGGGGGCGAAACGGGTGATGGGGCGGTCCATGCCCCCTGATACCATCGGGGGCGGCCCTTGCCCATACCCCGAGCCGGGCGCCCGGGGACGCCATGCCCCCCTATGAAAAGGGGTAGTCGCCCCACCTTCCCCCATATCTTGTGGGTAGTGGTATGACGTTATCGTGAAATCGCGGACACCCCACCATGGCGAGGATTGCCGAAGGGGGGCGGAATCGGTTAATAAGACCATGATTTCTGGCCGGGGGTTCGGCCCCCGACCGTCCTCGGGAACGGTGCGGGGGTGGTATTGTCTCCACCACTAGACAGTTGTCCGGCCTTGGTGCTGAACGCCGATTTTCGGCCGCTCAGTTACTTCCCTTTGTCCCTGTGGTCCTGGCAAGACACCATCAAGGCGGTCTTCCTGGACAGGGTGAACATCATTTCCGTCTACGACCGTGTCGTCCGGTCGCCCACTGCGGAAATCCGAATACCCAGCGTCATCAGTTTGAAGGAATACATACCGGCGACGCGAAGGCCGGCCTTCACACGGTTCAATGTCTTCCTGCGCGATCACTTCTGTTGTCAGTATTGCGGTGAGCCTTTCCCCACGCAGGAACTGACCTTCGACCACGTCATCCCACGCTCCCGCGGCGGACGCACCACCTGGGACAACGTCGTCACCTCCTGCTCCGCCTGCAATCTGGCCAAGGGCGACAAGCTGCCGCACAAGTGCGGCATGATCCCCCTGAGCCCCCCCTTCCAGCCCACGGTCTTCCAGCTCCAGGAAAATGGGCGCGCCTTCCCGCCCAACTTCCTGCACGAAAGCTGGCGCGACTTCCTCTACTGGGATACCGAGCTGGATCCTTTTTAGGCTCCTCAGGCGCCGGCGGGGCGTTCGCCCCTTGGCTATCCTCGCGTTTCAGTCCGCTACGCTCCCCAAAACGCTCCGGCGGCCCCAGTCGGGGCCTCGTCGTCGCCACGCTCATCCATTGAGCTGTTTGGGGCGGGGCAGGGGGATGGTGGCGGCCTCAGACCCGCTCGGCCACCCAGATCACGGCGCGGGTGCCGGCCTTGATCAGGGTGTAGAGGACGGGATAGCCGGTGGTCAGTTCGGCGTCGTGGGCGATGCCGATGTCGCGGTGCTCCAGCTCTTCCGCGCGGAACTTCTCGATGGTGGCCTTCAGGTCCGCCTCGCCAGGGCCCAGGCGCTCCGCCTGTTCGGCGTAGTGGGCGTCGATCGCCTCCTCCACCGCCACGGTGCAGGCCATAGCGGCGCGCTCGCCCATCAGCGCCGTGGCGGCGCCCAGGGCGTAACCCGCCACCTTCCATAGCGGCTGCAGGGCCGTGGGCCGCACGCGGCGGTCGACCATCAGCGTGTTGAAGGTGTCCAGATGGACCCGCTCCTGCTCCTCCATATGGCGGATGGTGGCGCCCACCGGGGACTTGCCCAGCACCGAGAGCTGGCCGGCATAGATGCGCGCCGCGCCGTATTCGCCGGCCTGGTCCACGCGGATCATACGGGCGATCTGCGCCTCGGTGCCCAGGTCGCCTGGCAGCGGGCGCCTGGAAAGGCGTTCGGCTTGTTGCGGCTGCGGGGCGGTCATCGGTGGCCTCCTCAGGCGTTGTGGCCGGCGCGGGCGGCGGTCCACGCCACCAGGCCCAGGGCCAGCGAAACGGGGAAGTTGAAGGCGGCCATGGTGATGCCGTGGAAGGACCATTGCGCCTCGTCGCAGCGCACCAGCGGGGCGGCCATCAACTGTTCGCGCAGTTGGTCCAGGGTCAGGGTCTTCGACAGGCTGCTGCTGCAGGTGGTGAAGCCCTGCCACCAGTGCTGCTCCACCCCGGCGTGGAAGGCGGCGATGGCGGCACCGGCCAGGAGGGCCAAGCCGCCCAGCACCAGCGAGGGCGTGCGCAGGCGCGGGTTGGCCAAGCCGGGCAACAGGGCCACGATGGCGGCGACATAGGCCCATCGCTGCCACATGCAGAACTCGCACGGGTGCAGCCCGCCGACATATTGCGACAGCAGCGCCGTGGCCAGCGCCCCTGCCGATGCCAGGACCAACGCCGCCTGGGGCAGGCGCGGGTGGGCCAGGGGGGAGGGCTTGGCGGCTGGGCTGGATGCGTAGGCGGTCATGGGCGTGGACGGTCCCCGGAACGTGGTGGGATCAGTGCAGGTGAACGTACTTCACCAGGATGAAGCCGCTGATGATCAGGATCAGCGCCAGCGTGGTGACCATCGTCAGCCGCTTCTCCACGAATGTGCGGATGGGCTCACCGAATTTCCAGAGCAGGGCGGCGACCAGGAAGAAGCGCAAGGCGCGGGAGATGACCGAGGCGCCGGCGAAGGTCGCCAGGTCGAACTGGAAGGCGCCGCTGGCGATGGTGACCAGCTTGTAGGGGATGGGTGTCATCCCCTTCAGGATGATGATCCAGGCGCCCTTCTCGTCGAAGCCGGTCTTGAATTCCATGTACTTGTCCATCAGCCCGTACGCCTCGATGATGCGGTGGCCGATGGTGTCCCAGAAATAATAGCCGATGGCGTAGCCCAGGAAGCCGCCCAGGACCGAGGCCACGGTGCAGACCGTGGCCAGGAAGAAGGCGCGCCGCCGATCCGCCAGGATCAGGGGAATCAGCAGCAGGTCGGGCGGAATGGGGAAGACCGAGCTTTCGATGAAGGAGATGCCCGCCAACGCCCAGACGGCGTGGCGGTGGCCGGCAAGGCGGATGGTCCAGTCATAAAGGCGTTGCAGCAACGGTCATCTCCGACAGCGGGGCCCCCCAAAGACCGGGCGGCCGGGCACCCCCCGTCTATCAGGAGTGCGGCGACCCCGCAACCGCGCCCGGCGGGGACCGTCATGACAAAGACGTGGCCTGACAGGGCGATGCGGCGCTTGACCCCCGGCTTTCTATCGCTATGATCCGCCGCACGCTGAAAGCGCCCGGTGCCTCCGTGGCGAAATGGTAGACGCGGCAGACTCAAAATCTGTTGGCCGCAAGGTCGTGTTGGTTCGAGTCCGACCGGGGGCACCACTTCCTTCATCTGATATTGCTGACTGTCCTAAAGATGGCCCGGTTCGCGGGCCATTCTTGTATACGCCTGTCCGCACGGTGTCCGTCTTCACGCCCTCTTAAGCATAAGGCGGCGAGGATGCCGGGACAGTGTTCAGGATAGTGATCGAGATGAAGCGGGTTGAGCGGTATCTGGGGTTCGCGTTCGCCAACGCCGACCTGCTGATGGAGGTCGACGGTGACGGCGTGCTGCGCTTCGCGGCCGGTGCCGCCCTGGCATTGACCGGGTTCAGCGACGCCGAGCTGACGGGCCGGGCGCTGGGCGACCTGCTGGTGCCGGCGGACCGCGCCCTGGTGCGCCGCCTGCTGGACGCGCTGGGTGACAACGGCCGCGGCGTGCCGCGCCCGGTGCGCCTGCGGCACCGCGATGGGCGGGTGGTGGTCTGCGTGCTGGCGGCCTATCGCATGCTGGGCTCCCCCATCCTCAACGTCACCTTCTGCCAGGTGGCGGCCAGCCAGGCGGGCCTGCCGGTCCCCGCCGACATCGATCCCGCCACCGACCTGCTGACCCCCGCCGCCTTCGCCCGTGCCGCGGGCGACAGCGTCGTCCCCGGCCAGCCAGAGCCGCCCGCCCGTTCCGCCATGACCCTGCTGGAGATGAACAACCTGCCGGCTATCCGCACCCACCTGACGGCGAGGGCGGACAGCCAGCTGATGACGGAGATGGGCGCCGTCTTTCGCCAATACGGCGGTGCCGGCACGGGCGCTGTGGCGGGCCGCCTGGCGGACAACCGCTTCGGCGTCATGGCGCCCACCAGCCTGGCCGACCAGATCACCCGCGACATCGCCCAGATCGCCGCGGACCTGGGCCTGGACCAGCCCATCGCGGTGGACGCCCGCACGCTGGACAGCGACAGCTTCGGTCTCAGCCGCGCCGACCGCTCCCGCCTGCTGCTGCACGCCTTGCGCCGCTTCGCCGAAGCCGGCGTCGGCGCGGTGGACATGCTGGTCGGCCAGCCGGAGGCCGGCCAATCGGGGGCGGGCCAATTGGGGGCGGGCCAGTCCGCCGCCGCCGGCTTCGTCAAGGACGCGGTGGGCTGCCTGGCCCGCCTGCGCGACGACCTGGGCGGCAACCGCCTGTCCCTCATCTACGAGCCCATCGTCGATCTGAAGACGGGTCGCATGCACCATCTGGAGGTGCTGAGCCGCTTCAATGGCGACCGCCCCGGTTCCGTCATCACCCTGGCGGAGGAGCTGGGGGTTATCAACGACGTCGACATGCTGGTCTGCAGCCTGGCGATGAAGGAGCTGGAGACGGCACCGGCAGACATCATCCTGGCCGTCAACCTCTCCGCCGTGTCCGTCGGGTCGGACCTGTTCATGCAGTCGCTGATGACCCAGGTGCGCGCCCAGCCGGGACTGGCCGGCCGCCTGATGTTCGAGGTGACGGAGACCGGGCAGATGGGCGACCTGGAACGGGCGCGCAACGTGCTGGGCGCCTTGCGCCGCCAGGGCCATCCCATCTGCCTGGACGACTTCGGCGTGGGCATGGCCTCCTTCACCTATATCCGGTCCCTGGATTTCGACCACGTGAAGCTGGACGGCAGCTTCATCGCCCGCATGTGCGTGAGCAAGCGGGAGGAAGCCATCGTCTCCGGCATGCTGGCGCTGTGCCGGGGTCTGGGCGTCACCGCCATCGCCGAGCATGTGGAAAACCCTGAACAGCTGCTGCGCCTGCGTGGCCTGGGCTGCGCCATGGGGCAGGGCTGGCTGTTCTCCAAGGGCATGGGCCGGCCGCAACGGCGCGACGTGGACCTGCGGCACCTGTCCCGGCCCTCGGGCTGGCAGCCCACGGTGATCGACGCCGGCCGCTGAGGCGGGCCTTGCCGGTTTGCTGGACGATCCGGTTTGTGCGCCAATAATTGGCCTGAATACTTGACGTGCGTCAAATGTGGTGAACACCACGATAGATCAGTTGCGCGGCCGGGCCGGCGGGATTTTCATGGAAGGACCAAGGTGGAGGTGTTCCATGACCCAGAACAGCACCTATTCCCTCATCCTGAGGGAACACATCGCGGACCTCGACCCCCTTATCGAACGGTGGGCCAGCGGGCATTTCCTGCTGGCGGACGCCGCGCAGGCGGAGGCGGGGGAATTTTTGGACCGCCTGAAGGACATCCGGGCCGATTTGGCCGGCCGCTTGGCCCGGCCCGACCTGGAGGATCGCCTGTCCCCCGGTGTCGCCGACAGCATGATGGCAAGGTGAGCGCCAGCCCCCGCCCCCCGCCCGGGACAGCCGTCCCGGCGAGGGGCGGGGGAACCGCCTATCGCGCCGGATCGGCCGTCAGGCCCAGGTAGCGGTCGGCCCGGTGGTTCATGGCCACGATCATGTTGGCGATGACGGCGCCCACCACGGACAGCGCCAGACGCTGCGGTGTCAGCACGAAGCAGGCCGCCGTCAGGATCAGGCCGTCCAGGCCCAGCTGGACATAGCCGGCGCGGATGCCGAACCGCTCCTGCAGGTACAGGGCCAGGATGTTGATGCCGCCCAGCCCGATGCGGTGGCGGAACAGGACCAGCAGCCCCATGCCGATCAGTCCGCCGCCGGCCAGCGCCGCGTAAACCGGGTTCAGCGTGGCGAAGTCCACCCAGCCCGGGGTCAGGCGCGTTTCCAGCGACACCAGGCAGACGGCGACGAAGGTGCGCGCGGTGAAGCGCCAGCCCATGCGCCGCCAGGCCAGCACGTAGAACGGCAGGTTCAGCGTGAAGAACAGCAGCCAGAAGCCCGTGCCCGTGACGTACTGCAGCAGCAGGGCCAGGCCGGCGATGCTGCCCACCAGCAACGTGGCCTTGGCATACAGCGTCGTGCCCAGCGAAACGAACAGCGTGCCCACGCACAGCGCCGCCAGATCCTCATAGGTTTGATGCTGCTGCTGATTTTTCCGCCGCATGGTTCGTCACCAATAAAATCCACATTTATTTTATGTTATATTGGTGGGCGCGGCGGCACCTCATCACTTATCGCGCGGCAGGGCCGATCCGGATGGGGGCCCCCCCCCATGGGCCAGGCGGCCAGGCGGCCAGGCGGCCAGGTGGGCTGGGTGGTCCGGCGCGGGTAGGCCGGCGGGTGTAGACGACCGCACCTAGTCGGATCGCATAGGGGTGGAGGCCGCGTACGGGCTTTCGGCGTAGGGGCTTGAACCATTGCCCCGTTGCCGGTCTTCCCCGTTTTTGAAAGCCTTGAGGGACAGCAACGCAGGAGGAAAAAGCCATGAACCAGAGCAGCGCATACGCCCGCATCCTGCAGGAACGCATCGCCGACATCGATCCCCTGATCGAGCGGTGGAGCAGCGACAGCCTGGTCCTCGCCGACAGCGCCGGTGACGAGGCCGAGGAGTATCTGGAGCGCCTGAAGGTCATCCGCGCCGAGATGGCGGGCCGCCTGGGCCGGCCGGATCTGCAGGCGCGTGAGCCCGGCGTCGCCACCGGCAGCATGCTGTGACAACGGCCGGGGTGCTTTCCGCCCGGTGAGAGATGATGAGACGGCCCGGGTGTCCACGCCTGGGCCGCTTGTCTTTCAGGGCACGGCTTCCGCCCTTGGTCAGGGCACGGCTTCCGCCGCCGGCACCGCCGGCCGGCGCGCGGCGGTCAGGCGGCAGTAGGCGCCGCCCACCGCCATCAGGGCCACGAACACGCCGAACAGCAGCGTGTTGTAGTAGACCATGGCCGCCAGGCAGAGGCAGGCCAGGCCCAGCGCCACCGCCGGCACCAGGGGGAATCCTGGGGCACGGAAGGGCCGCGCCAGTTCCGGCGCCGTGCGGCGCAGGCGGAACAGGCTGGCCATGCTGACGATGTACATGACAATGGCGCCGAACACCGACAGGGTGACGATGTTGGCGGTCAGCGGCTGGCCGCCGAAGGCCAGCACCTCGTCGGAGAAGATGGCGGCGATGCCGACGGCGGCGCCGGCCAGAATGGCCCAGTGCGGCGTGCGCCGCGTGGGGTGCAGGCGGCTCAAGGCGCCCGGCAGGAAGCCCGCCCGGGCCAGCGCGAAGATCTGGCGGGAATAGCCCATGATGATGCCATGGAAACTGGCGATCAGGCCGAACAGGCCGATCCACACCAGCATGTGCAGCCAGCCGCTGTCCGCCCCCACCACCGCCTTCATGGCCTGGGGCAGGGGGTCGTTGATGTTGGCCAGGTCCCGCCAGTCCCCCACCCCGCCGGCCAGCACCATGGTGCCGAAGGCCAGCGCCACCAGGGTCAGGATGCCGGCGATGTAGGCGCGCGGGATGGTCCGCGCCGGGTCCTTCGCCTCCTCCGCCGCCATGGCCGCCCCCTCGATGGCGAGGAAGAACCAGATGGCGAAGGGGATGGCGGCGAAGATGCCGCCCAGCGCCGCGCCAGACAGCGGCCCGGCGTCGCCCGCCCAGCCATGGGCGGTGAAGTTGGCCCAGGCGAAGCCCGGCGACACCACCCCCATGAACACCAGCAGCTCGGCGATGGCCAGCAATGTCACGCACAGCTCGAACGTGGCGGCGATGGTGACGCCGGCGATGTTCAGCAGGGCGAAGACGCCATAGGCGCCCACCGCCGCCAGCTTCGGCGGCAAACCGGGGAACTGGACGTTGAGATAGGCGCCGATGGCCAGGGCTATGGCCGGCGGGGCGAACACGAACTCGATCAGCGTGGCGTAGCCGGCGATGAAGCCGCCCAGGGGGCCGAAGGCGCGAAAACTGTAGGCGAAGGGGCCGCCGGCGTGGGGGATGGCGGTGGTCAGCTCCGTGAAGCTGAAGATGAAGGTGGTGTACAGCACCGCCACCAGGATGGTGGTGGCCAGGAAGCCCAGGGTGCCGGCCTGGGCCCAGCCATAGCTCCACCCGAAATACTCGCCGGAGATCACCAGGCCCACGGCGATGCCCCACAGATGCCACCCGCCCAGGCTCTTGCTCAGCCCCGTCGTCATACGCGCCCCCTACTTGCCTGTTGGGCCAGTATGCCCAGGACTGGCCGGGGGCGGAGGG
>NZ_BACU01000363.1 GCF_000333275.1 Azospirillum sp. B4 | reverse complement strand
GCCGGCCACCGCCAGGCCGGTGCGCAAGGCCCAGGCGACCCCCGCCGCCGCCGAGGTGCAGGTGGCGGACGCGCCGGCCGGCACGCTGGATGAGATGATCGTCACCGGCACCCGTGACCGGGGCCGTACCCAGTTTACCACCATGACGCCGGTGGATGTGCTGTCCGCCAAGGACCTGCAGGACGGCGCCTCCAACCAACTGCTGGAAAACCTGACGCAGGTGATCCCTGGCTTCAACGTGCAGAAGCTGCCCAGCTCCGACGGTGGGCAGTTCATCCGCCCGGCCCATTTGCGCGGCCTGTCGCCCGACCAGACCCTGGTGCTGGTCAATGGCAAGCGCTTCCACCGCACCGCCTTCCTGGGCAGCCGTGGCGCCCAGGGGCCCGACCTGGCGCAGATTCCCGATTTCGCCATCGGCAGGGTGGAGGTGCTGCGTGACGGCGCCTCGGCCCAGTACGGTTCCGACGCCATCGCCGGCGTCATCAACATCCAGCTGGACGACCGCCCAGGCGTCTACGGTTATATGCAGGGCTCGCAGTACTACGCCGGTGACGGCACCACCTGGAACGGCGGCTTGCGGGCGGGGACCGGTGTGGGCGACGGCGGCCATGTGGTGGCCACGGCGGAATGGTCGGACGGCACCCTGACCTCGCGCACCCACCAGCGGACCGATGCCGCCGCCTTCCAGGCGGCCAATCCATCGCTCCACATCGCCAATCCGGTGCAACGCTGGGGGCGGCCGGATGAGACCAGTTACCATTACGCGGTGGACGGGCTGCTGCCAGTCGGCGCCGTGGACCTCTACGGCTTCATGACCGTCGCCACCGGCGATGGCCTGAACGACATCAACTGGCGCCTTCCCAGCGCCACCAGCAATTCCAGCGTCTATGGGTTGGCGCCCAAGGTTTTTCCGGGTTGGGACCTGAAGTCGCTCTACCCCAACGGCTTCACGCCGCATGAGGGCATCAAGTACACCGACTACCAGGCGGTGTGGGGCGCCCGCGGCCATGTCGGCGATAACTTCGACTGGGATGCCAGCGGATCCTACGGTGAAAATGAAAGCCGCTTCTTCCTCTACAATTCCATCAACGCGTCATTGGGCCCCAACAGTCCGACCGACTTTTATCTGGGCACCCAGCGGCAGGATGAGTTCAACCTGAACCTGGACGGGGTTTACCGCCTGGATGTCGGCGCCCTGCCGGAACCGCTGAACATCGCCTTCGGTGCCGAGCGCCGGCTGGAGATCTACACCGTTGAGGCGGGCGACAAGGCCTCTTACCAGGTGGGGCCGGGTGCCAGCGCCGGCCTGGCCTCCGGCGCCAACGGCTTCCCCGGCTTCAGCGACCTTCAGGCCGGGTCCTGGTACCAGACCAGCTACGCCGGGTATATGGACCTGGAAGCCAAGCTGACGCCGGAATGGACCATAGGCGGCGCCGGCCGGTACGAGACCTACACCGGTTTCGGCGACAAGATGACCTATAAGGCCTCCACCCGGTATGAGATCACGCCGGACGTGGCCCTGCGCGCCTCCTACTCCACCGGCTTCCGCGCGCCCACGGCGGGACAGATCAATTCGCTCAGCACCTCGCAAGGGTTGGACACCAACACCCTGCAGCTGTTCACCAGTGGCCGCCTGTCGCCGGAAAACCCCTTGGCGGTGGCCCTGGGCGCCAAGCCGCTGCGGCCCGAGACGTCGCAGAACTACAGCCTGGGCGCGGTGTGGCGCACCGGCATCGGCCTGTCGGGCTCCATCGACGCCTACCAGGTGGATGTGAACAACCGGTTCTCCAGCTCCTCCACCATCACCCTGACGGCGGCGCAGAAGGCGCAGCTGGTGGCCCAGGGCGTGCCGGGGGCGGACAACTACACCTCCGTCTACTGGTTCACCAACGACTTCGACACCCGGACCCAGGGCCTGGACATCGTGCTGGATTACACCCAGCCGGTGTTCGATACCGCCCGCGTCGACCTGAAGCTGGCCTACAACCACAACCTGACCCAGGTCACCGGCGGCAGCCTGAACGCCAACCCGACGCAGAAGATCCTGTATGAGCAGGGCCTGCCCAAGAACAACATCACCGGCAGCCTGACCTATAGCGACCATCCCTTCGACTACCAGGTGCGCGTCCGCTATTACGGCAAGTGGACGGACAGCACCGGAAACTCCACCGGTGACATCTTCCAGACCTTCGACGGCATCACCTTCGTCGACCTGTCGGTGACCTACCACATCAGCGACGCCCTGTCGGTGAAGGTGGCGGGAGAGAACATCTTCGACACCTATCCCGCCAAGGCCATCTACCAGGCCAGCCGCGGCATCGAATATTCGCGCAACGCCCCGTATGACACCTACGGCGGCCGCTACTACGTCCGCTTCAACGCCGCCTTCTGAGTGCTATCTGCCAGAGTATCATTTGCCGAGTCTGTTCGGGGTGCCGTCTCGACCTCCCATCCGGGGCGGCACCCAGGGAGTGATTTTTCATGCGTCGACGCACCTTGCTCCAAGCCGCCCTGGCCGGTGGCGCCGGCGCCTTGCTCAGCGGTTCCGCCGTGCCGGTATCCGCCCAGCCGGGCCCGCTGCCCAGCCCGCTGGCCCCTGGCGCCACTCCGCCGGTGGCGGATGACGAGGCCGGCTGGACCGCCGTCGCGGCCGCGTACCCCGCCCGGCTCCAAACCGGCATCATCAACCTGGAATATGGCGCCTTCGGCCAGATGCCGCTGGCCGTCCAGGCGGCGTATGAGCGCTACACCGCCAAGGTGAACCAGGAAGGCGCCACCTTCGTGCGCCGCGATTTCGTCCCCTATTACCAGGCCCTGCGCCAGCGCATCGCCGCCATGGTGCATGCCGACGCGGCCGAGATCGTCATCACCCGCAACGCCACCGAGTCGCTGCAGGCCGTCATCGGCGGCTATGCCAGGCTCAAGCCCGGTGACGCCGTGCTGATGAGCGACCATGACTACGACAGCGCCCGCATGGCCATGTCCTGGCTGGAGCGCCGCCGGGGTGTGGACGTCATCAGCATCGGCCTGCCGTATCCGGCGACATACCAGGGCCTGATCGACGCCTACGACCAGGCGCTGGCGGCCCATCCCAATGTGCGCCTGATGCTGCTCACCCATCTCAGCCACCGCGACGGCCTGCGCCAGCCGGTGCGGGAGATCGTGGCCCTGGCCCGCCGGCGCGGGGTGGATGTGGTGGTGGACAGCGCCCAGGCATGGGGCCAGGGTCCGGTGGACCTGAAGGGCGACGGCGTCGACTTCGCCGTCTTCAACCTGCACAAATGGATCGGCGCCCCCCTGGGCGTGGGCGCGCTCTACATCGCCAAGGACCGCATTGCCGACGTCGAACCCTTCATGGGGGAGGAACCGTCGGAGCGTGATCCCATCCTGGCCCGGGTGCACACCGGCATGGCCAACTTCGCCGCCCAGATGGCCGCCATCGACGCGTTGGACTTCCACCAGGCCCTGGGCACCCCCGTGGTCGGTGCCCGCCTGCGCCACTTGCGCGACCTGTGGGCCCTGCCGGCGCGTGACCTGGCCAGAATCGAGGTGCTGACCCCCGACGATCCGCGCCTGTGCGCCGGCATGACCTCCTTCCGGGTGAAGGGCCGCACCAGCCCGGCCGACAATGCCGCCCTGGCCGCCCAGCTGCTGGAGAAGCACGGCATCTTCACCGTGGTGCGCACCGGCCTGGCCGGCGGCGCCTGCCTGCGGGTCACCCCCGGTTTCAGCACCACGCCGGACGACATGGCGGCCTTGGTGGGGGCGCTGAAGACGATCTGAGCCACAAATGAAGCGGCCGCGTCCCTCGTGACCCGGCCGCTTCATTTTTCCCGGAGCGAAGCGACTAGGCCCCGACCGGGGCCGCCGGAGGTTTCCGGGGAACGCAGTGGACTGGAAACCGAGGACAGCCAAGGGGCGGATGCCCCGCCGGCGCCTGAGGCGAACGACTAAGCCTCCACGAACAGCTCTTCCGGCTGGCCCACGTGGCGCATGATGCTCTGGCGCAGTTTGCCCATGGCGCGGTGTTCCAGTTGGCGCACGCGTTCCTTGCTGACGCCCAGGGTGTGGCCCAATTCCTCCAGCGTCGCCCCGTCCTCGCGCAGGCGGCGGGCGGCGATGATGGTGCGTTCACGGGGCGACAGTGTGTCCATGGCTTCGCTCAGCCAGGCGGTGCGGCTGCGGCTGTCCTTCAGGCCGATGACGATCTGCTCGGGCGAGGGGCCGTCGTCGGCCAGGAAGTCCTGCCACTCGCCGCCGTCCTCGCTCAGGGGATGGTTCAGCGACTGGTCGGTGGCGGTCAGGCGGATTTCCATGGTCTCCACCTCGTGCTCGCTCACATCCAGTTCCTCGGCCACACTGCGGCGGCCCTCGGCGGACAGCGAGGTGGCGGAGGGGTTGTTGTCGATGCGCGCGCGCAGGCGCCGCAGGTTGAAGAACAACGACTTCTGCCCCGCCGTGGTGCCGGTGCGCACGATGGACCAGTTGCGCAGCACGAATTCCTGGATGGTGGAGCGGATCCACCAGGCGGCGTAGGTGGAGAAGCGCACCTCCCGCTCCGGCTCGAACCGGCTGGCGGCCTGCATCAGGCCTAGGTTGCCTTCCTGCACCAGGTCGCCCAGCGGCAGGCCGTAGTTGCGGAAGCGGCTGGCCACGGCGATGACCAGGCGGGTATGGGACGAGACCAGGGCGTGCAGCGCCTTCTCGTCACGGTTCTGCTGCCAGCGGCGGGCCAGGTCGAACTCATGGTCTCGGCTCAACAGCGGCGCCTTCATCGACGCCTTGATGAAGGACAAATTCGCCCTTTGGGTCTGAGGATCATCGATATGCGCCATGCCCCCCTCCATCTTGGCTGATCCGGCCTCGACCGCCGCCCGGTCCCGGGAATGGCCCGGACGGTTCGCCGACGTCGTTCCCGGATGGGGTGTCCCGGTGGCCTATTCCTCCGGGTCGGCACCCCACGTGGATTTGCGGGATCGGTACGACAGTAATGACCTAACGGATCGCTGAAATATCGCGGGAAAAAGTCGATCACCCACAGGGCATAATCCGCCCTTGCCTTAGGTTGGCGCGGGTCGTACTCGCCTATTACCACCACCAAAGGGTCTAATTTCTCTAATTTGATATAAACGGGCGTCATCGGCCGGGCTTATTCGGGGGCTAATCTCCCCCGCCAATAGGCCCTTCGTCGCCCTGGCGGAGGGCGTAGTCGGGCGGCTATTCCGGTCCTTCCGGATCCGATCCGTTAACATGGGACCCGTGGCGCCGGAACGGCCTGGCGGGGTGTGTGTTAACAAACCGCAGGCGAATGGCCGGTGACTCCAAGGGCCTGGCGGGGCGGGCGGAAATCCCGGGGCAGGGCGCTCGGCGGGGCGGCGGGGTGGTGTCGGGGGTTCGTCCCGCCGGGTTCGCCGTCCGTCACCCAGCGGCTCCGGTGGAAGACGCGGTCTATGCCTTCCGGCAAGGACCCATGCGACCCTGACAAGGGTCCTGGGCGCGTCGCCGGGGTAATCCCTATCTCTTTCGATAAAGGGTGGGAGTGGATACCTGGCTCGGAGCAGAATGGGTGGCCGCTTCAACCTGTCTTGGGTGAAGTCTGGTGCCAATGGATTTCGGGTGATTGATGTTCGGTTGGTTCAGAGGGAAGCGAAAGCCGGTGCAATTGATGCCGGAAGCCAGGTGGGTTGTGTGCTTGGAAGACGCAGTCATCCAGGTCACGGATTCGAAAGGCGCTGTCAAATCGGTCACCAAGGCCGAGTTGTCCGGCATCGTCATTGAGACTAACGATAGCGGTCCGGTGGGCTGCGATGTTTGGTGGTTGCTGTTTGGCGAGGATGAAAAGATCGCCTGCTTCTATCCACAAGGTGCCACGGGCGAAAAGGCAGCATTGGATTATTTCCTGACGTTGCCGTCGTTCAATCATGAGGAAATGATCCAGGCGATGGGGTCGACGTCCAATGCCGTCTTCCCCGTCTGGCGCCGTAAGTCGTTGTCAGTGCACCTTCAGCCACAGCGGGAATAGCCGCAGGACAGGCAGGTGTCGCACCCCTCCTGATGCGTCAGTGTGGCTTGGCCGCAACGTGGGCATTGGGTCGGGGCGGCACGGTTTTCCGTGCCTTTGCCGGGGGGTGACGGCGTGTCGGCCGGACCGTCCGCCACGGAGGGCAGGCCGCTGGGTCGCAACAGGAAGCCCGTTTCCAGCATGTGCCGTTCGATGACCTCGCCGATGGCGGCCAGGAGGGAGGGGACGTAGCGGCCCTTCATCCACTGGCCGCCGCGCGGGTCGAACACGGCCTTCAACTCCTCCACCACGAAGGCGACATCCCCGCCCCGGCGGAACACGGCGGAGATCATGCGGGTCAGTGCCACCGTCCAGGCGTAGTGCTCCATGTTCTTGGAGTTGATGAAGACCTCGAACGGACGCCGCCCCTCCTCGATGACGATGTCGTTGATGGTGATGTAGAGGGCGTGGTCGCTGCCGGGCCAGCGCACCTTGTAGGTGGCCCCCACCAGCGCCTCCGGCCGGTCCAGCGGCACGGCACCGCTGGCGGGCGAGGGGACTGGGCTGACTGGACTGGGCGGGGGCGGGGTATCTGGCGCCGGGGCGGCCGGGGCGGACAACACCGAGCCGGTGATGGCGTTGGGGCGGTAGGTGGTGCAGCCCTTGCACCCCAGGTCGTAGGCCTGCAGGTAGACGTCCTTGAAGGCCTCGAAATCCAGGTCTGCCGGGCAGTTGATGGTCTTGGAGATGGAGCTGTCGACCTCTTCCTGCGCCGCCGCCTGCATCACCAGGTGGGCACCGGGGGGCAGGGAGCCGGCGTCGACGAAGCTGTCGGGCAGGGGGGCGTCGGGGCCGAAGGCCAGGCGGAAGCGGTGATAGGCGTAGTCGGCCACCCGCTCGACCTTGCGGCTGCCGTCCGGCTGCAGCACGGCGCGGTCGTATTCCCAGGTGAACACCGGCTCGATGCCCGAGGACACGTTGCCGGCCAGCAGCGAGATGGTGCCGGTGGGCGCGATGGAGGTCAGCAGGGCGTTGCGCACGCCGTGCCGCTCCACCGCCGCGCGGGTCACGTCGTCCAGGCCCCGAATCATGGGCCGGGCCAAATAGCGGTCGCGGTCATACAGCGGGAAGGCGCCCTTCTCCGCCGCCAGGCTGGCGCTGGCGCGATAGGCGTGGCGGCGCACCGCCCCCAGCCACTGGCGCGTCAGGTCCACCGCCTTCTGGGTGCCGTAGCGCACGCCGCACAGGATCAGGGCGTCGGCCAGGCCGGTGACGCCCAGGCCGACGCGCCGCTTGGCCTGCGCCTCCTGAGCTTGCGCGGGCAGGGGGAAGCGCGACACCTCGATGGCGTTGTCCAGCATGCGCACCGCCACCGGCACCAGGCGGGCCAGCCGGTCCAGGTCCAGCCGGGCGTCGGGGGTGTAGGCGTCCACCACCAGGGCCGCCAGGTTGACGGAGCCCAGCAGGCAGGCGCCGTAGGGCGGCAGCGGTTGCTCCCCGCACGGGTTGGTGGCGCTGATCACCTCCACCCCGCCCAGGTTGTTCTGGTCGTTGATTCGGTCGATGAAGATGACGCCGGGTTCGGCATAGTCGTAGGTGGCCCGCATGATGCGGTCCCACAGCTCGCGCGCCCGCACTGTACGCCAGACCTGGCCGTCGAACACCAGGTCCCAGGGCCCGTCCTCGCGCACGGCGGCGATGAAGGGGTCGGTCACCAGAACCGACAGGTTGAACATGCGCAAGCGGCCGGGGTCGCGCTTGGCGTCGATGAAGGCCTCCACATCCGGATGGTCGCAACGCAGCGTGGCCATCATGGCGCCCCGGCGATTGCCGGCGCTCATGATGGTGCGGCACATGGCGTCCCACACGTCCATGAACGAGGTGGGGCCGGAGGCGTCGGCCCCCACGCCCGCCACCGGCGCGCCGCGCGGCCGCAGGGTGGAGAAGTCGTAACCGATGCCCCCACCTTGCTGCAGGGTCAGTGCCGCCTCACGCAGATGGGCGAAGATGCCGCCCATGTCGTCCGGCACCGTGCCCATGACGAAGCAGTTGAACAGGGTGACGGCCCGCCCCGTGCCGGCCCCGGCCAGGATGCGGCCAGCCGGCAGGAAGGCGAAATCCTTCAGCGCCTCGAAGAACTGGGGTTCCCACAGCGCGGGTTCACGCTCGGCCTCCGCCAGGGCCCTGGCCACGCGGCGCCAGGTGCTCTCCACCGTGTGGTCAAGGGGCGTGCCGTCCGGCCGCTTGAACCGGTACTTCATGTCCCAGACCTGGGCGGCGATGGCCGGCCAGTCGGCGGGCGCCTCAACTGCCGCAGGTGTCGCTTGCCCCGCCTCACGCCCGATCATGCGCGTCCTCCGGTCCCGGATGATAGCCGCTCACGGGTCCAAGGGTAGGCTGGCGCGTGGGGCCGGTCAATCCGCGCCCCTGCTTAGGCTTAAAGGCCGTTCAGCCGGCGGCCGGCACATCCACCAGGGGCGGTGCCTGGGGCGGGCGGTGCGTGGCGGGGCCGCCGGCGGCCATCACCAGCCGGTCCGTCGCCGTCTCCAGCGCCGTTTCCAACCGGCGAAGCGCCTCTTCCTTGGACAGGCCGGGGGCGATGGCGGGCAGGAACTCGATGACGATGGTGCCGGGGCGGCGCAGGAACTTGTGCCGGGGCCAGAACAGGCCGGAGTTCAGCGCCATGGGCACCAGGGGCAGGCCCAGGCTTTCATACAGCAGGGCGATGCCGACCTTGTAGGGCCGCCACGCGCCCACGGCCGTGCGTGTGCCCTGCGGGAAGATGACGATGGGCCGGCCTTCGGCCACCCGCTCCCTGGCGCCGCGCACCAGCGACTGGATGGCCGCCCCGCGCTTGCCCCGGTCCACGGCGATCATGCGGGCCTTGGCGGCGTACCAACCCCAGATGGGAATGTAGGTCAGTTCCTTCTTCAGCACGATGGCCGGGTCCTCGAACATGAGGTGCAGCTTCATCGTCTCCCACATCGACTGGTGCTTGGCGCCCACCAGAAAGGCGCCCGTCTTGGGCAGGTGTTCCCGCCCCCGCACCTCATATTTCAGGCCGATGATGGTGCGCTCCAGGAAGACCAGGCTGCGCATATAGCCGCGGATGCCCCAGATCATGGCGCGGTGGGGCACGACCAGCCCCCACAGCAAGCCGAAGCAGCTGATGGCCGTCCAGATGTAGAAGACGATGTTGAAGATCAGGGACCGCAGGACCAGCATCGTCTCGACCGCTTAACCGGGGGTGATGGATGCAGGGATAGTGGCTGGACGCGCGCCTGTCCACAGGCGTGACGCGCGCCTTACAGCCCCAGTGCGTGGCGCAGGAAGGCCACCAGGTACTTGTCGTATTCGCTGACGATCAGGCCGGCGGTGCCGCGCCAGTGCCACCAGCCGTCCAGACGCACGTTGGCCGGCTGCACCGCGTGCGGGACGATGCGGACGTCGGGCAGGGCATGGCGGAACTCCACCAGGCTGCGCGGCATGTGGTAGTTGGCCGTGACCAGGCGCAAGGAACGGAAGCCCTCCGCCGCCATCCAGCGCGCCGTTCTCCGCCGCGTTGCCCACCGTGTCGTCGGCGGTGTAGCCCAGCACCACGCAGCATTCCACCGCGGTCGGCGTGGCCTGGGACATGCGCAGCAATGCCCGCACGTCCACCCCGCGATAAACGCCGGAGATGAACAGCTTCCGCGCCTTGCCGGCCGCCAGCAGGTCGAACCCGGTCTCCAGCCGTTCGCTGCCGCCGGTCAGCACCACGATGGCGTCGGTGGCGGTGGCCGTGTCTTCTGGCGCGCGGGGAATGTGGGCGGCGAAGGTCAGCAACCCTGCCAGCCAAAGCCCGCCCAGCGCGGCCCCCGCCCAGGTCAGGCGGCGCAGCCGGGTCAGCAGCGGCCGGGGGCGCGCTGCCTCCGCCTGGGGCACCGATGCTGGGGACGGCGTCACGGCAGCCGCTCCAGCGCGCGCAGCACGGTCAGGCGGGCGCTGATGGCGGCCAGGGCGGCGGCGGCCACCGGCACGGTCACCAGCAGCAGCCATTGCAGGGGCGCCAGCGTCATGGGCGGCAGCAGCGTGCCCTCGATGGTGCGCGACAGCAGGGACAGGACGGCCAGGGTCGCCAGCGCCACCGCCGTGCCGCCAACGCCGCCGGTCAGCGACAGGCGCAGGATGTGGCGCTGGAACTGGTCGGCCACATGGCTGTCGGTGGCGCCCATGACGTGCAGCAGGTCCACCTCATCCTGGTGCATGGCCAGGCCGGCCTTTGCGGCGAACACCACCACGGCCACGGCGGCCCCGCCGATCAGGGCGACGATGACCAGGGCCACCGCCTCCACCAGGCGGGCCAGGCGGCGCAGGTCGCGCAGCCATACGCCCGGCTCCTCCACCGTCGTGCCCGGCACCGCGGCGGCCAGGCGCTGGCGCAGGGCGGCCACGTCCACGGCGGGGCCGGCGGTGACGTCGATCAGGGCGGGCAGGGGCAGGTCGCGCAGCAGGTCGCCGTTGCCCAGCCAAGGCTCCACCAGGCGGGCCGCGTCCTCCATGGGCACCGGCCGGGCGTTGATGATGCCGGGCATGCCGCCGAGGGTGTGCAGCACCAGCTGCACCCGCTCCTCCAGCGACACCGGCGCCTTGTCGTTGGCACTTTGATTTTCGGCCGGGCTGACCTGGATGGTCAGGCTGCCGTCCAGCCCGCTGTCCCACCGCTGGGCCCAGCCGGACAGCATCTGGGCCGCTGCCACCGCCAGGGTGGACAGGAACACCATCAGGGCGATCAGCCAGGGCAGGAATCGGCCCGTGGCATCGCGGCGTAGGGACAGGACGGCAGGTCCGCGCCGGCTCATGGGACTGGCCTCGCAGGGTGGTTCGGGGCGAAGGGGGTGTCCTAGTGATGGCACGGCCGGGTGGCGGGCGTCCAGCGTGTCCGGCCAGGCGACCGCAGGTGCGGCATCCGGCCCCGGCCTGTCCCGCCCGACCAGACCCTGTCTGAACGGAATAGACCGTCTCGCCGCAGCAGGATGTTCCTGGGGCAACCTTGCGCACGGCCGACCTTTTCGTTTAAGTCTAGGGCGCCTCTTAAGGATTTTGGCCTGGCTCCGCCTCTCATGATAACAACCTGCCCGTCCTGCGCCACGCGCTTCCGGGTCGACGACGCCCTTCTGGGGCGGGGTCGCCGCGTGCGGTGCAGTGCCTGCGGTTCCGTTTGGCATCAGGTGCCGGAGACGGCGGGCCGAGCGTCCTCCTCGGCGCCCGCCCCAGCGCCGGATGATGAACCCGACTGGATGAGTCCGGGGCCACTGTCGTCCTCTTCCTTCGCCGACCTGGCGGCGGAGATGGAGCGGGAGACCGCCTACGACGCCCTGACCATGGATGTCGAGGAGAAGCCGGCGCCCATGTCGCTGGGCCGCCTGCGTCCGGCCACGGCTCCCCTGCCGGCGCCGGAGGAGAGGCCGCGCCGTCTGTTCGCCGCCGTGCGCTGGGCCATTCTGGCCGTGGTGGTGGCGGGAGGGGGCGCCGGCCTGGCGCTGGAACGGGACGCCATCGTCGACGCCTGGCCCGCTGCCGCCCGCCTCTATGATGCCGTGGGCTTCGGGGTGGAGCCGCCGGGCACGGGGCTGGAGATGGTGGACAACAAGACGGAATTCCGCGACGTGGAAGGCACGTCCATGCTGTTCATCGACATCACGGTGCAAAACAAGTCCGACCGCCAGCGCGAGGTGCCAGACCTGATGGCCTCCGCCCTGGGGGCCGACGGCAAACCCTTTCAGCGCTGGCGCATGCAGCCCAAGGCCCGCCGGCTGTTCCCCGGCGAGAAGACCGTCTTCCACAGCAACATCGTGGAAAAAGGCGGCCAGACGGTGCAGATCAGGCCGGAGTTCGTGCTGCCGAACTGATATGCACGATATCTGAAGGGTTAAGATCAAGCGCCGCCGCCACGGGGGGGCTTCAGCCCACTTGTCGCTTCAGCGCGGCGGCATCGATCGGCGCCGAACCGTCGGTGCCAATCTCAAGACCTAACAGCCTTGCCAGCGTTGCCGCCTGTTCTAGTCGTTGGACTTGTACAGCCGCCGCCGCGCGCTTCATCTCGTAGCGTGCCAGCAAGGACTCGAACGCGGTGGGAACCGGGGCCAGCAGGCGGGGGAACTGCTCCAAAAACATCGCTTTGTCGACATGCTCGAAATAACGCTGGCGAATGGAGGGGAAGTCGTACTGCCAGAGTTGATCCAGGGACACATCCTTTCCGAACCGGGCGAAGGATTGCTCTTCGGAAAAGAGATCGGCAAAGCTGGGGGGAAACAGCTTTGGCCCGTGGCGATAAAGGTCGGCGGCCTCCGCCACCAGGCGCTGGTAGGGCCGTCCGTCCGTCAAGCTCGGGACCGCGTCCGGCAACAAGGAGAGGCATTCCGCCGCGTAGTCGATTTGCCCCAGGATCAGGGCGATGAACGTGGCTTTCGCAAGCGAGGCGGTTGGATAGGGGTGGTCGACGGCGATCCGGGCCGGGGCCTTCAGATAGAGGGCGTCGCTGACGAACAGGGCGCCCTGGCCACGCCAACCGAGGGGCGCGCGATGCCAATGCCAGTCCGGATGCTGCTCCAGCCTGACCAGACGGAAGCCTTGGTCGCGAGCCCATGTGTGCACGTCGCTGAAAAGGGGCTGCCCTTGGTATAGGGGCTCGAACTCCACCTCCGCGGTGAAGCCTAACAGCTGGCTCGCGGCGAGGGGGCCGGTGCCCTTCAGGATCTCGAGCTCACTTCCCTGGGTGTCCATGTTCAGGAAATCCAGGGAGGTTTCCCTCCGGGCGGCAATTTCCGCCAAGGTCAGGGCGGCGCCCCGATGGACGCGCACCGTACGGAAGGCTTCCCGCAGTAAATAATCACCGGAATTCGGATCACGATAATATACGTCGGCCAGGTCCGGGTTGGCGGGATAGCAGGAACTGGTGAAGGGGTCGTAGTTGATATTGATGTGGTCACCCACGGATGGTCCACGGATGATGACGGCTTCATTGGTGAAGGTGAAGCGGCTTAACGCTGTCGCCGACTGAATCTGGTCCAGGCAATCGGGATCGGCATCATATATGTGAAAAACCAGGTCGTCCGCGTGTGCGCGCAGGAAGAAGGTGCCCTGATTCCCAGCGCGACCACCAATATAGTGAAAGTATATCTTTCCAGAACTCATGGATTCCCCTGAATGTCGAGATACGGGTGGTGGTATCGGGTCGCTTCTTTTTAATTATTCGAATCTGATCTGCCCCGTGAATGTCAAGTTCTGGGGGAAACGGGATGGTTGGACGGGTTAAAACCGCTTCAGGAGCCGATCGATGTAGTCCAGCTCTTCCTTAGGCCGGCCGGCCTCGCTGGCGCGGCGGCGCAGTTCTTCCAGGATTTCGCGGGCGCGCTGCAGGTCGCCGTGGTCGGGGATCTTGACGCCATCTGTGCTGGTGGCGCCCTGGCCGGTCATCTGACGGCCCAGCGGGTCGGTGTTCTGGCCCCGGCCGTTGGCGGAGCGCGGGGCGACGCGGGTGCCGCGCCCCATCTGGCGGGCCATCTGCTGCGCCATGCCCTTCATCCCGTCCTGCAGGGCTTCCAGCGCCTGGCCCTGGGCCTCCACCGCGTCCTCGGGCGATCCTTCCGACAGGGCGCGGCCGGCCTGGCCCATGGCGCGGTCCGCCTTGTCCAGGGGCGACGGCGCCTGACCGGGGCCCTCACCGCCGCCGGTGCCGTTCTCCTGCCCGCCCGGCTGCTCCTGTCCCTGCTGGTTTTCGGACTGGGGTCCCGGCTGTTGGCCCTGCTGCTGCATCAGGGCCTGCAATTCGCGGCGCAGGGCGTCCTGCTGCTTGGCCAGGTCACGGGCGGTGGCTTCCGCGCCCGGGTCGCGCTGGGGCTGGCGCGGGGCCGCACCCTGGCGGTTGGGGACGGAACGCGGCATGTCGCCCCGGGTGGACGGCTGCGGCCGGTTGTCCCCGTCCTCGCCCCGGTCGCCCTGGCGGAAGGTCTGGTCCATCAGCTCGCGCTGGCGCTTGGTCAGGTCCTGCAGCTTTTCCAGGGTCTGCATCGCCTGGCGCATCTGCTGTTGCTCGGCCTCCGATGGCGGTTTCTGCGGGCCGGTCTGCACGCTTTCCATCAGGTCCTGCATCTGGTCCAGCATCTTGCGCGCGGCGTCGCGGGCACCGGTCTGGGCCATTTGCTCCAACTGCTCCATCATCTGGCCCATGTCGAAGGACTGGGCGTTCTGGTCGTCGGGCGGCGGGGCGCCGTCCTGGCCCTGCTGCTGGTCGCTTTTCTCCGCCAGGGCCTGCATGTAGCGGGCCAGCGCCGCCTTCATCGCCTCCAGATCCCGGCGGATCTCCGCCTCCGGCGCGTTGCGGTCCAGGGCGTCGCTGAGGCGCTGGCGGGCGTCACGCAGCTCGCTCTCGGCCGAGGCCAGGCTGCCGTCCTCGATCTTCAGCGCGGTGTCCCACAGCAGGTCGGCCACATCCGCCAGGGATCGCGCGTCGTCGTTCAGGCCCAGATGGCGGGCGGCCGCGTACAGCGCCATGAACACGGTCGGGTCGCCGCCATAGCCGTCCAGTTCCCCCGACAGGTCCAACAGGGCGGGGATGGCGGCCTTGCGCGCTTCCTCCCCGTTGTCCAGCAGGGCGCGGCGTTGGGTGATGACGGCTTTGGCCGTGGGGTTGTTGAACACCCGCTCCGGCAGCGTCACGGTCTGACTGTCGCTGGTGGCCGTCTGGCCGGCGGTATCGGTCGCCGTCAGCTGGATGGTCACAGGCTGGCCGGCCCAAGGGCTGGCCGTCAGGTCGAAATAGCCGGCGGCGTTGGCCACCACCGGCGTGCCGGCGCCGGACGCCTCGCGCGCCGGTCGCGCCGGTACGGGCAGGGTCAGCACCAGGGGCTCCACCGTGGCCCCCTCGGGCCGCGTGGTGGGCGTCACGGTGGCGGTGACGCCGGCGATGCCGTAGTCGTCGGCCGCCGTGTAGTTCAGGCGCAGGGCGTAGCGCTCGGTGGCGCTGGGCTTTTCCCGGAAGGCGATGGCCGGCGGATCGTCCGCCACCACGCGGATGGCCCAGCTGCCCAGGGTCCGCCCCCGGTCGGTGACGGTGATGCGCTGGCCCTTCGTGACAGCCCGGCTGGCCTGGAAGCCGCCGGTGGCGGCCGGGTCCAGGGGCAGGGTCTGCTCATCAACGGACAGCTTGGGCGCGCGATGGTGGGGGCCCAGGCGGGCGGTGATGGTGGCGCCGGCGGGCACGGAGATGAAGACGCCGTTTTCAGCCGGGGCGCCGGCCTTGCCCCGGCGGGTCAGGAACTGCGGGGGCAGGCCGGTCGATTCCGGCGGAGTGATCCAGACGTCCAGGTCCGCCTCGGCTCCTGCGGGCGGCGCCTGGAAACCGGCGTCCAGCGCCTCGATCAGGCGGGGGCGCCAGTCGCCCCAGGCCATGGCGGCCGCTACCGCCAGCAGCAGCACCGCGACATGGCGCAGGGCCCAGGGGTCGCGGTTGGGCAGGTCCAGTTTGGGGCCGCTGACGCGCATGCCCGCCAGGCTGCGTCGCGCCCGGTCCTGCGCCGCCTGCCACAGCGCGGCGGCGGGGCCGTTTTGATCCACGGGGCGGTCGATCATCAGGTCGAAGGGCCGATGGCGCAGGCCGTTATCCCGCTCCAGCCGGCGGAACACGGCATCCCGGTCAGGCAGGCGCGGGCCGTACCGGTACAGAAGCCAGAATGGCGCGACGACCGCAGCGCAGAAAAGCCCCAGGACGCCGCCGTGGGCCCAGGGCGGCAGATGGGGCAGGGCCCCGGACCAGGCCAGCGCCAGGCCCAGCATCAGCACGCTGGGCAGGGGCCACAGTCGCAGGGCAGCCCGCTCCACCGCCAGTGACAGCCAAGCGGTCCGCAGGGCGCGGTGCCAGGGCTTCAGTGGCGGCGGGACCAGGGGGAGGCGGGCCCGGTTGGGTAGGGGGACGACAATACCCGTGGGCACGCCACCGATGGGCGCGCCACCCACGGGCGCACTGGCGTCCGGCGCCTGTCGCTCCTTGCGGGGTTTGAGTGCCCTTTCAGCCATGCCGTCGGTGCCCTCGTCCTGAATAGCCCAGACCGGGATCGGCCCTATGCCCTGCGCCTTAAACGTGGCGCCATTGGGGCGCCACGTCCAGGGCCAGCATTTCCTCGAACGTCTGGCGGCGGCGGATGACCGCCCACCGCCCCTCATCCACCAGCACCTCGGCCACCAGCGGACGGGAGTTGTAGGTGGACGACATGGCGGCACCGTACGCCCCGGCGGTCATGAAGGCCACCAGTTCACCCTCCGCCACCGGCGGCAGCTCGCGCTGGCGGGCAAAGGTGTCGCCCGTCTCGCAGATGGGGCCGACCACGTCCATGGGGGAAAGCGCGGCGCCGGCCGCCGGTTCCAGTACCGGGCGGATGCCATGATAGGCATCATAGAGGGTGGGGCGCATCAGGTCGTTCATGGCGGCGTCCACGATCAGGAAACGGCGGTGCAGCCCTTCCTTGACGTAGATGACGCGGGCCAGCAACACCCCGGCGTCACCCACCAGCGACCGGCCCGGTTCCAGGGTCAGGCGGCAGCCCAGGTTGCCGAGGCGCTTGCGCACGATGTCGGCATAGGCGTTGTGGTCGGGTGCCGTCTCCCCCTTGTAGGGAACGCCCAGGCCGCCGCCCAGATCCAGCCGCTCGATCTTCAGGCCGGCCTCGCGGGTGGCGATCACCAGGTCCGACAGGTGGCCGTAGGCGTCGTCGTAGGGGCTGATGTTCAGCAGCTGGGACCCGATGTGGACGGCATAGCCCTTGGGCGCCAGGCCCGGCAGGCCGCAGGCCTTGGCATAGGCCTGCACGGCGTGGCCCAGGTCGATGCCGAACTTGTCCTCCTTGCGGCCCGTGGCGATCTTGCCATGGGTGCCGGCGTCCACGTCCGGGTTGATGCGCAGCGCCACTGGGGCGGTGCGGCCCAACGCCGTCGCCACGGCCGACAGGGCCTCCAGCTCGGGCAGGCTTTCCACGTTGATCTGGTGGATGCCGGCCGTCAGCGCCGCGGCCAGCTCGTCGCGCGTCTTGCCCACGCCGGAGAACACGATCCGCTCCGGTGGCACGCCGGCGGCCAGCGCCCGGCGCATCTCCCCCTCCGACACCACGTCGGCGCCGGCGCCCAGGCGGGCGAACAGGCTGATGATGGACTGGTTGGAATTGGCCTTGAGGGCGAAGCAGACATCCACCGGGTCGCGGGCGAAGGCCTGGGCATAGGCCTGGTAATTGGCGCGCAGGCGGCTGGCGGCATAGACGTAGACGGGGGTGCCAACGGCCTCGGCCAACCGGTCCAGGGGAACGCCGTCGGCGGTCAGCACGCCGGAAACATAGGTGAAGGCCATCGAAATCCGAACCGTCGCGAAGCTGTGAGGGAGGTGCCCGCCCGTTTATTGGGGGGTGGAGGATGAGGTGGTGGGCGTGGAGGTGGTGCCGCCCATCATGGGTCCGGTGTTGCTGATGACCGGGCTGTCGGGCAGGACCCCGTAGGGCGTGCCCGTCTGGATGGTGGCCCGCGTCTCACCCGGCTGGTCGGCGGAACTGGGCTGCGCCACCCGGGCGTTGGGCTGCGGGTCCCGCGCCGGGTTGGGATAGGCGTGCAGCGGATGGTCCTCGCCATCCGGCGTGTCCAGCGTGCGGGCGATCTTGCCGCAGCCCGACAGCGCCAGGGCGGCGGCCAGGCCGGCGGCGGTGAGGATCAGCCTCATGCTCATGCGGGGGGCGATCACAGGAACCGCTCCCGCGCGGCGGCGACGGCGGCCCGCACCCGCTCGGGCGCGGTGCCGCCCAGGCTGGTGCGGCTGGCGACGGACGCTTCCAGGCTCAGCACGGCATAGACCTCCTCGGTGATGCGGGCGTCGACGCCCTTCATGACGTCCAATGGCACGTCCGACAGGCCGCAGCCCCGTTCCTCGGCCAGGCGGACGATGCGGCCGGTGACATGATGCGCCTCGCGGAAGGGCAGGCCAAGCCGGCGGACCAGCCAGTCGGCCAGGTCGGTGGCGGTGGGGAAGCCCGCCTCCACCGCGCGGCGCATGGCGGCGGGGTCGGGCGTCATGTCCTGGATCATGCCGGTGGTGGCGGCCAAGCAAAGCGCCAGCGTGTCGTCGGCCTCGAACACCGGCTCCTTGTCCTCCTGCATGTCCTTGGAATAGGCCAGCGGCAGGCCCTTCATGACCACCAGCAGGCCGGACAGGGCGCCGATGACGCGGCCACACTTGGCGCGCACCAGCTCGGCCGCGTCCGGGTTCTTCTTCTGCGGCATGATGGAACTGCCGCTGGTGAAGGCGTCGGACAGCCGGATGAAACGGAACTGGGTCGTGCACCACAGCACGATCTCTTCCGCCAGGCGCGACAGGTGCACGGCGCAGATGCTGGCCGTGGCCAGGTAGTCCAGGGCGAAGTCGCGGTCGGACACGGCGTCCAGCGAGTTGGCCGTGGGCCGGTCGAAACCCAAGGCCGCGGCCGTGGCGGCGCGGTCGATGGGGTAGGGCGTGCCGGCCAGCGCGGCGCTGCCCAGGGGGCATTCGTTCAGGCGGGCGATGGCGTCGCGCACGCGGGCGCGGTCGCGGCCCAGCATCTCCACATAGGCCAGCAGATGGTGGCCGAAGGTCACCGGCTGGGCCGTCTGCAGGTGGGTGAAGCCCGGCATGATGGTGTCGACGTTGCGCTCGGCCTGCTCGACCAGGGCGGCCTGCAGCGCCTTCATGTCGCCGTCCAGGCGCTGCAGCGCGCCGCGCACCCATAGCTTGAAGTCGGTGGCCACCTGGTCGTTGCACGAGCGGGCGGTGTGCANGCGGCCGGCCGGTTCGACGATCAGTTCCTTCAGGCGGAACTCCACGTTCATGTGGATGTCCTCATGCTCATTCCT
>NZ_BACU01000364.1 GCF_000333275.1 Azospirillum sp. B4 | reverse complement strand
CACGATTATCGCCTAGCCTCGCTTGTGGGGTCCATCGCCATCGCCGTCATCCTGTTCGACGGCGGCCTGCGCACGCCCAAGGCGGTGTTCAAGGTGGCGCGCTGGCCCGCCTTGGTCCTGTCAACCGCCGGTGTGCTGGTCACGTCCGGCGTCACCTGCTTGGTGGCGCGCTGGCTGTTGGGCGTGGGGTGGGCCCAGGGCTTCCTGATCGGGTCCATCGTCGCCTCCACCGACGCCGCCGCCGTCTTCCTGCTGTTGCACCAGCGCGGCTTGCGCCTGCGCCCCCGTGTCTCCGCCCTGCTGGAGGTGGAGTCGGGCCTGAACGACCCCATGGCGGTGTTCCTGACCCTGCTGTCGATCCACGCGGTGCAGGGGGCGGGCTTCGGCTGGGCGCAACTGGGTCAGTTCGCGCTGGAGATGGGCGGCGGCGGCATCATCGGCGTCGGTGGTGGCTACGCCCTGGCCGCCATCATCAACCGGCTGGAACTGTCGGCCGGCCTCTACCCCATCATGGCGCTGGCGGGCACGCTGTTCATCTTCGGCGCCACCCAGACCATCGGCGCCTCCGGCTTCCTGGCGGTCTATCTGGCGGGCTTTATCGTCGGCAACCGGCGACTGAAGGCGCGGCAGATCATCGAGCGTTTCCACGACGGCCTCGCCTGGCTCAGCCAAATCTCGCTGTTCCTCATGCTGGGCGTGCTGGTTTCGCCCGACACGCTGGTGCGGGTGGCGCTGCCGGCCATGGTCGTCGCCGTGGCGCTGATGGTGGTGGCGCGACCCCTGGCCGTTACGCTCTGCCTGTCCTTCTTCGGCTTCGCCTGGAACGAGCGGCTGTTCATCTCCTGGGTGGGCCTGCGCGGTGCCGTGCCCATCTTCCTGGGCCTGCTGCCCGTGCTGGCCGGCCTGCCGGGCGCGGAGACCTATTTCGGCATCGCCTTCGCCGTTGTGCTGCTGTCCCTGCTGGCCCAGGGCTGGACCATCGGACCGGCTGCACGCCTGCTGGACGTGGAGATCCCGGCCGACCCCGAACCGCCCAGCCGCGCCGACATCGACCTGCCGGTGGACGGGCCGCAGCAGCTGGCCATGTTGACGGTCGCGCCGGAAAGCGAGGCGGCGGTGCGCGGCCTGGGCCGGCTGGTGGTGCCGGAGTCGGTGCGCGTGCTGGCCATGATCCGCGAGGGCCATCCGGTGGCGCCGGAGGAGGTGCGGGTGCTCTACCCCGGCGACGCCGTGCTGGTGTTGGGCGAACCGGCGGCCCTGACGGCCATGGAGCGCCTGTTCGGCCGCCGCGATCATGGCCGCCGCGCCGCCGGCCTGGGTGATTTCCAGGTCAAGGGCGACACGCCGCTGACCACCGTGGCCGGCCTCTACGGCTTCGAGGCGCCTGACGTTGATGGCGACGTCGCGATCGGTGACCATTTGGCCCGCCGCCTAGGCCGGCGCGCCTCCGTCGGCGTGCGCCTGAAGGTGGGTGAGGTGGCGCTCATCGTGGCATCCATGGATGAGGCGCGGGTGACCGAGGTCGGCATCGACCTGACGCCTAACGAACGCCCCTGGACCCGCCTGCGCCAGGGTCTGAAGGGACTGCGGAAGAGCGCCTGATCAAAGACGCTTCCCCAACTTTTCTAGGCGCCCCGACCGGGGCCGCCGGAGCGAGTACCGAAGGGCGCAGCGAGGATGGCCGCGCGGCCGGATGGCCGCGCCGGCGCCTGACTTGTTTCCTAGGACGCGACCGCGTCCGCCGGAGCGAGCACCGAAGGGCGCAGCGAGGATAGCCAAGGGGCGGATGCCCCGCCGGCGCTTGAGGAAATCACAGAGTCTTGAACCGTTCCGTCGCCTGCACCAAGGCGGAGCGGATGCCCGGCTCCATGGCGCTGTGGCCGGCGTCCGGCACGACGATGTAGTCGGCCTCCGGCCAGGCGCGGTGCAGCTCATCCGCCGTGCGGATGGGGCAAACCACGTCATAGCGGCCTTGGACGATGATGGCCGGGATGTGCCGGATACGGTCCACATTGTCCAGCAACGCCGCTTCCGGCGTCAGCTTGTTGTTGCGGAAGTAGTGCGCCTCCATCCGTGCCAGGCCCAGGGCGTGGTTGTCCTCGCCGGAGGCGGAGACCAGTTCCGGGCTGGGCAGCAGGGTGGAGCAGGCGCCCTCGTACACGCTCCACACCCGGGCGGCGGCCATGCGGGTTTGCGGGTCGGCGGAAGTCAGGCGGCGGTAATAGGCCTCCAGCAGGTCGCCACGCTCATTCACCGGGATGTGGGCCACGAAGGTGGACCAGGCCTCGGGGAAGAAGGTGCGCATGTCATAGAGGAACCAGTCGATCTCCTGCTGACGCATCAGGAAGATACCGCGCAGCACCAGGCCCTTCACCCGTTCCGGATGGGCCTGGGCGTAAGCCAGCGCCAGGGTGGACCCCCAGGAACCGCCGAACACCAGCCAGCGGTCTATCTCCAGCATCGACCGCAGTTGTTCCAGGTCCGAAATGAGTTCGGGAATGCTATTTTCCCGGATCTCGCCCAGGGGCGCGGAGCGGCCGGCGCCGCGCTGGTCCAGGATGACGATGCGGTAATGCCTGGGGTCGAAGAAGCGGCGATGGGTGGGCGAGGCGCCGGCGCCGGGCCCGCCATGCAGGAATACGACTGGCGCCCCATTGGGATTGCCGGCTTCCTCCCAATAGATGCTATGCAGGCCGCTGACGGCCAGCGTGCCGGTCCGATAGGGTTCAAGGGGGGGGAAGAGATCGCCGCGCGCCATGGGGTCCGTACACCAGTTTGCCCGATAGGGGTTAAAGTGTAGGCCAAGGTCGGCCCCCAGCGCAAACCCAACCGGACCTCGGTCAAGCCCCCTAACCTGTTTCGCGGGAGCATTTACGGCGATGTCACAACCGTTTGCCGCTTTCACCGAGGAGACGTTGGCCGTGCTGGTCGGTGTCTTCTACGACCGCGTGCGCCAGGACGATTTGCTGGGCCCCATCTTTAACGGCGTGGTTGGCACCGAGGAGGCGGCGTGGGACCGGCATCGCGCCCGCATCGTGGATTTCTGGTCTTCGGTCCTGCTCTCCACCGGCCGGTACGAGGGGCGGCCCATGGTGGTGCACGCCGGCCTGCCCATGATCGGCCCCGACCATTTCCGCCGCTGGCTGGCCCTGTTCCAGGATACGGCGCAAGGGCTGTTCACGGCCGAGGCCGCCGCCCGCCTGGCGGAGACCAGCACCCGCATTGGCCGCAGCCTGCAGATGGGCCTGGCGGTGGCGCGGGGCGAGGACGCGGGAAAGTACTTGTGAACGCCCTTAAGCGCCGGGCGGTCCCATCCGTGGCCTAAGCAGGTTCCTCCAGATCGGGCCACACATGGCCCGGCCCGGAGAAACCTGCCGACTCTATGGTTCAGCAGATTTCCGAGCCCGCCCATGTGCGGGCGGAGTTCGGAAAGTCTGCTTAGGCTGTCAAGGGTCCGCCTCCGCCGGTGCCGCCTCGCCATCCTCTTTCCCGCCGGCCTTTTTCCCGCCCCCCGTGCCACGCGCCAGGCGGCGGTGGGGCCAGCGGCCGTCGGTGGTGACGATCTGGTCGGGGTGGGTGACGCGGATCATGGGGCCGTTGTGTTCCTCCACCCAGCCGCGCACCTCCACGGCGCGATCGCGCAGGTCCAGCGGATCCAGGTGGCGGGCGCGGAAGGCGGCCAGGTCGCGGCGATCGATCTCCACCGTGAAGTCGGTGCGCCGGTCGGCGCCGAAGTTCAGGTAGACACGGTCGCGAGCGTCGGCGGCGTCCAGCACGCGGCCGGTGACGACGGCGTAGCGGCCCTGGGCGCGGAAGGCCGTCTCAGGTTCGCGCACGGTGTAGAAGCCATTGGCCCACAGGCCCAGCTCATGGTCGCGGGCATAGGTTTCCGCCCGGCGCAGGGCCGCCAGGCCCTTGGGCGCATCGGGATGGGGTGCCAGTTCCACCCAGCCCTGGCGCAGCAGCGTGTCCTGCACCCACAAGGGCCGGCGGCCGTCGCGCACCACCAGGTGGGCCAGCGTGCGGCCATAGCGGTCATGATCGGCCCCGCCCAGCATCAGGCTGACGGTGCGGTTCAGCACCAGCGACTCCAGCGCCGCGCGCGAATCCTCCGCCAACGGCCAAGCCAAGCGGCCGCGCCCCGCGTCGTCATCCCGGCCGCCCCGTGGCAGGCGGGGTGCCAGGATGCCGGCCAGGCGGACCACCCGGCCATCGCGCAGGGTCACGGTGTCGCCGCTCAGCACCCCGATGACCACGCCGGTGCCGGCGGGCGTGAGGCCGTGGAAGGCCTTGGGGTGATGCTCGCGGCGGGTTTTATGGGCCCGGGCATGGGCCGGCGGGGCCGAGACCAGCAAGGCCAGCAGCAGCGGCAGGGCGATTCGCCAGGCGTGCATCGTGAAGGGTTCCGGCAACCGGGGCGGGACGACGATACGGCAGGCGGTGGCCGAAAGGAAGGCGGGACAAAGAAAAGGCGGCGCGGACCACATGGGGATCCGCGCCGCTGAAAGTTTACGCGTTCTGCCAGAACCGATTGATGGCACGGCCGCGTATGCCGGTGATGGGCGTCTGGCGTTTCCGCCAACCCGGGTCGGTCCGACCCTACAGGGCCAAGGACGCGATGCCGGAAATGAGAGAGAGGCGAAATTCCTTCGGTTCCATGGTCTGCGGTTCCCTTGATGGGTGTTGCTCTGCGAGACGGTCAAACCTATGCAATGACCGGGCCATTGGATCGGCCAAGGCATGCCTTGGCCAATTCCTAAGCTGAACCTCATGTTTGTGTAGGGGGCTTTGCCTCTACCCGCAGCTGCAATTTTCTCCCCCCTTGCGTTATGTAATGCATAAAGCAACTATTGCTCCAAAAGATGGGGTGTATCGCATTTTGCAATATGTTCTCTTGGAATTCGGCCCATACGCCCGGCAGGGGGCCTTGCCCCCTTGCCGCAGTTGCCGCCGGGCCTCGCGGCGGCTACCGTGCGGCCATGAGTGAAACGACACAGGCCCTGGAAAGGCCGTCGGGGGGATGTCCCATCCGACGGTCCGCCGTGCGAGTCTCCATCGCCACCGCGCTGCTGCTGGGTTTCGGCACGCTGGTCCTGGTGGCGGTGGCCAGCGTTCTGATCCTGGGCTTCAGCACCTCCACCCGCAACACCGCGGCCCTGCTGACCGACAAGGTCATCCTGGCCATGGATGGGATGACCGTGCGCGTGCGCGCGCAGTTGGACCCGGCGCAGTACCAGGCGGAATTCCTGGTGGCGTCCATCCGGCGGGGGGAGATCGACACCGCCGACACGGCCCGCCTGGGCCAGAACCTGCGCTCCGCCCTGGCGGCGTCGCCCCAGATCACGGCGGTCGGCTTCCTGTCGGCCGACAGCAAGTGGACGGTGGCACGCCGCACCGGGCCGACGGATGCGGAGGTGACGACCATGCCACCGCCGCCCAACAGCGACCTGCTGATGCAGGAGATGAAGGCGGCACCCGTCGCCCGCTGGGTGGACCCCGTCTGGTCGGAGGAACAGGGCACCAGCTTCCTGACCGTGCGGGCACCGGTGCGGTCGCCGGACGGCCGCTTCCTGGGCGCCGTGCTGGTGGGCGTCAGCTTCGCCGACCTGTCAGGCTTCCTGGGGGAACTTGACAGCAGCCAGGGCGTCACCGCCTTCATCCTGTTCGACGCCCAGCACGTGCTGGCCCATCCGGCCCTGATCGGCCGCACCTTCGACCTGGGCGGCCGCACGCCGCCCCTGCCCACCCTGTCCGACCTGGGCGATCCGGTCGCGGCCGGCATCTGGCAGCGCCAACCCCCTGGCCGGGGAAGCGGTAGCGACGCCCTGGGCGGCAAGCTGCGTGACCTGGACTTCCGCCAGGCCAGCGTGGGTGACGTCGATTATGTCTATCTGCTCCGCGACCTCGGCGGTTACGGCGCCCAGAACTGGACCCTGGTCATGGCCCTGCCCCAGCGCGAGGTGGACCAGGAGATCCGCCGCGTGCGCTGGTTCGGCTTGGGCGGCGTCGCCATCCTGCTGGTGTCGGTGGCTCTCAGCCTCATCCTGGGCAAGACCATCAGCCGGCAGATCCGGGGCCTGTCGAACGCGGCCTCCTCGCTGCGCGATCTGGACTTCCATGCCGTGCCCTACCTGCCCGACAGCCGCCTGCGCGAACTGTCGGACGCCGCCGCCGCCTTCAACACCATGCTGACCGGCTTGCGCTGGTTCGAATCCTATGTGCCCAAGGCCCTGGTGCTGCGCCTTATCCGCCGGGGCGATCATGCCGGCTCCATCCTGTCGGAGGAGCGCGACGTCACCGTCATGTTCACCGACATCAAGGGCTTCAGCACCCTGGCCCAGAACATGACACCGGCGCAGACCGCTTCGCTGCTGAATGAGCACTTCACCCTGTTGTCCGCCTGCATCGAGGCGGAGGGCGGGACGGTGGACAAGTTCATCGGCGACGCCGTCATGGCCTTCTGGGGGGCGCCGGATGAGCAGGCGGACCACGCCGGCCGCGCCTTGCGCGCAGCCGCCGCCATTGATCATTGCATCCGGCAAAGCCATGACGAGGCGGTGGCCCAGGGCCGGCCCGCCATCCGCCTGCGCGTCGGCATCCATTCCGGCCCGGTGGTCGTGGGCAACATCGGCACCAGCAGCCGCATCAACTACACCATCGTCGGCGACACGGTGAACGCCGCCGCCCGGTTGGAGGCGCTGGGCGCCGATCTGGCCGACCCGGCCGCCGCCTGCATCGTGCTGGCCAGCGCCGACACGGTGGATGCCGCCGGCGACTGTGGCGTGCCCATGACCGACGTGGGCGAATTCAGCCTGCGCGGCCGCAGCGGCCAGGTGCGGGTGTGGCAGTTGGCCGACGGTGTGCACGGCCCCCGCGACCCCGTTGGCCCCCCCGGCGAGACCATCGGCGAGCCCGGCATCGAGGCCACCTGCCCGGAACTGCCGGCCCCGACGCCTGTATAAAACTTTTTTGGCGTGTAAAATTTTTATGACGCATGGGGGAAAGTCCCCCGCCGCCGCATCCACCCCCTAGTATCCCGGCGCCGCCCCACCCTGAGGCGGCCGTTGAGGGACATTCAGTGGACGGCGGCTTCCGTGCAGGAACGACACGACGCGATCTCCCGGCCGCAGGACGGCCCGCCCCCCGGCCCCTTCAGCGATGCCCCTTTTGGCGACGATAGGGCGCGGTGGCTGGCGGCGCATGTGCTGCCTCATGAGCATGGCCTGCGGGCCTGGCTGCGCTCCAAATCCTTCCTCGGCTTCGACGCCGACGACGTGGTGCAGGAAACCTACGCCATCCTGGCGGCCAAGGCCTGTGTCGCCGGGATCGAGAATCCCCGCGCCTACGCCTTCCAGACCGCTTACTCGGTGGTTCTGCGCCAGATGCGCCAGTCGCGCGTCGTGCCCATCGCCGCCGTGGCCGACCTGTCCGCCTTGGAGGCGGTGGTGGATGCCCCCTCGCCGGAGGAGGTGACGTCCGCCCGGCAGGAACTGCGCCTCATCCAGGACGCCATCGCCGACCTGCCGCGCCAGACCCGCCGCGCCTTCGTCATGCGCCGGGTGGAAGGGCTGCCCCAGCAAGAGATCGCGCGGCGCATGCGCCTGTCGGAGAACACGGTGGAAAAGCATATCGCCCGGGGCCTGAAGCTGCTGGTGCAGCGCTTCGGCCGGGGTGGGGCCGGCCCCCAATGAAGGACGGCCCCGAGAGAAGGATTCGATGAGCGTGAGCGCAAGACAGACCGCCGCGGCGGTCGACATGGCAGCCGCCGCCTGGGCGGCCCGGATGGATGCGCGCGCCCTGACCGCCGACCAACGGGAACAGCTTGACGCCTGGCTGGTGGCCGACCCTCGCCACCTGGGGGCGCTGGCCCGGGCCCGCGCCCTGCTGCTGAGCCAGCGGGACGCGGCGACCCCGACAGCCGACGACCCGCCGCCGGAGCGGGCGCCCCTGTACAGCCGGCGGCGGTTGCTGGCGGCGGCGGCCGGCGTGGCCGGCCTGGCGGTGCTGGGCGCCGGCATGCGCCAGCCCGCCGCCCGGCAGGCCTACAGCTCCGCCTTGGGTGAGGTGCGGCATATCCCGCTGGAGGATGGGTCCACCCTGACGCTCAACACCGATTCGGCCGTCACGGTCGCCTATAGCGCCGGCCGGCGCCTGCTGTATCTGGAGCGGGGGGAGGCGTTCTTCGACGTGGCCGCCGGGCCCGACCGCCCCTTCGTCATCCGCAGCCCGCTGGCCCAACTGGCCACCGGTGGTGGCGCCTGCTGCGCCCGCCTGGGCGGCGACGGTGCCATGACGGTGGCGGTGCTGTCTGGCAAGGTGGCTGTGGAGGGCGCGCCCTCCGCTCTGGCGGAGACGCTGGACCGCGTCACCGGCCGTGATTGGACCCTGCGGACGGGCACGCACGACGCCGTGCTGGTGACGGGCGGGCAGGAAGTCAGCGTCCGGCCCGGTGGGGCCGGGCATGGCACCCTGGTCAGTTTCGAACCGGTGGCGCCCGGCGCGCTGGACCGGGCGCTGATGTGGCGGCAGGGGCGCTTGGCCTTCGCCGATGAGACGCTGGCCCAGGCGGCGGCGCAGTTCGCCCGCTATACCCACCGGCGTATCGTGCTGGCCAGCGATGGCTTGGCCCGGCGCCGCATCTCCGGCCTGTTCGACGCCACGGACATGGCCGGCTTCGCCCGCGCCGTGGCCGTTGGCTTCAGCGCCAAATATCGTGAGGACGGAGATAGTATAATTCTCTCCGATTGAGTCGGGCCCAAACAATTCTCGTCCTGTAGGCGAGGGTTGTTAAACTTAAATGACGCGGTGGCGGAAAGATAATCCGGCCGATCTCTCCCCAGTATGAACACGCGAACGAGCGCGATGGGCCGGCAATGACAGGCCAAGTCGCCAGAAATCGTTGGGGAAGATCGTAATGATTAAGAAATATGGCAGTTTTTTTGCTCTGTGCACGACGGCGTTGATGGGGTGGGCGGTTCCGGCCTGGGCGCAAAGCGCGCATTTCGACTTGGCGGCCCAGCC
>NZ_BACU01000365.1 GCF_000333275.1 Azospirillum sp. B4 | reverse complement strand
CTGACGCGTCGCTGCTCGCGCTTAGGGAAGAACGGCAGGGGCCGTCCGCTCTCAACGATCTCGCGTCCGTACGCGCTCGTCTGGAACTTGGCGCTATTGTCCCTGACGGTTAGCTCGACAAGCCGGAAGCGCATCATCCTCGCGATGGAGGCCACGACGATCTGGCGCGGGAGGTTGGCTTCCGACGACAGCTGGGCGATCGAGCGAGGCCGGACCGTGGTCGCCCAGAGAACCATCTCCTCGATAATGCTCCAGGCTCTTCCGCGGTCGATCCCGACCTTGCAGGACATGCGGAAGACAGGAATCGCGATCAGCATGAGGGGGCCTTCGCAAGCTTCGCGGGATCGATCGACGTCGCGCAGGGCGTTCCGTCGGGGCGCTTCTGCCCCTTCAGCCAGTCGATGGTATCGATGATGCTGTCGATAAATGAGAGGTCATGCTCGGCCGCGTCGGGATTAACTCCGCGAACGGCCTCTCCGAGGAACGCCAAGCTTCCGACAACGACGAGCTTCGACTTGGCCCGGCTGAGCGCGACGTTCATGCGTCGCCGGTCCCGCAGGAAGCCTAATGCGCGAGCGCCGCTTCCCGCGTTGTTGCGGACAAGCGAGAGGATGACGAGGTCCGCCTCGTTGCCTTGAAAGCCGTCCACGGTGCCGACCCAGACGCCCCCTGGCATCGCCGGCTCAAAGCCTTCGAGCTGACTTAGCTTGCCAGCCCGCTTCTCGGCCTCAATGCGCTGAGCGATCTTGTCGACCTGGGCCGCGTAGAACGAGAGGATCGCGAGAGTCGGCCGCTTTTCGCCCTGCTCGGGGCTGACGTGGTGTAGGACGTCGATGACCGCCTGCACCTCGCCGGGGTTGTGCCATCTAGGGTGCGCGCGTTCGGCGTGCGTCCCCACACCGGTCACGCTGACGTGCTGGAACTCGACCGACACGATGGGCGAGGCGGGCAGCGGGGCGAGCACTCTGAAGGGGGGCGCGGCCAAGTGCGCCTCCTCCTCCCGGGCGGCGGTCGTCTTGACGCGATCCTCATAGAACGCTTTCGAGACAATGGTCGCGATGGCGGGATCCATGCGACGCTGCGACGTCAGGGTGGCGGTGATCGCTCGATGACTCGAGTTCAGAAGCAGCTTGCGTTCGTCCTCCGTAACAAAGTGGCGGAACGGCTCGAAGAGCCGTAGGGCGGTGTCTGCCACGTCGCGCAAAGCGTCGGCTTCGGCGGCGATCTGCTCGAGCTCGGCGATCTCTCCATCCCGCATGAGGGGGCCGACGTACTGGTCGGCCATCTCAATGGCCTGGACGACCGCACTGTGGTCGCGGAGCAGGGCGACCATCCGATCGGCCTCGAAGGGGGGCAACTGATGATGGTCGCCGATCATTAGGCGCCGACCAGAAAGCATTAGCGCGCCGACGAGTTCGGGCCCGGTCGCCTTCGCTGCCTCCTCCACGATGACCCAGTCGAACTGCTCGCGGGCCTCGACGAGCCTCTCGACGTCGGCCGAGTTCGCAGTTGAGATAACGATGTTGGCGGCATCGAGGATGAGGCTAGAGACGGCATTGAGGGCAACGCGGTCCTCCTTCACGACCGCGTCCTTCGATCTGGCAAGGCGTCCGGACGCGGCGGCCAGGGCGTTGATCCTGTAGCGTAAGGCCTGTGGCGCATCCCGGGCGAGCTGGCTTTCCGAGAGCAGCGTGAGATAGTCGCTACCGGTCTTGTGCAGGTCCTCGTCGCTCGTCGACTTGCGATCCGGCGCAGTCGAGCGGACCACGATGACGTCGTCCTGCCCGCCGGTTTTCAGGGTCTTCCTGATAGCGGCCTGGAGGTGATCGAGCGCGTCGTGGCCCTGCGCGGTCACTAGCAACCGCGAGGATCGGTCGTCATGAAAGCGCCGACGCACAACCTCAGTCGCGAGCCGCGTCTTTCCAACACCGGGCGGCCCCACGACCATGTAGGACGGCGAGGTCGACCACAGTCCTAGCAGCGCCTGCTGCTTGGGTTCGTCCAGGTCCAGGAAGTACTCGTCCCTTTGGGCGTCGGCGTCGATGATCTCACGGCTCGAACGGCGCACTCGCCAAGGATCGTCGAGCATCTCGGCA
>NZ_BACU01000366.1 GCF_000333275.1 Azospirillum sp. B4 | reverse complement strand
ATGATGACGACGTCGAAGCCCAGGCCGTTGACGGCGTCGGCTCTGGCCGCTTAGTCGCTGGCGACCTCAGGTTGTTGATCCATAGGCTCGCGGGTTATCTCCGGGTAGATACATTGAAGGGCGTCGACGGCGTACCGGGCAACTCCGTTTAGGCGGATCCGCACCCCAACGTCGCCTTCGGGCAGGTCGGGATCGCTGGACGCCGAGGCCCAGTTCAGGCTGGTGACGACGAGTTCGTCATCATCCGCAGCGACAAACTTCCCGTGCAGAGGAATGGTCTTAGTCTTAACGAGCTGAACACCGTTCTGTGCGGCCTCCTCGGCGAGCTTGCGCGCGTGCCGGTTCTTCAGGGGACCGGAGGGGATGGAGTAGAGGAGGGTCACCTCGACCTGCGCGCGCTGGGCGGCGGCCTCTCCTTGCATGACCACACCTGGCCGGGCCGTCGAACCCAGGCGGTTGCTCCCGATGAAGAGCCGCTCGCCAGCCCGGCCGCTGATCTCGCGCATGAGAGAGTCGTGGTTATCACCTACGACCAGCGTGATCTCGGCTGGTCCGGGCCGGGACGGGAGCCTGCGCAAGTCGCGCGACACGATCCCCATCTCATTAGCGATGTCGTCGGCCAGACCGCGCCGGCCGACCAGGCGCTGGACGATGATCGCTACGTCGGCGACCACGGCCGGGTCCCTGAGGACCGCGGTGACTTCGGTAGACCGGAACGGGGACGAGAGCCAGTTGCACGACCCGACCGCCGCGATCCAGTCGCCCTCCTCCGTGTCGACGATGAGCAGCTTCGCGTGAGATCGCGTGCTGGTCATATGCAGGCGGAACTTGCCGATGAGATCCTTGTCAGCGCGGATTGTCTTGGCAATCTCGACCGCTGCGGCAGTGTTGCGGGTCTCGACCTCGTCCAGCGTCTCGGCACCCCACATGAGGTCGAAGACGACACCGCGTGCGCAAGCGGCTCTAATATCGGGAAGAAGTTCCTTGAAGCGGAAGTGGTCGAGGAAGGTGGAGTGGATGATCGTCCGACTGTGTGCCCGAGCCATCATCGCCCGCAGGCACTCCAGCTGGTTCGATCCCCCGATAATCAGGTCGACTGGATCGAAGTGGCATCGATGCGCCTCGAAGGCTGGCGTGGCCTCGCCCGCCGGGCCCTTATATTCGATGGGGAATTCGGTGGGGCCGCTAGCGCGCGACGCGACGTCGTCGATGATCGCGCGCAACATATCTGACGCGGTATCGGGAACATTTCGCGGGACGCCATCGACGACCCTTACGACCATGAATTCTTCACGGAGCGAGGCGGTGCGGCCGTCGACGACCGCGACCTGCTCCTCCCATCCCCTCGCCGCTATCTGCGACAGCTTAGCGAGCATTGCCTCGTTGGATATCGGAGGACCGCCCCCCTGGACGACGAGCACGCGGATATCAGGGTCGGTCTCCTGCTTGAGGGCGTATTCCGATCTGACTCTGATC
>NZ_BACU01000367.1 GCF_000333275.1 Azospirillum sp. B4 | reverse complement strand
TGGGTACGGCCCGTCGCCAGCTTGCATTCCACGTGCGTCGCCAGCAGGCCGTGGCGGGCCAGGACGCGCCAGCGGGTCAGCGCGGGCTTGCCGCCCTTGGTTACCACGGCCATGCGCTTGCGATCCGTCGGATGCCGGCCGATGTTGCCCTCTATCTCACCGCTCCCCGCCGCTGGGGAGCCCCAGACCACGGCGTGGTAGGTGCGCGACAGCGTGCGGTCGGCGAACTGGGCCGACAGGCCAGCGTGGGCCCGGTCGGTCTTGGCCACCACCATCAGGCCGCTGGTGTCCTTGTCCAGGCGGTGCACGATGCCCGGGCGGCGCACGCCGCCGATACCGGACAGGCGCTCCCCGCAATGGAACAGCAGGGCGTTCACCAGCGTGCCGTCGGGGTTGCCGGCGGCCGGATGCACCACCATGCCGGCGGGCTTGTCGATCACCAGCAGATCATCATCCTCGAACACGATGGTCAGCGGGATATCCTGCGCCAGCGGCACCGCCGGCTCCGGCGCCGGCACGGCGACCTGGAACACTTGGCCGGGTTTGACCCGGTATGACGCGTCGTCTATGGTCTGCCCGCCCGGCTGACCCAAGGCCACGCGACCCTCCCCGATCAACGCCTGCAGGCGGGAGCGGGTGAGGCCTGCGGCCTCCGGCATCAGCTGGGCCAGGGCCTTGTCCAGCCGGTCGCGGGCCGCGGTGTCGGGGATGGTGATGGCGATCAGGGTGGTACCCGCCTCCTCGCCATCCAGTTCCTCATCCTCCGCGCTGTCCACCACCGGGCCGCCAAGGTCCAGGCGGTCAGCCCCGCCATCCCCCGCCTCGGCGCTGAAGCGCGCGACGGCGGGATCGGCAGGCTGGCCCGGGGCGGCACAGATGGTTGAAGCAAGTGCGGACAATAAAGACATTCCTCGTCATCATGGGCGTACTGATCGTCGCCGGTTTCACCTTCATCGGGGTGGAAGTCTGGCGGCGAGCCACCGACCCCAATCATCCCCGCGCCTTCGGCCGCCACAAGGACGCGACCATCACCTCGACCGCGACACCCGAGGTTCTAGCCCCGCTGCTGGCGCTGCCCGGGGGCAGCCGCATCGAGGCCATGACCAGCGTGGGTAGCCGCCTGGCCGTCCAGGTCGCCCTTCCCGGTGGGACCCAGCAGATCGTCCTGCTGGAGCCCAGCACCGGGAAGGTCCAAATCGCGGTCGTTACTGGAACCACTTCATCAGGCATCCCATCTTCAACAAGTGGGGCGCCTGAACCCAACCAGACGATGCGCCCGCAGGTTCCCCGGACGCCGTGATTACGGTCACACCGCCGGCCGCCCGGCCAGCGTAATCAGCCCACATGACAGAGATTTAATACCTGCTGTCACGAAGCCGGCGTTGGAAACGGCGGTGAAGCCAGGCCCGAATATTGCCCCATCCAGTTCCTCTTCGCCGGCATCCCGCCTGATCATTCCCGTTTCTCCAGCCCCGTTTCTCCGGCCCATTCCTCCAGCGACCCCTTTCTTCCAGCAACAGGCCAGAAGGTTCCCGGATGAACTTCATGAGCGACAACGTGGCGGGCGCCGCCCCGGAGATCCTGGCGGCACTCGCCACGGCCAACGAAGGGGCCTTGCCCTCCTACGGCGCCGATCCGGTGACGGAGCGGATCACCCGCGACCTGGCGGAGCTGTTCGAATGTGACGTGACCGTGTTCCCTGTCGCCACCGGCACGGCCGCCAACGCGCTGGCCCTGTCGGTGCTGACCCCGCCCTATGGCGCCGTCTATTGCCATGACGAAGCCCACGTCCAGGTGGATGAGTGCGGCGCGCCGGAGCTGATGTCCGGCGGGGCCAAGCTGGCGCCCCTGCCCGGACCGCACGGCAAGCTGGATCCGGTGACCTTGGCCGCTGCCCTGGACAAGGGCGGCGCCGGCTTCGTCCATCATGTGCAGCCGGCCGCACTGACCCTGACGCAGGCGACCGAGTCCGGCACCGTCTACACCCCGGACGAGGTGGCGGCCCTGACGGACGTGGCCCGTGCCCACAAGCTGCGCGTCCACATGGATGGCGCCCGCTTCGCCAATGCCGTGGCCAGCCTGGCCTGCGCGCCCGCCGACATCACCTGGCGGGCGGGTGTGGACGTGCTGTCCTTCGGCGCCACCAAGAACGGCGCTCTGGCGGCGGAGGCGGTGATCTTCTTTGACAAGGGCCTGGCGGAGAGCTTCGGCTATCGCCGCAAGCGGGCGGGCCACCTGTTCTCCAAGATGCGCTTCCTGTCGGCGCAGCTGGACGCCTACCTGACCGACGGCCTGTGGCTGCGCCTGGCCACCCATGCCAACGCCATGGCCATGCGCCTGGCAACGGGCCTGGACGCCTTGCCCGGCGTGGGCCTGCGCAGCCCCGTCCAGGCCAACGAGGTGTTCGCCGTCATGCCTGAACCGATGATCGCCGGGCTGGAGGCGGCGGGCTTCCGGTTCTACCGCTGGGACGGCGCCTGCATCCGCCTGGTGACGGCGTGGAATACGGACGCATCCCACGTCGACGCCTTCCTATCCACGGCGCGCGGGCTGGCGGGGATCGCGTAAACTTCGGATCGTTCAAGACCACGTGATGGTCGCTCCCCCGGGTGGGCAGTGGCCCAACCGCCGCCCTTCATGCCAGGATGGCGCCCACGGGGATGATTTCGCCATTCCCACGAAAATAACCAAAGGTCGCGACGGGCCTGCCCAGGGGAGGGATACGGGGATGAATACAGACGCTGACGCCTATGCCGCGCGCCGCATGTCCGCGGAGGCGGCCGCAGCGCTGATCCCCTCGGGCGCCCGCATCGCCATGGGGCTGGGCGTTTCCGGTCCGCCGGCGCTGCTGCGCGCCTTGGCCCGACGGGCGGAGGCGGGGGAGGTCGGCGACCTTTCCCTCTACTACCTGCTGGCCTTCGCCAACGCCGCCCCCCTGCTGCGGTCGGCCCTGCGCCACCGGGTCAGGCCGGTCAGCCTGTTCCACGGCGCGCTGGAGCGTGGCCTGGACAAGGAGGCCGGTCGCCACGACATGCCGGTGGTGGACTTCATCCCCACGGCGTTCAGCCAGGCGCCCAACGTGCTGAGCCGGGACGTGGACGCGGACGTGCTGCTGACCACCGTGTCGCCCATGGACGCTGACGGCTGCTTCAGCCTGGGCACGAACACCGACTATGCCCTGGCCGTGTCACAAACCGCCCGCCAGGTGATCCTGGAGGTCAACCCGGCCATGCCCCGCGTCCGGGGCAACTGCCGCATCCCCCTGGACCGCGTGACCGCCTTGGTTGAGAACCCCGTGCCCCTGCTGCAGATCCCGCCGCCCGAGATCCGCCCCAACGACCGGGCCATCGGCCGCTTCGTCGCCGAGCTGGTGGAGGATGGCGCCTGCCTGCAGATGGGCATCGGCGCCCTGCCTGACGCGGTGTGCGCCGCCCTGGGCGACCGTCGGCATATGGGCATCCATACGGAGCTGATGACGCCCGGCATGGCTGAACTGATGCGCCGGGGTGCCGTCGACAACAGCCGCAAGGTCCTGCACCCCGGCCGCGCGATCTTCACCTTCGCCATGGGCGATAAGGCGCTGTACGACTTCCTGGACGACAACCCGGACTGTGAGGCGCACCCGGTCGACTATGTGAACAATCCGGCGGTGATCGCCCGGAACGACAACATGGTCTCGGTCAACGCCACCATCGAGGTTGATTTGCAGGGCGCCTGCAATTCGGAATGCATGACCGGCTGGCAGTACAGCGCCGCCGGCGGACAACTGGACTTCGTGCGCGGCGCATCCGCGGCGAAGGGCGGGAAATCGGTCATCGCCTGCCATTCCACCGCCGCCAGCGGCACCGCGTCTCGCATCGTCCCGCGCCTCAGCGGTCCAGTGACGACGCCGCGCAACGACGTCCAGTACGTGGCGACCGAACACGGCATCGTGAATCTGCGTGGCCTGTCGCTGGCCGAACGGGCGAAGGCCCTGATCGGCATCGCCCACCCCGATTTCCGCGAGATGCTGGAGCGCGAGGCGCACGCCATGGCGTACCGGTGCTGAGCTCAAGCGCCCATGACCAGCCTAGGCGATGGTCCATATGACCATGGCGATGGCGCCCTCCAGCACCCGCCGGGCGGCTGGCGTGGATGTGCTGTCCTTCGGCGCCACCAAGAACGGCGCACTGGCGGCGGAGGCGGTGATCTTCTCTGACAAGGGCCTGGCGGAGAGCTTCGGCTATCGCCGAAAGCGGGCGGGCCCACCTGTTCTCCAAAATGCGGTTCCTGTCGGCGCAGCTGGACGCCTTCCTGACCGACGGCCTGTGGCTGCGTCTGGCCACCCATGCCAACGCCATGGCCATGCGCCTGGCCAACGGCCTGGACGCCCTGCCCGGCGTGGGCCTGCGCAGCCCCGTCCAGGCCAACGAGGTGTTCGCCGTCATGCCCGAACCGACGATCGCCGGGCAGGAGGCGGCGGGCTTCCGGTTCCACCGCTGGGACGGCGCCCGCATCCGCCTGGAGACGTCGATGCCTTCCTGGCCACGGCGCGTGGGCTGGCCGGGATCGCGTGAGGGCGGCGGAACCGTACCAGAGGTAAAGTACCTGAGGCAAATGACCGCTCCCCATCCAGGCTTGGCGTGGGGTAGGGTCAGGCCCACAAACCGGGGGCGGATGCATCCCGACAAACTCCGCGGAGATGACATGCGCAAGATCGTTCTCGCCACCGCCTTTTCGCTCGCGACCGCGGCGCCCGCCTGGGCGGCCCTGCCCAACGGCGCCCCGGCCCCGGCCTTCACCGCCCAGGGGGCCCTGGGCGGCAAAACCTCGACCTTCTCGCTGACCGACGCGCTGAAGAAGGGGCCGGTGGTGCTGTACTTCTTCCCTGCCGCCTTCACCAAGGGCTGCACCGTGGAGGCGCATGAGTTCGCCGAGGCGACGGAGACCTTCAAGGAGTATGGCGCCACGGTGGTGGGCGTGACCGCCGGCAACATCGACCGCGTGGCCGAGTTCTCCTCCGTGGAGTGCCGGGACAAGTTCATGGTGGCCGCCGATCCCGACGCGAAGATCGCCGCCGACTACGACGCCAAGAACCAGGGCAACCCCGCGATCTCCAACCGCACGTCCTACGTCATCGGCCAGAACGGCAAGATCGTCGCCAGCTACACCGACAACAATCCCGACCAGCACGTCCAACTGATGCTGAATGCGGTCAAGGCGCTGCATACCGCCAAGTAAGCGCGGCCGGCGCCGGTGTGTGGGCGGCCCTCACACCCTGGCGACCAGTTTGAAGGCGATGGCCCACATGACGAGGGCGATGGCGCCCTCCAGCACCCGCCAGGCCAGGGGCCGGGCGAACAGGGGGCGCAGGCGGGTGGCGCCGTAGCCCAGGGAGAAGAAGAACAGGAAGGACCCGCTGATGGCGCCGGCGGCGAAGGATGGCTTGTCGCCGGCGAACTGTGTCGAGACAGCGCCCAGCAGGACGACCGTGTCGAGGTAGACGTGCGGGTTTAGCCAGGTGATGGCCAGGCAGGCCAGCAGCGTCGCCCCCAGTTCCCCCTTCTCCGCCCCGTTGCCCACCGTCAGCGCCCCGGTGGAATGCCACGCGGACCATAGGCTCTTGGCCCCATACCAGGCCAGGAAGGCGGCACCGGCATAACGCATGACCGGATCCAGCCAAGGCAGCAGCGTCGCCATGGTGCCGAAGCCGGCCACCCCCGCCCCGATCAGGACGGCATCGGACAAGGCGCAGGCCAGACACACGGCGAAGACGTGCTCATTGCGCAGGCCCTGGCGCAGCAGGAAGGCGTTCTGCGCGCCGATGGCGACGATGAGGCTGAGCCCCATGCTGAGGCCGGCGACATAGACGGACAGGTTCATGATGACAGGATGGCCCCGGGGTGGTTCGGGGTTTGTGGTATCCGTCATCATGGGATTAGGATAGTTAAATCAACTAATCTAGATTTAGCAGAACTTATCCATGATCGACTATCCGGCGGCGCGCGCCGTCGCCCTGGTGGCGCGGACGGGCAGTTTCGAGAAGGCCGCCGCCGCCTTGAACGTCACCCCGTCGGCCGTGTCCCAGCGCGTCAAGCAGTTGGAGGAGCGGCTGGGCGCCGTGCTGATCGAGCGCGGCAGCCCCTGCGCCGCCACGGAAAAGGGGGAGTGGCTCTGCCGCCACGTCGACCATGTGGGGATGCTGGAGCGGGAGTTGACGGAACACCTTCCGGGCCTGGCCGATCCCGATGCCGCCCTGCCCCGGGTGACGTTGAACATCGCCACCAACGCCGACAGCCTGGGAACCTGGTTCCTGGCCGCCGCCGCCCCGTTCACCCAAGAGTCCGACCATCTGCTGAACATCGTCATCGACGACCAGGACCACACCGCCGACTGGCTACGGCGCGGCCGGGTGCTGGCGGCGGTCACCTCGCTGGAGAAGCCCGTCCAGGGCTGCCGCGTCACCGGCCTGGGCGCCTTGCGCTATCACGCCACCGCCAGCCCGGATTTCGTGGCGCGCCATTTCCCGGCCGGGGTGACGGCGCTGGCGCTGGCTCAGGCGCCAGCCCTGACCTTCAACCAGAAAGACCGGCTGCAGCGCGCCTGGATCCGCCAGGTGCTGGGCCATGACGTCGCCCACCCCACCCACTGGCTGCCATCGACGCAGAGCTTCATCGACGCCAGCCTGGCGGGCATGGGCTGGGGCATGAACCCGGCGCTCCTGGTCCGCGACCATCTGGACGCCGGACGGCTGGTGGACCTGATGCCCGGCGCGACCCTGGACGTGCCGCTGTTCTGGCAGGTCAGCCGCCTGGCCGCCGACCGGCTGTCAGGCCTGAGTCGGCAGATTGTTCAGGCAGCGAGTTACGAGTTGGTGCGGTGCTGATGATTTGACGCTCATCGGTAGTCACTTTGGGTCATCAGCCTGTTTACTGGGCGTCGGAATGGGAGCAGCAATCGTATTGTGATCATACACCGCGAAGGCCGCACTAATTATCGTGCCCTGCGCATCGCGCAGCGGAATAGTGCACCCATCCGCAAAGAATTGTACCTCAAAGGTATCCTTTCCATTCTGGTGGATCACATTGATCGGGGTTGTCAGTTCCTGAATGAATATCTCCCGCCCAGCTTTGCTGTCAGATGGGATTTCAAAATACCCACTCAAGGTCGCACCAACCGGAAAATCATTGACCTCTCCCGGTACCTCCCCCCCCGGCACCAGTTTCCAACTCAACTTTCTCCCATTCCATGACGTATTGATAAGGACTACAGAAAAAGAAAATCCGACTAACTCTTCCGCATTTTTCAAAACTTCTGATTTGTTTTGATGGACAATCAGGGGTGGCGGCCCATCAGCAGCCAGCCCCATCACACAGAATGTCTGTAGGAAGATAATTACTGAGATGGAGTATGCTATCCAACGCGCCATGGGCCACCCTAGCGATTCCCATGAATATACAGATAAGTGCTGTCACCAACGATCCCAAAGCTGAGGGATAGCCGGCCATTGCTTAGATCTAATTGTGTATATCCGGTCAGGGTCAGGGACGCAGTTGGCCTTCCATCGGCTAAGGCATGCAGTGTAAGACCGGTATAGCCGGCGGCCCCCTCATCATTGGCCCAAATAAGGGAGAAATCAGTTGGTGTAATACCCCAAACCGTGACGGCATCCCCGGCCTGGAAATTGGAAATGGTGCTCCAGATGTCCGCCGATGGGTTCCGATCATCAACAAAGAACGTATCTTGGCCAGCACCTCCAGCTAGAAAGTTTGAACCACCACCGCCATCCAGCACATTTGTTCCATCATGCGCCGCAATCGCGTCCATGCCATCTCCTGAGCGGACAAACATGTTAGAGCGATTTGCCAATATATTCACATTATCTGGCGAAATATTTATATATTGAAAGTCAATTCCACTAACTGGACCATTGTAAACTTCTCCGGAAGAGAACGTAGCGTCCCCCCAAATTGTATTAGTAACGACCACATTGGCAGGCGAGTTGGACGCCAGGTCCACCACTTGATCAATAAATCGCACATGCTCGACATTGGTAAGGGCCTTGTCACCCAACGGTGCCAATGAAGTGTCAGAAATGACAGTTTTATTATGACTGTCCGTCACAAGCGTCACGTCGGACCGATTACGTGGCAGAAGCACTGTATCGTCACCTTCCCCTCCATCGATCACGTCGGCGCCGAAGCCGGGGACGATTTTATCATTGCCGTCTCCGCCCATGATGGTGTCATTTCCAACGCCGCCATCAATATAATCATCCCCACCGTCGCCGGTAATCATGTCACTACCGATTTGCCCAACTATTACATCAGCCTGGGAAGTCCCATTCAAGACGTCATCCCCGACACTCCCGATAAGCGGCGAGGTAATGGAACTCTGACCGATGACATCGATATTGATCCGGATCACACTACCAGATGAGTTTCGAATAGGAGTCGTACCGTCCGCTTCAAAGAACTGAATATCGAATGTGTCAATTCCGTTCGATTGAATCACTTGATTCGGTGTCGGTAATTCATATTGGAAGATCAAGGAGCCTATTTTGGCATCCGATGCAATCGTGAACTTGCCGCTTAGCGGTACATTGCTTGGAAAATCGCTAATGGCGCCCGGCGTCGTTCCACTAGGAACGAGCCTCCAAGAAATCGTCCTTCCTGTCAATGCGGCATCATTGAGCACTACGGCAAAGGAAGCACCAACAATCTCATCACTATTTACAAGGATGGTGTTAGTGTTTTGCTTTACCGTGATTGGCGCGGTCGAGACGACGGGGGCGGCGACGTAAGAGACGTTTGATAAGGTATTCTGCTTGGGCGTTGATGTAGCTGGGGTGATCGTGAATGTCCACGCTGTGCCCGGATCATTCGTCAAAACTTGGATCCTCAGCTTGCCATCGCCTGTCGTGGGAACAACCAAATGATTGGAATAGGTCCGGCCCCCTATGAATCCCGTATCGACAAGAACAGAACCGGTATCGGTACTGATCTCAAATCGGTCTGGAATGGTATATGGATCAAAAAAAAGATCAAGTGTCTGCCCTGGTGCGAATTGGTTTGTGGTATCATAACCTTCATTGCCACCACTAGCATTAACAGCCGATCCTATTACGGTTGAAAGGCTATCAATTTGGGTCGCCGCCGATATGTTCGCTCCAACCGAAAGAATATTTGCTTCGTCGTGGTAGAATATGGCCCCAGCTTTCACATTATTTTGTATTTTGTAATCAGAAATCTTAAACTGGGCAATTTTACTGGACAGCGTCGCGCTTTGGCTGGCCGAGGTCGCATTTGTGGGTATTGATATCGTCGTACTGGTTGATCCTGCTGCTAACTTGATCCATCCAGGAACTCCGTTGAGGGAAACAGAACCGGGAATGGCTTGCAAGTTATCGTAGTTGACACCCTCTATGGCGGTACCTCCTGTCGATGCCAATTTGACATAGACATCCTTGGAGAGACCATTGGCGGCGCCCGGGCCAGTCAGTGAAATTGTGGCTGTGATTGGATCTCCTTCCTTAACCTCCGATGTCGTTGTCAGGTTGAGGTGCACGTCGAAATCGCCGGACACATTAACGGTGAGGGGACTGACCGTATTAACCGTAGTATCGATATTATGCGCCTTTAAATCATTATAGATTGAGTCAATAAAGGATTGGGAAACTATCAAGCAACCTTCAGTCCAATTAACTGATGTTCCATTGTGAATAAGAATGCCCGTTCTGCTATATACATTCTCCAGCCTAAACGAATCTTTTCCAGTATTGGACTTCACGGCGAAATCCATGGCATATGAACCAGATTCCCATGGCGTCGCATCGTCCCAGAAGCCAGTTGCGGTCTTGGGCTCTCCGTCATAGGTGTAAGTAAATGTGGCGAATCCATTGTCGGAGCGAACGACAGACAGCGCAGGCGCAGCAATCTTCTGAGAATTACTCATGTCTATTTTCCTTTTGTTTGGTTGCAGCGCTCCTCAAAAAACAGGCACACGGCTTATTTTTTACTTAAAAAAAGCGACAAAATATGATAATTATTTGCAATTCTAATTGCAAATAATTTATAATTACGAATGCTTAATTAGCTACGGAGGCACGGTGCACCCTCAAAATCCTTAAAAGGTACAAAGCAATCTTCATATGTCCTGCGCACTTAAAATAGCAAAATTGCATGATTTTATGATATACAGTTAATTTGCACTTATGCAAGCGTAATTATCTTAGATCACCACCTAAAAGTTACAACTTAAAGGAGCGTCCTGGTATGGGCTGCTCCAGCCTCTGGCAAAGCTGGAATCATATTATACAATGTACCCAATGACCGACCGGAGGACGGATACGCCATCTGGAAGGACTAATTCGATTGAAAGACAAAAAAGGGCGGTTGCGATGATCACGTTCACGGTGAACGGGCAGGAACAGCATTTCGAGGGTGATCCCGAGATGCCCCTGCTGTGGTACCTGCGCGATGTGCAGGGGCTGACCGGCACCAAGTTCGGCTGTGGCGAGGCGCTGTGCGGCGCCTGCACCGTGCATGCCGATGGCGCCCCCATCCGGTCCTGCCAGACGACGCTGGGCGACCTGGCGGGCATGGCGGTCACCACCATCGAGGGGCTGTCGCCCGATGGCATGCACCCAGTGCAGGTGGCGTGGCGGGACCTGAACGTGGCGCAATGCGGCTATTGCCAGGCGGGACAGATCATGTCGGCGGTGGCCTTGCTGAAGGACACGCCCCACCCGACGGACGAGGACATAGACAGCGCCATGAGCGGCAACATCTGCCGCTGCGGCACATATCCCCGCATCCGCGCCGCCATCAGGAAAGTGGCCGGCCATGTCCAGCGCAAAACGGCCAGCACGGGGGGCCTGGGCAAATGAGCGGCACCCTTACCAACCTCAGCCGCCGCGCCGTTCTGATGGGCCTTGGCGCCGGCACCTTCGTCCTGGCCAGCGGCTTGGGCGGCGGCGCGTTGGCGGAGGACAAGCCCCAAGACAAGCCGAAAAAATACGGCGGTGAGGCCATGCCCGGCGGGGTGAAGGACGATCCGCGCCTGTTCGTGGCCGTGGCGGCCGACGGCACGGTCACCCTCCTCTGCCACCGGGCGGAGATGGGCCAGGGCGTGCGCACCAGCTGGGCCATGGTCATCGCCGACGAGATGGACGCCGACTGGGCCAAGGTGACGGTGGACCAGGCCCTGGGCGACGAGGCGCGCTACGGCAACCAGAACACCGACGGCTCGCGCAGCATGCGCCACCACTTCCAGGCCCTGCGCCGCATCGGCGCCGCCGCCCGCCAGATGCTGGCCCAGGCGGCGGCCACCCAGTGGGGCGTGCCGGTGGCGGAGGTGACGGCGGACCACCACAGCCTGGTCCATGCCGCCAGCAACCGGCGCCTGGGCTTCGGCGAGGTGGCGGAGGCGGCGGCCGCCCTGCCCGTGCCGGCGCGGGAGACCCTGGTGTTCAAGGATCCGGCCAAGTTCCGCTACATCGGCCGGGGCGACATCGGCTTGGTCGATGGCTTCGACATCACCACCGGCCGCGCCACCTATGGCATCGACGTGCGGCGGGATGCCATGGTCCATGCCGTGATCGCCCGTCCGCCCGTCTATGGCGGTCGCATGACGCATTATGAGGTGGATGACGCCCTGAAGGTGCCGGGCGTGCTGAAGGTGGTGGTGCTGAACGGCGCCCCGCCGCCGTCGGGCATGCTGCCCAAGGGCGGCCTGGCCGTCATCGCGGAGAACACCTGGGCCGCCCTGCGGGGCCGTGACAAGCTGAAGATCACCTGGGATGGCGGGCCCAACGCCAGCTACGACAGTGCGGCCTACCGGGCGGAGCTGGAGGCGGCGGCCCGGGTGCCGGGCCAGGTGGTGCGCAACCAGGGTGACGTGGACGCCGCGCTGAAGTCCGCCACCAAGCGCGTCACGGCCGAATACTACATCCCCCACCTGGCCCAGGCGCCCATGGAGCCGCCGGCGGCCGTGGCCCAGGTGACGGGAAGCACATGCGCGATCTGGGGCAGCACCCAGGCGCCGCAGGCCACGCGGGAAACGGTGGCCAAGGTGCTGAGCATCCCGCCGGAGAACGTGACGGTGCACCAGACCCTGGTGGGCGGCGGCTTCGGCCGGAAATCCAAGCCGGACTACATCGCCGAGGCGGCGCTGCTGTCCCGCGCCATGGACGGCCGGCCGGTGAAGCTGACCTTCACCCGCACCGACGATTTGCACCACGGCTTCCTGCATACCGTGTCGGTGGAACGGCTGGAGGGGGGGCTGGACGCCAAGGGCAAGCCTACGGCCTGGCTGCACCGCACCGTGGCGCCGGCCATCGGGTCCACGTTCACCGCCGGCGTGAAGCATGAGGGCGCGTCCGAACTGGGCATGGGGGCGGTGAACACGCCCTGGATCGTGCCCAACCTGCGGGTGGAGAACCCGGAGGCCGTCAGCCACACCCGCATCGGCTGGTTCCGTTCCGTCTCCAACATCCCGCACGCCTTCGCGGTGCAGAGCTTCGTGGCCGAACTGGCGGCGGCGGCGGGCCGCGACCCCAAGGACTTCCTGCTGGAGCTGATCGGCCCGCCCCGCCAGATCAACCCGGCCGACATGGCGGACAGCTGGAACTACAACGAGGATCCGGTGGCCTACGCCTACGACACCGGCCGCCTGCGCGGCGTGGTGGAGCGGGCGGCCAAGGAGGCGGGCTGGGGCAAGCCCTTGCCCAAGGGCCAGGGCCGGGGCATCGCCGCCCACCGCAGCTTCGCCAGCTATGCCGCCGCCGTCGTGCAGGTGGCCGTGGACGCCCAGGGCAAGCTGACCATCCCCCGCGTCGACATCGCCTTCGACTGCGGCCCCGTCATCAACCCCGACCGGGTGCGGGCGCAGCTGGAGGGGGCGGTGACCCAGGGCGTCAGCCTGGCCACGCTGGGAGAGATCAGCTTCAAGGCCGGCCAGGTGCGGCAGGACAACTTCGACACCTATGAGGTCACCCGCATCGACGCCGCGCCTAAGGACATCCGCGTCCACCTGATGCCGGCCGCCACGTACGACGCCCCCCTGGGCGGCGTGGGCGAGCCGGGCGTGCCCCCCATCGCCCCTGCCCTGCTGAACGCCGTGTTCGCGGCCACCGGCAAGCGCATCCGCAGCCTGCCCATCCGGGACCAGTTGCGGGCGTGAACGCGGTCGATGGTCACGCGCCCAGGGGAACGAGGGCGACCTTGGCGCAGGAGGTCGCCGCCGTCTGGTCCCTGGCCGACACGCTGGGGCTTGGCGCCGTGGCCCCGGCATTGTTGAAGGCGGCGCACCACACCTCGCTGCTTCTGCATCCCCTGCCCATGGTCGCCAGGGTCCAGTCCGTGGAACCAGTCGCCCAAGCGCTGGTGACGGCGGAACGTGAACTGGCGATCTCCCGGCACCTGACGGCCCGGGACATGCCGGTGGTGCCTCCGCTGAAGGCGGCCGTGGCGGGCCCGCATGTCATCGACGGGTGCGTCATCTCCCTCTGGCCTTTCATTGAGCATTCCAAGCTGCGGCGACAGTCCGACATGGTCTTGGCCGCGCACGGTCTGCGCTCCATCCATAACGCGCTCAGGGACTTCTCAGGTACCTTGCCGTCCTATGACGCCATCCTTGACCGCTGCTGGACTGTTCTGGAAACACTGCCGGTGACCGCCTTCCCGATGGAGGAGGACAAGAACTTTCTGCAAGAGCGCTATCTGGCCTTGCGTGAGCAGGCGACGGCCATGGATGTGCCGTCAGCTGTCCTGCACGGCGATGCCCACAAGGGGAACGTGCTGATCAGCAACCAGGGACCGGTATTATGGGCGGATTTCGAGTCAGCCTGCACAGGGCCGCTGGAGTTCGAACTGGTCACCCTGCCCCGTTATGCGCGGCGGTGTTTTGGCAAGCATGACCAGCGCTTGATCGACATCTTCACGGATTTGAAGAGCGTCTGCGTCGCCGTGTGGTGCTTGGCCGATGGGGGGCGTAGTGCCGAAATCAGGGACGCGGCCGGGTATCATCTGGGCCGGCTGAAGCATTCGGCTTCAAACCGGATCGGCAGATGACAGCCGCCGGTGCAGGGTGCTGCGGTGGATGCCCAGGTCGCGGGCGGCGGCGCTGATGTTGCCGCCGTGGCGGGCCAGGGCCTGGCGGATGGCGTCATCCTCCCGAACCTTCAGGCTGACCGACGAGATGGCGGATGCAGGGGTCGGCACAAGATCCGGCGGCAGGTCGGCCGGCGTGATCAGGGTTCCCGCCGGCGACAGCGCCACCAGGGTGCGTAGCAGGTTGGCCAGTTCGCGCAGGTTGCCGGGCCAATCGTGACGGCGCAGGGCGGCGCGGGCGGCGGGGGCCAGGCGGATGCCGCGCTCCCCGGCGCCGAAGCCCGCCATCAGGGCGTCGATGATGGCATCCAGCGGACGCTGGCGCAGGGGCGGCAGGGTCACCACCAGGTGCTTCAGCCGGTAATAGAGATCGGGGCGGAAGATACCCTGGGCCACGGCGGCCGCCAGGTCGCGGTGGGTGGCGGCGACCAGCAGGAAATCCACCTTCGCCGGCCGGCCGCCCACCGGCGTCACCTCTCCATCCTGCAGCACGCGCAGCAGCCGGGCCTGGAGAGCGGCAGGCATGTCCCCGATCTCATCCAGGAACAGGATACCGCCGTCGGCCTGGCGGATCTGACCCCGGTGGCCGCCCCGCCGCGCGCCGGTGAAGGCGCCGTCCTCATAGCCGAACAGCTCTGATTCCAGCAGGCCTTCCGGGATGGCGGCGCAGTTGACGGCCACCAGCGGCCCCTGGGCGCGGGCGCAGGCGGCATGGGCGGCGCGCACGAAAACCTCCTTGCCGGTGCCCGTCTCCCCTTGCAGCAGGATGGGGATGCGGGCGTCCAGGGCCAGGACGGCCCGGTCCAGCAACGGCCGGGTGGTGGCATCCCAGAGGATGCCGTCCTTGCCCGCTGAAGGCGTCGTCTCCTGGCGTGCCGGGCGGCGGGCGGTGGGGGACTTGACGACCGGTCGGCTGCGGCCGGGGCGGGTGATGCGGGTGTGCAGGGCCCGCCCCTCGCCCGCCGTGCGCAGCAGCCGGTCGCCCGGCTCCAGCGCGCCGTCCAGGATCGCATCCAGCCGCACGCGGCCGATGGCATCGCTGTCCAGGCCCAGCAGAGCCAGCGCCGCCGGGCTGGCCGCCTGGATGACGCCGCCGTCCACGGCCACCATCCCCTCCTGCGGGGTGCCCAACCAGCCGGGATGGGCGTGCAGGCGGAGCAGCAGTTCGTGCTGCGTCCCCACCTGGGCCGCCCAGCGATGCTCCAGATGCGCCACGGCCAGGCGGGCCAGGCCCTGGGCGTTGCCCCCCTGGGCCCCTGGCTCCCGCATGTCGCCGGACAGGTCGATGACCCCGGCGACGGCGCCGTAGGGGTCCATCACCGGCATGGCGGTGCAGATCAGGAAGGCGTTGTCGTTCAGGTAATGCTCCGGCCCGCGCACCTGCACCAGGGTGCGCTCGGCCAGGGCCGTGCCCACGGCGTTGGTGCCCTCCTCATCCTCCGCCCAGCCGGCACCCGGCTGCAGGGAGACGCGGCGGGCGCGGCGGACGAAGCCGGCGTCGCCGCGCGCGTCCAGGATCAGGCCCCGGTCGTTGGTCAGCAGCACCATGCCGCCCGCGTCGCGCATGGCCTGGTGCAGGGTGTCCAACTCCGGTGTCGCAAGATGCCACAGGGTGTGGTGACGGTCGCGCAACAGGGCGAGGTCGGCCCGCGACAAGGCGTCCTGGTGGGCGGAGCGGTCGGCCCGCAGGCCCCGGTCGGCACAGCGGCGCCAGGACCGGGCGATGACCGGCGGAACGGGCGCATCTTCCAGCCCTTGGGCAAGACCGCCCGGTTCCATCAGCCGCTCGCGCGCCATGGCCAGGGCCGTGGCGGGGGCAATCACCGGGCTTCGGGGCGTCGTCGCCATACCGGTCCCTCCCTCATGTTTCGCGACAGGTGTCGCGGCGGCTGTCGCGATCCGCGACAGGGCCGGCACCGATCTTTGGGCCGAGCATGAGGCAGATCGGCCCTGGCCGCAACCCAACCTTGGTGGCATGCGCTAAGCGCTTGATCCGGCAGGAGGCGCCCGCCCGCCCCAACGCCTGGCACGCGCCTTGCCAAAGAAGCGCCACGCGAAAACCGCCCGCCTTGAGGCGCAAAACAAGCTGGAGGACACGTTACATGGCCAAGATCGCCCCCGGACACTACGGCAGCCCGGTGTCGTTCAAGACCCGCTACGGCAATTTCATCGGCGGCGAATGGGTGCCGCCGGCCTCGGGTGAGTATTTCGAGAACACCACCCCCATCACCGGCCAGGGCATCTGCGAAATCCCCCGGTCGAACGCGGAGGATATCGAGCGCGCGCTGGACGCGGCGCACGCCGCCAAGCGCGCCTGGGGCCGCACCTCCGCCGCCGACCGGGCCCGCGTCCTGGAGCGGATCGCCCAGCGCATCGACGACAATCTGGAAACCCTGGCGACGGCGGAGACCTGGGACAACGGCAAGCCCATCCGTGAGACCCGCGCCGCCGACATCCCCCTGGCCGCCGACCACTTCCGCTATTTCGCCGCCGCCATCCGCGCGCAGGAAGGCGGGATTTCGGAGATCGACCACGACACCATCGCCTATCACTATCATGAGCCCCTGGGCGTGGTGGGCCAAATCATCCCGTGGAACTTCCCCATCCTGATGGCGACGTGGAAGCTGGCCCCGGCGCTCGCCGCCGGCAACTGCGTGGTGCTGAAGCCGGCGGAACAGACGCCCGTCAGCATCCTGGTGCTGATGGAACTGATCCAGGACCTGCTGCCCAAGGGGGTAGTTAACGTCGTCAACGGCTTCGGCGTCGAGGCGGGCAAGCCCCTGGCCTCCAGCTCCCGCATCGCCAAGATCGCCTTCACCGGTGAGACCACCACCGGCCGCCTGATCATGCAGTACGCCTCGCAGAACCTGATCCCGGTGACGCTGGAGCTGGGCGGCAAGTCGCCCAACATCTTCTTCGACGACGTCGCGGCCCAGGACGACGCCTTCCTGGACAAGGCGGTCGAGGGCTTCGTCATGTTCGCCCTGAACCAGGGGGAGGTCTGCACCTGCCCCTCCCGCGCCCTGATCCAGGAAAGCCTGTACGGCCGCTTCATGGACAAGGCGCTGGCCCGGGTGCAGGCCATCAAACAGGGCAACCCGCTGGACCCTGACACCATGATCGGCGCCCAGGCTTCCGCCGAGCAGCTGGAGAAGATCCTGTCCTACCTCGACATCGGCAGGAAGGAAGGCGCCAAGGTGCTGGCCGGGCGGCACCGGGCGGAGCTGTCGGGCGACCTCGCCGGCGGCTATTACGTCCAGCCGACGGTGTTCCAAGGCAACAACCGCATGCGCATCTTCCAGGAGGAGATCTTCGGGCCGGTGGTGGCCGTCACCACCTTCAGGGACGAGGAAGAGGCCCTGCACGTGGCCAACGACACGCTGTACGGCCTGGGTGCCGGGGTGTGGACCCGCGACATCAACCGCGCCTACCGCTTCGGGCGGGAGATCCAGGCGGGGCGGGTGTGGACCAACTGCTACCACCTGTACCCGGCGCACGCCGCCTTCGGCGGCTACAAGCAGTCCGGCATCGGGCGCGAGAACCACGCCATGATGCTGGACCACTACCAGCAGACCAAGAACCAGCTGGTCAGCTACAGCCCCAACGCCCTGGGCTTCTTCTGATGGCGGGCGGCTTGGAAAGCCAGGCCGCCGTGGCCCCCGGACCATCCGCAAGGGTGGTCCGGGTGGACGCCACGGAGAAGGCGCTGGACCTGATCCGGCGGCTGGAGGCCCGGCACGGGCCTTTGCTGTTCCACCAGTCCGGCGGCTGCTGCGACGGCAGCGCCCCCATGTGCTACCCGCGCGGGGAGTTCATGGTGGGCGACAGCGACGTCCTGCTGGGCGAGATCGGCGGCCAGCCCTTCTACATGGGCAAAGCGCAGTTCGAATACTGGAAGCACACCCGCCTGACCATAGACGTGGTTCCCGGCCGGGGTGGCATGTTCTCCCTGGAAGGGCCGGAGGGCGTGCGCTTCCTCACCCGGTCGCGCCTGTTCACGGATGAGGAGAACAGGGCGCTGGAAGCGGCGGGCTGACAAGGCTCCGCCGCCGCTTCAATCGCGGGCGAGCGCCACGACCGGGTCAAGGCGCGAGGCGTTGCGCGCCGGCAGGTAGCCGAACACGACGCCGATCATGCTGGAGCAGACAAAGGCCGCGACGATGGATGCCGGCGAATAGACCATGCTGAAACCGCTGCCCAGTGTCGCGAACAGCGCGCCGAACCCCAACGCCACCGCCACCCCCAGCAGGCCGCCGATCAGGCAGACCAACACCGCCTCGATCAGGAACTGTTGCAGGATGTCGTTCCGGCGGGCCCCCACGGCCATGCGCACACCGATCTCGTTCACGCGTTCGGATACCGACACCAGCATGATGTTCATGACGCCGATACCGCCGACGATCAGCGAAATGACGGCGATGGACGCCACCAGCAGGGTCATGGTCTGCGTCGTGCTGGTGATGGTCTGGCGGATGTCGTCGGTGTTCAACACCGTGAAATCCTTGGTGCCATGGCGCTGCGTCAGGAATCTGGTCGCCGCCTGCTCCGCCAGGCTGGTGGACACGTCGTCGCTGATCAGCAGGGTGATGCTGCGTAATGTCTGATCCCCCAGGAAGCGGGTCTGGACCGTGGTGTACGGCAGATAGACCGACAGGTTCTGACTGGACCCGAAGCCGTTCTGCTGCGCCTTGGTCACGCCGATGACGCGGCAGGGAACGGTGCCGATGAAAACCACCTGGCCCAGCGGATTGCCCCCGTCCTCACTGAAGAAGGTCTTCCGCGTGTTTTCGTCGATCACCACCTCCGGCGCCATGGCGTGGCGGCTGTCGGCGTCGAAGAAGCGGCCCTGGGAGAGCTTCAACCCCTTGGCCGCGAAATAACCCTCGCCCACCCCGTTCACCTGGGCCGTGGCCTCGTCCGCGCCATAACGCACCGTGCGGCTGGTGGACACGGTGGGGGTGACGGCGGCGACGTAGGGTTGCTTGGCCAACTCATCCGCGTCGGACACCACAAGCGTCGTCACCCGCCCGGACCGGGGGTCGCCCAGGCTTTTGCCGGGAAAAATCTCCAGCGTGTTGGTGCCCAGGCTGGCGATGTTCTCCAGCACCTTCTTCTGCGTGCCCGTTCCCAACGCCACCACGCACACGACCGAGGCGATGCCGATGATGATGCCCAGCATGGTCAGGAAGGTGCGCAAACCGTGCGCCCGCATGGCGTGCAACGCCATCAGGAACGCCTCGCCAAAACGGTCCAGGTAGGCCCGCCACGGGGCGGCGCGGCGCGGCGGCGATTCCTCCGGCGGGCGCCCCTTGGCCGCCCCGTCGGCCCGCCGCCTGGCCGGTGGCGCGTCGGGAACGGCCCGCGCCGTGTGCCGGTCGGCGACGATGACACCATCCCGGATCTCGATGATGCGCTCGGCGCGGTTGGCGACGGCCATGTCATGGGTGACGATGATGATCGTCTTCCCCTCGCCATGCAGTTCATCCAGGATGCGCAGCACCTCATCGCCACTTTGACTGTCCAAGGCGCCCGTGGGCTCATCCGCCAGGATGACATTGCCGCCGTTCATCAGCGCACGCGCGATGAAACGCGC
>NZ_BACU01000368.1 GCF_000333275.1 Azospirillum sp. B4 | reverse complement strand
GACCCCTGGCCAGGATCTGGGCTATTTCGACCATGCGCATTTCACCCAGGATTTCAAACGGGTCATCGGCCAGTCGCCCTCCCGCTATCGCGAGGCCTGCGCCGCAACGGGAGAGACGAGTGATGAGGATGCCTGACCGCCTGCGCTGGCTGGTGCCGGCGGCCATCGCCTGGTTCGTTGTCGACCAGGTCACCAAGGACTGGCTGAAGCGGGCCCTGACGCCCGGGGTGGACCTGGTGGCCCTGGACGGCGCCATCGTGGTGACGCCCGTCTACAACCCCGGCGCCTTCCTCAGCCTGGGCGCCGGGTTGAGCGACCATGCCCGCGGCCTGGTGTTCACCGTGGGTGTGGCCGTCGTCCTGGCCGCCCTGCTGGTGTGGAGCCTCAGGGCCCGGTCGTTGGGCCGGCTGGAACTGGTGGGCGCCGGCAGCTTCCTCGGCGGGGGCCTGGGCAACCTGCTGGACCGCCTGATCCATGACGGCACGGTGTTCGATTTCCTGAACCTGGGCCTGGGCCCGGTGCGCACCGGCATCTTCAACATCGCCGACGTGGGCCTGATGGTGGGGGTGGCGCTGTTCATCCTGGGGGGATTGGTGCCGGGCCGGCACCGCTCCGAATAGTTATTGTCAGCAACTTTTCTGGACATCCACCGTTTCCGGGCGCACCTTGTGGGGCGGTGGCGGACGGGCCGGCATGCCCGCCGCCGCTGATAAGAACGAAGGCCGATAAGAACAAGGTGGGAGAGGAAACGTGCTGAACCATGACGCGGCGCCCGTCCGGGCCGCGCCCGGGCTTGCGTCCGGGGACGCGCGGCCGGCGGCCGGCGGCCTGATCAACCGCACCACACTGCTGTGCCTGCTGGTGGCCGTGCTGGAAGGCGTGGACTTGCAGGCGGCCGGCGTGGCGGCGCCCAAGCTGGCGCCGGCCCTGCGCCTGACGCCGACGGAACTGGGGTGGTTCTTCAGCGCCGGCACCGTCGGCCTGTTTCTGGGCGCCCTGGTGGGCGGGCGCCTGGCCGACCGCTATGGCCGCAAGGCGGTGCTGGTGGTCTCCGTCGCCCTGTTCGGTCTGTTCACGGCCGGCACCGCCCTGTCACCCGATTTCACCACCCTGTTCCTCATGCGTCTCGCCACCGGCCTGGGGCTGGGCGGCACGCTGCCCAACCTGGTGGCGCTGGCGGCGGAGAACAGCCCCCCAGGCCGCAGCGGCGGCGCCGTCTCCCTGATGTATGGCGGCATGCCCTTGGGCGGCGCCATCGTCAGCCTGATCGCCGTCTTCGCCGGCATGGGCGGTGGCTTTGATAGCTGGCGCACCATCTTTTATGCCGCCGGTGGCGCGCCGCTGCTGGTCCTGCCTGTGCTGATCTGGGCCTTGCCCGAATCGCACGCTTTTCGCGCGGCCGCGGCGGTGGGGGAGGGGAGCCGGCCCAGCGTTCTGACCATCCTGTTCGGCGGTGGCCGGGCGCTTGAGACGGTGCTGTTGTGGCTGGCCTTCTTCGCCACCCTGATGGTGCTGTATCTGCTGCTCAGCTGGCTGCCCCTGCTGATGACCGACCGGGGGTTTGGCAAGCCGCAGGCGGCGCTGATCCAGGTGATGCTGAACATCTCCGGCGCCATCGCCTGCGTTGTCACCGGGCCTCTGCTGGATGGCCCGCGGCGCTTTGGCTACGCCATCACGGTTTTCGTGGGCCTTGCGGTCTTCCTCGTGCTGTTGGCCGTGATGCCGGCCAACCTGACGGTGGCCTTGGCGGTCGGCATGGGCGCCGGCGTCACGGTCCTTACCACCCAGGCCACGCTGTACGCCGCAGCCCCCGCTTGCTATCCCATCGCCATCCGGGGCACCGGGGTGGGCGGGGCGGTGGCCGCCGGGCGTCTGGGCTCCGTCGTCGGGCCGCTGCTGGGCGGCGGCTTGGTGCAGGCGGGGCTGTCGGCGTCGAACTTGCTGCTCAGCCTCGTGCCTTTGGTGGCGGTGGGCGGGCTGCTGGCGGTTCTGCTCATCCACCGGCAACGTCGGCGCCAGGCCTGAGGCACGTGTCTTCCCCCCGCGGTCCTCTCGCCAGCCGCCGCGTGACGGTGTAACGCTGCGGTCCGGTATCGGGATGCGCGGTCGGGGACGGGCGATGGGCAGGAAGACGGATATGGTGCTGGCCGTGGCCGACATGGCCGGCACCGTGCTGTTCGCGGTGGAGGGGGCGATGGCCGCGCTGAAAGGCGGGCTGGACCTCTTCGGCGTGCTGGTGCTGTCGTTCGCCACGGCGCTGGGCGGCGGCGTGGTGCGGGATTTGCTGATTGGCGCCGCCCCGCCCACGGCCCTGCGCGACTGGCGCTATCCCGCCATGGCCTTCGCCGCCGGCGCCGCCACCTTCATCGGCCATGCCGTGGTGGGGCAGGTGCCTGCGGGCCTGATGACCACCCTGGATGCCGCCGGCCTGTCGCTGTTCGCCGTCGCCGGCACGGAAAAGGCGCTGAACCGTGACATTCCACCCTTCAGCGCCGCGCTGATGGGCACCATCACCGGCGTGGGCGGCGGAACGCTGCGCGACATCCTGCTGGCCCAGGTGCCCGCCATCCTGCGGGTCGACGTCTACGCCACCGCCGCCCTGCTGGGCTCCGCCGTCATGACCGCCGCCATCCGGCTGGGCTGGCCGCCCCGATACGCGGCGCTGGCCGGCGGCGGCGCCTGCTTCGCGCTGCGCATGGTCAGCGTCTGGCGCCATTGGGCCTTGCCCACCGCCGTGGGCGTCACCGGTTAATCAGAGGCGCCTTGACCCGCCGGGGAGGCATCGCCCCGCTTCTTCGCGTCCTTCCGCGCCTTCAGCGCGTCGGCCGCCGCCTTGTCGATGGGGATCATGCTGTCGATCAGACAGACGGGCGGCACCGGAAGGCCCACCAGGGTCAACGGATCGGTGCGGCACAGCTCATCATTGTGGGAGACGTAGCCGAAGCCGTAAGGGCCCAGGCCGATGCAGCGGTTGGCCAGGTCGATGCGGGTGAACTTGGTGCGGTCCATCATCTCCACCAGGATGGTGCGGTCGTCAATGACCTCAGTCCGGCGGATGGTGCGCACGGGAATGCACATCTGCCCCCGGTCCCGCGACTCGGCAGCCGCCGTCTGCGCGGCGCCCGCTCCGTCATGGGCGCCGCCGGTATTCTGGTCGCTGGCGCAACCGGCCAGCAAGCTCGTGGACAAGGCGGCTGCGATCAGGGCGTGGGGTGAGCGGAACATGGCGGTGCCTCCCGGAACGATCAAATGAAGGTAAGACCCGATTCGCGCCGCCACAAGCGGCCGCCGCGTCGCAGGCGTGGGCGAAAGGCATTAGGGCCGGCGGCCTAATAGGCGAACGCCCTCACCCATGCTAGCATGCCCCGGATGTACAATGATGTCGTCGACCTCCGCGAATTCTACGAAAGCAGCCTGGGCCAGGTGGTCCGCCGGCTGGTCCGCCGCCGCCTGCGTGAGCTGTGGCCCGATGTCAGCGGCCAGCGGGTGCTGGGCATCGGCTACGCCACCCCCTTCCTGCGTCCCTTCCTCAGCGAGGCTGAGCGGGTGATGGCTGTCATGCCGGCCGCCCAGGGCGTGGTCTTCTGGCCGCCGGAAGGGCCTGGCCTGGTGACCCTGGGCGAGGAATCGGAACTGCCGTTCCCCAGCATGTCGGTCGACCGGGTGCTGCTGGTCCATGGGCTGGAGTTTACGGAACACCTGAAGCCCATGATGCAGGAGATCTGGCGCGTGCTGGCGGGCGGCGGGCGTCTCATCGCCGTCGTGCCCAACCGGCGCGGCATCTGGGCCCGCACCGACCGCACGCCTTTCGGCCACGGCTCCCCCTTCTCCACCGGCCAGTTGCGCCGCGTCCTGCGCGCCAACCTGTTCGTGCCTGAGCGCGAGACCTCGGCCCTGTTCATGCCGCCGGTGAAGTCGCGCTTCTTCATGGCGTCGGCCGGGGCGGTGGAGAACCTGGGCGCCCGCTGGTTCAAGGCCTTCGCCGGCGTCCAGATCGTCGAGGCCAGCAAGCAGATCTACGCCACCACCGCCACCCGGGTGGTGGAGCCGCGCCGCCGCATGGCGCCCACGGTGGCCCAGCCGGCCTTCTCCGGCCTGGCGGCGGAACGCCGGCTGATGCCCCGCTTGGTGGCCTCCGCCGGCGGCGTCATGGACCCGGACGACAAGCCCTGAGAATCCCGCAACGGTGCCGGGCGCGGGGATTCCGCGCGGACTCGTATTGGGGGTGCTTGACAGGGGCCGGGTCGCCTGTATAGTGCGCGCTCTCTTAGAAACGGGTCCTGTGCTAGGTCCCGTCGTTCCGTTTTGCGTGGGCGCTGGCCACTCTCGGCTGGGCCCGGCCAGATCAGTGGTGGGCTAGAATGTTCGCAGTCATCCGCACCGGCGGTAAGCAGTACAAGGTCGCGGCCGGCGACGTCATTAAGGTTGAGAAGCTGGCGGGTGAAGCCGGCGCCTCCCTGAAGCTGGACGAGGTCCTGCTGGTCAGCGATGCCGGCACCACCACCGTCGGCACCCCGCTGGTGGCTGGCGCCGCCGTGACGGCCACCGTGGTTGCCCAGGCCCACGCGCCGCACATTATCATCTTCAAGAAGAAGCGCCGGCAGAACTACCGCCGCAAGAATGGCCATCGTCAGGACCTGACGATCCTGCGCATCACCGACATCCAGGCCGGCGCCTGATCGGCAGCCGAGCCCCTGATTTCAAGGAGTATTCGAGATGGCACATAAAAAGGCAGGCGGTAGCTCCCGCAACGGTCGTGACAGCGCCGGTCGTCGTCTGGGCGTGAAGGCCTTCGGCGGTGAAGCCGTCGTTTCCGGCAACATCATCGTCCGCCAGCGCGGCACGAAGTTCCACCCCGGCGCCAACGTGGGCCTGGGCAAGGACCACACCATTTTCGCGACCGCCGATGGCGCCGTGAAGTTCCACACCGGCCGTCAGGGCCGCACCTACGTGTCCGTCGAGCTGGCCCAGGAGCCGGTGGCCCTCGCCGCCGAGTGACCTGCCGCTTCGGCACCAGGTGTTTTGACTCTGATCGGGGGGACGGGTGACCGTCCCCCCGATTTGCATTTGCCGCGCGTCGCCTGACGCTTCGGCCGCCATCGTTCCATTTTCCTAGGACGCGACCGCGTCCGCCGGAGCGAGCACCGCCCAGTTAGTGTAAAGGGGGGCGCAGCGAGGAAGCCAAGCCGGCGGATGCCGGCGCCCGGCGATTGAGGGGGCTTCGATCCCCTTCGGATCGAAGACCATTATATAAGGCCCGCCCATCATGAAGTTCCTGGACCAGTGCAAAATCTACCTGAAGAGCGGTGACGGCGGCCCCGGCTGCGTCGGTTTCCGGCGGGAGAAGTTCATTGAGTTCGGCGGGCCGGATGGCGGCAACGGCGGACGCGGCGGCGACATCGTGATCGAGGCCGTGGACGGCCTGAACACGCTGATCGACTATCGCTACAAGCAGCACTTCAAGGCCCAGCGCGGCGGCCACGGCATGGGCCGCGACCGGTCGGGTGCGGCCGGCGAACCCATGGTGCTGAAGGTGCCGGTGGGAACCCAGGTCCTGGATGAGGACCAGGAGACGGTGCTGGCCGACATGATGGAGGTGGGCCAGCGCATCGTGCTGCTGAAGGGCGGCGACGGCGGCTTCGGCAACGCCCACTTCAAGACCTCCACCAACCGCGCGCCCACCAAGGCCGGCCCCGGCTGGCCGGGGGAGGAGCGCTGGGTGTGGCTGCGCCTGAAGCTGATCGCCGATGTCGGCCTGGTGGGGCTGCCCAACGCCGGCAAGTCCACCTTCCTGGCGGCCGTGTCGCGCGCCCGGCCGAAGATCGCCGACTACCCCTTCACCACCCTGGTGCCCAACCTGGGCGTGGTGCGCGCGGGTGAGGAGGAGTTCGTGGTGGCCGACATCCCGGGCCTGATCGAGGGCGCGCATGAGGGCCACGGCCTGGGCGACCGCTTTCTGGGCCATGTGGAGCGCACCCGCGTACTGCTGCACCTGGTGGACGGCACGCAGGAGGATGTGCAGAAGGCCTACCGCACCATCCGCCGCGAACTGCGCGCCTATGGCGGCGGCCTGGCGGAAAAGCCGGAGATCGTGGCGCTCAACAAGGTCGACGCCCTGACCGAGGAAGAGCTGGCGGAAAAGAAGCTGAAGCTGCGCCGTTCCGCCAAGAAGCCGGTGATGGTGCTGTCCGGCGCCACCGGCGAGCATGTGCCCGACGTGCTGTATGCGCTTCTGGAGCAGATCAAGGCTGCGCGCCTGATGGATGGCGAGGAAGCGCGGAGCAAGGCATACAGGGCGCGGTACAATCCCCTGGATGACATTTCCCAGGCCGACAAAGGGACACGTTAGAAAATGAACGACGCCGCCGCCCGCACGGAAGTTTCCCAAACCGGTGCGGCGGCGTTGCTTGATGTCCCGCCGATCCAGCAGGCCAAGCGCCTGATCATCAAGATCGGCTCCGCCCTGCTGGTCGATGGCGGGACCCATCAGATTCGTCGCGACTGGCTGGACGGCGTCTGTGACGACGTGGCCGCCTTGCGCCGCCGGGGCGTGGATGTGGTCATCGTCTCCTCCGGCGCCGTTGCCGTGGGGCGGGAACATCTGGGCCTGGTGGGCCGCCCGCTGAAGCTTGAGGAAAAGCAGGCCGCCGCCGCCACCGGCCAGATCCGCCTGGCCCACGCCTATCAGGAAACCCTGGCCCGGCATGACATCACCGTGGCCCAGGTGCTGCTGACCCTGGATGATACCGAGGACCGCCGCCGCCATCTGAACGGCCGCGCCACCATCGAGACCCTGCTGAAGCTGGGGGCCGTTCCCGTGATCAACGAGAACGACACCGTGGCCACCGCCGAGATCCGCTTCGGCGACAACGACCGGCTGGCCGCCCGGGTGGCGCAGATGATCAGCGCCGACACCCTGGTCCTCATGTCCGACATCGACGGCCTCTATACCGCCGACCCGCGCAAGGACCCCGAGGCCAAGCACCTGCCGGTGGTGACCGAGGTGACAGCCGAGATCGAGGCGATGGCGGGTGAGCCGCCCGCCGGCTACAGCAGCGGCGGCATGGTGACCAAGATCGCCGCCGCCCGAATCGCCGTCGCCGCCGGCTGCCGCATGGCCATCGTCTCGGGCAAGCGCGACCATCCCCTGGCGGCGCTGGAACGGCCGGTGGAGGAGGGCGGCGCCCTGTGCACCTGGTTCCTGCCGTCAGCCGGGCCCCAGACGGCGCGCAAGCGCTGGATCGCCGGTTCCCTGAAGCCCGCCGGTTCCCTGGTGGTGGACGACGGTGCCGCCCAGGCCCTGGCGCGCGGCGGCAGCCTGCTGCCCGCCGGCGTGCGCGAGGTGGAGGGGGCTTTCGAGCGCGGCGACCTGGTGGCGGTGCGCACCCAGGCGGGCCGCATCATCGCCCGAGGCCTGGTGGCCTATTCCAGCGACGACGCCCGCCGCATCCAGGGCCGCCGCAGCGCCGAGATCGAGGCCAGCCTGGGCTGGCGCGGCCGGGATGAGATGATCCACCGCGACGACCTGGCGCTGGGGTGAGAGATGCCGATGGCGGAGTTCTGGCGGTTCGCGGGAGTGGGATATTTCCCAAAGCTGACGCGCGACCCAGCGAAAGCCGGAACGGTCGCGGTGCAAGGCGTGGATCTGTTCCAGCACGTCTGGGCCCTGCACATGGACTATCGGATGGTTCCTCATCCACAGGTGCCGGGCCGCAAGCTGCGTGCCGCGTTGCGGACAATCCCGTCGCTGGATCCATCCCCAACCTTCGCGGCGGTGACGCTGGAGAACGAGGGCGTGGCCATCTACCTTCCGGCGACGGAAGGTGAATTGGGCGCCTTCCGTGCCGAGCCGCCGAGGCGCGAAGGATATTGGCGCCAAACCCGGGCCGAGGATAGCCAGATGCCCTGGCCGGCGCCCGACCCGGACTGGGCAGGGCAGGCCACGTTCCTGCGGGCTTTGGACGACGTGGAGCGGCGGGCCGACCGTTTCGCCTATCGCGGCATGTCCCTTTGCCGCCTATGCGGCTGCCGCAACGGCTTTGAGGATTTGACCTTCGATCTCTGGACCTGGCCAGGGGGCTTTCGCCATTACCTGGCGGATCATCACGTGCGCCCGTCGCCCGCCTTCGAAGCCTTCATTTTGGCAGCCGCTGGGGCGCCGCCCTTGTAAGGGCGGCTATGTACGTATATCTGTACAGATGGGCTTTGAAAGGGTCGCGCTCCATGTCCCACGTCAGCTACACCGAATTCCGCCAGAACATGAAGGCGCACCTGGATGCGGCGTGCGACAGCCGTGCGCCCTTGGTGGTGACGCGACAGGGCGGCCGGTCGGTCGTGGTGATCGCCGAGGATGAGTTCAACGGCATGATGGAGACGCTGCATCTGCTGCGCAGTCCCCGGAATGCGCAACGCCTGCTGGCCTCCATCGCCGCCGCCGATGCCGGCGAATTCGTCACCACGGACCTGCCTGACGATCTCGACTGATGCAACTGAGGTTCACGGCGCAAGCCTGGGACGACTACCTGCATTGGCAGTCCCAGGACATGGACGCGCTGCGCAAGGTCAATGGCCTCATCAAGGACATCCGCCGTGACCCGTTTCGTGGCGTCGGCCAGCCGGAGGCGCTGAAGGGTGATCTCGCCGGCTGGTGGTCGCGCCGCATCACCCAGGAACACAGGCTGGTCTACCGGGTGCGCGGCAAGGGCGATGAGCAGGAAATCCAGATCGCCCAGTGCCGGTTTCATTACTAGGGTCGGACCGGCCTTACGGCTCCGGTGAGGCCACCGGCCCGCCGGTCCGTTTCCATAGGTGTAGCGACCTCACGGCGTCCACGATCCGCCGTTTGCGCTGATCGATCCTTCGCTCCAGGAGGTGCCAGGACAGGGCGGCTGGGATCAGGGTCAGGATTAAGCTGACGCCAGCGTTGAACCACCAGTCGCGTCGGTCGGGGAAGGCGTGGGCGACCACCTGTTGGATGGGGAAGCCGTACAGGTAGATGCCGTAGGAATATTTGGACAGGCCGCCCAGCACCGGAATCCGGACGTTCAGCAAACCCAGATAAACCGTCGAATAAGCCACGAAAAAGGGCGCCAAATAGATGCCGGCGGGGTGGAATATCAGCGCGGAATAGAGGGCGGTGGCGGCCAGGAAGGCCGGCAGGCTGACCGGGATCCTGTCCCGCAGCAGGAACAGCGCCGCTCCGAAGATGAAGCACAGCACCAGCATTCGCCCCGGCGGCCGCGCCTCGATGGCCGGCAGCGGGCCCACGGTGCACGTCAGGAGTATAAGGGCGGCGTTGGCGGCCAGGGCCGCCAGAAGGAAGCCAGCCGGCCGCCGGCGCAGCCCGAAGAGGCCAAAGAGGAAGATCAGTAAATAGGACTCCAGCTCGTACGGGATGGTCCACAGCTGGGTATTGACGACATTGCCGGCCGGAATATCGGCGAATGTTCCTGGCAGATGGTAGTGAATCCAGCCAATGGAGTTGAAGAAATACTTATAGAATGTGCTGTCTGAGAAATACTCATCTAAGGAAAGTACGGTTACAGCGGGCCCGATGATCAGGGCTGATAACAGAACCTCAAAGACGAGTGCTGGGTAGATCCTGATAAATCGCAATGTTGCGAATGAAATGAGATCATTCCGGTAGAAGCTACTGGCGACAAGAAAGCCACTGAGGGCGAAAAATCCTGGAACTATAAAATAAACCAACGGCCGAAAGGGGCCTGACCAGAACCAGTTCTCTGCTTCCAGGCCGTGGCACACATGAATGGCGTGCCATAAAATAACGGAAATGGCGAGGAGGGTGCGTAAATTGTCAAAGCCATGCGGGCGGCCATTTGATTTCAGCCAGACGTCGCTGATGGATGAATTTATTGTTCCATTCGTCATGTTGTGGGCAGCCATTTTTAGCTACGCATATTTATTTAATATTTCGGTGTAAAACAAGGAGATAGCCAATATGTCGAGATTGGATTTTAAGGATAGCTTACCAGATAGGGAAAATAGAGGCTCACAGGATATTTGTGATCATATGTGATCGAGGTATTTTATCTGCCGAAATATTTACAGATGATCTCTGGAATAAGCAAGGGGAAGGCTTGGGCGCCCCGGGGTGAGGGGCGCCTGTTGCTTGCCGGAATGGCCAGCAATTTCCTGAGGTTAGGTCCACTCCCCGGGTGGGGTACCGCCTTCGCGCCAAAGGTGCGCCACCCCTCGTCCTCCCCGAGTCGATTCCTTACCTGGACCCTAACGCGCTCGGCAATTCACGTAAGGATGATAGCTCGGTATAGCGGTGGGGGATGGGGCCGGACACCATCTCGTGTGCCCAGGTCGTGTGGTAGGGCACATGGAAGCCCAGGCCGCCCAGGGCCGCGACCGGCAGGACGTCGGACTTCAGGGAGTTGCCGGCCATGGCGAAGTCGCCGGGCTCCACGCCATGGCGGTCCAGCAGGCGGCGGTAGGTGGCGTCGTCCTTTTCCGACACGATCTCGATGCGGTGGAACAGGTCGGCCAGGCCCGACCGGGCGATCTTGCTTTCCTGGTCGAACAGGTCGCCCTTGGTGATCAGCCACACCTCATGGTCCCGCGCCCGCAGGGTTTCGATCACGTCCACCGCGCCGTCGATCAGCTCCACCGGATGGGCCAGCATGGCGCGGCCGCGCTGCACCAGCGTCTCGATGGCGATGCCGGGGATGCGCCCTTCCGTCAGTTCCAGGGCGGTTTCGATCATCGACAGGGTGAAGCCCTTGATGCCGTAGCCGTAGGTCACCAGGTTGCGCCGCTCGATCTCCAGCAGGCGGGTGTCGATGGTGGCCTGGTCCAGGTCGCTGTGGCGCAGCAGCAGGTCGCGGAACTCGGCATACGAGGTCGAGAACATGGCTTCGTTGTGCCAAAGCGTGTCGTCGCCATCCAGGGCGATGACGCGGGGCTGTAGAGAGATAGATGCGGCGGACGACATGGCTTTCCTGGAAATAACGGCTGTGTGGAAAGAGGGTTTGTCTATAGTCGGCTATGGCGTAGGTGGGAACCGGCAAGCTACGAGCAGGGCGGAGGGCATGGTGGCTGAAGAGGATATGACGCCTCATGACTATAGAATCCGCCGGATGGGCTACGGATGGTTATGCCTGGGCACGGTGGTGTTCCTGGCGGGCTTTTCGTTCTTTTTAGCGGCGGCCATTTTCGGATACCGAGGCATCGACCGGGTCACAGGGCAGCCTGAGCCGGCTTGGGTGGCCATCGGCATTCCGTGCGTCATGATGGCTGGCTCCAGTGTTTTCATCCTTCTCGGCCGTTGGGTCGTTCGGCAGTACAAGATGGGGCGCATCAGCGGTCTGTGATCGGTACACCGCTCACTTCCGTCCCTGAAGAAGACGATACCCCCGCCGCCCGCATCAAGGCCAGGCAGAGCAGGGATGCGGCCAGGCCGCAGGCGGCGGCGCTGGCCCAGCCCCAATGGCTGGCGCAGGCCGCGAACAGCGGCGGGCCGATGAGGGAGCCGCTGGCGCCGAACTGGGTCAGCAGGCCGTTGGCGGCGGGCAGGCCCCGGTCCGATCCCGCCACGGCCGGCAGCAGGGCGAAGGCCAGGCCGGGATAGATGCCGGACAGGGCGTTCAGCGCGATGACCACGACGGCGGCGGTGCCGAGGTCGGGCTTGGGCCCGAACACCAGGAACAGCAGCAGGGCCGGCGCCACGATGCTGACCGCCATCAGGGCGAAGGAGGATCCGCGCGCCAGGTTGCGGCCATGGTTGCGGTGGTTCCACCAGGCGGCCACCCCGCTGCCGGCCACCGTGGCGAAGGAGGCGACACCGGTGATGAGGCCGGCGGTGTCGGCGCTGGCGCCCGTCTGGTCCACCAGGAAGGTGGGCAGCATGCCCAGCAGGCCGACCTCGAACGTGGTGTAGCAGCCGAAGCCCACGGCCAGGGCCCAGGCCCGGCGGGTGGGGGCCGTGCCGCCGGCCCCCGCGCCCCGCACCCGGGCACCGACGCCGGCCGTCATGGGCAGGGACAGCGCCAGCGCGCCCGCCGCCACCAGGCCGCCACCCAGCAGGGCGCCGCGCCAGGACCACAGCTCCGCCGCCCAGCCGGACAGGATGGCGCCCAGCGCCAGGCCCACCGGCACGAAGCTGCTCCACAGCGCCAGGGCCACGCCGCGCTGGCGCGGGGTCGCCGTCTCCAGGATCAGCATGGGGGCGGCGATGACGGTGGTCAGGTATCCGGCACTCTCCAGCACCCGCCAGGCGATCAGGGCCGCCGGGCCCTGCGCCAGGCTCTCACCCACGCCGCCCACCGCCAGGAAGGCGGTGCCGGCCAGCAGGGCCGGGCGGCGGCCCGCCCGCTGGATCAGGCCGCCGGCGATGCGACCGAAGCCGGCGCCGCCGATTTCCAGCAAGGAGATCACCAGCGCCGCCACCGTCAGGCTGAGCCCCAGGTCGCGGGAGATGAGGGGAATCAGGGCCGACATCTTGCCCAGCTGGGCGGCGGCGATGACGCCCACCCCATAGAACCAGACGATCCTGACCCAGCGGCTGTCCATGATGCCCTCGAAAGAATGACGCCCCGAGCACGCGGGGGGGCTCCTTTTTTGGCATGGCCGGCGGCGAAAGGCCGTGAATAAGATATGCGTGGACAAGCAGGACGTCGTCACCCATGGGCCGCAGCATCGCCGCCGTCATCGGCCCCGTGTCGCACCTGGGGCCTTCGCTCCGGATGTGGCGCACCCTGCGCCGCATGAAGCAGGCCCATGCGGGGGAGGTGCTGGGCGTGTCCCAGGCCACGGTCTCACGCTGGGAATCGGGGGCATTGGTGCCGGACGCCGAGGAGCAGACCGCCATCCGCCTGCTGATGCGCGCCGGCCTGGACAGCGCCGCCGACCGGGAGCTGGCCCGCCTGGTCAACCAGTCCGCCGGCGCGGTCCATCTGGTCTGCGACCTGACGCACACCCTGCTGGCCCTGTCGCCGGCGCGGGAGCGGGACTTCGGCCGGGGCCGGGCTGACCTGCTGGGCACCTCCCTCTGGCCGTACGCCACCGAGGACATCGTGGCGGCGGAGGCCGCCCTGCCGGACCAGGGTTGGTTCGAGGCTGCACCCCCGGCCCTGGAGTTGACGACGCGCGCCAACCGGTCCGCCGAGGTGCCCATCCACGCCAGCCGCTTCCGCTGGGTGCGCTTTCAGCTGTCGGACGGCACCTTCGCCCGTCTGGTCGATACCATCGCCTACGAGGATTGAGCCGGATAGGCGGACGCAAGCGCCCCGCACTGACGGGTAAAGCTAATCTCGCCGCAATAAAAACACACCCTGCTCACCCGACCAGTTGGCGCGCCAGGTGGTGGCGTCGCTGGTCAGTTGGTGGCCGTCGTGGTCCAGGATGGCGCTGCGCTCCACCGTCACCCCGCCCAGCTGAGCGCACAGGGCGATGAAGTCGGCGATGGTGCAGAAATGGATGTTGGGTGTCTCCCACCACTGGAAGCCCAGCCGGTCGGTCACCGGCATGCGCCCGGTCAGCAGCAGGGCCAGGCGCACCCGCCAGTAGCCGAAGTTGGGGAAGGAGACGATGACGCGCCGGCCGATGCGCAGCATCTGCAGCAGCACGCCGCGCGGGTCACGCGTCGCCTGCAGGGTCTGAGACAGGATGACGTAGTCGAAGGCGTCGCTGGGATAATCCTTCAGGTCGGTGTCGGCGTCGCCCTGGATGACGGACAGGCCGCGCGATACGCAGGCGCGCACGCCGTCCATGCCCAGCTCCATGCCGCGCCCGTCCACGCCCTTTTCCCGGGTCAGCAGATCCAACAGCGCCCCGTCACCGCAGCCCACGTCCAGGACGCGGGACCCGGCGCTGACCATGTCGGCGATGCGGCGCAGGTCGCCGCGGATGTCGGTGCGGGGAGGGATGACCGTGGCGTCCATGATCACACCCGCCGTTTCAGGCCGCGATGGTCGGCGCAGCCGTTGATGAAGCCGCGCATGACCTGGTGGAACTCCGGCTCATCCAGCAGGAAGGCGTCGTGGCCCTTGTCCGTTTCGATCTCCACGAAACTGACGTTGGCGGCCACGGCGTTCAGGGCGTGCACCACCGCCCGCGACTCGGAGGTGGGGAACAGCCAGTCGCTGGAGAAGCTGGCCAGGCAGAAGCGCACCGGCGTGCCCTTGCCCCCCACGCGGAAGGCCTGGGCCAACTGGCCGCCGTGCTCCGCCGCCAGATCGAAATAATCCATGGCGCGGGTGATATAGAGGTAGCTGTTGGCGTCGAACCGGTCGACGAAGCTGGCCCCTTGGTAGCGCAGGTAGCTTTCCACCTGGAAATCGGCGTCGAAGCCGAAGGTGATGGCCTGGCGGCTTTGCAGGTTGCGGCCGAACTTGCGGTGCAGCGCCGCCTCGGACAGGTAGGTGATGTGGGCCGCCATGCGGGCCACGGCCAGGCCGCGCGCCGGGTTGGTGGCCGCCCGCTGATAGGCGCCGTCGCGCCATTCCGGGTCCGCCATGATGGCCTGGCGCCCCACCTCGTGAAAGGCGATGTTCTGGGCGGAATGCCGGGCGGCGGTGGCGATGGGCACGGCGGCGAACACCCGCTCCGGATAGGCCACGGCCCATTGCAGCACCTGCATCCCGCCCATGGAGCCGCCGATGACGCAGAACAGCTGGTCGATGCCCAGCGCGTCGATCAGCAGCTTCTGCGCCCGCACCATGTCGCCGATGGTGATGACGGGGAAATCGATGGCGTAGCCTGGCCCGTCGCCGGGTTCACGTCATGGGGCCGTGGGAGCCCATGCAGCCGCCGATGACGTTGCTGCAGATGACGAAGAAGCGGTCGGTGTCCACCGGCTTGCCCGGGCCCACCAGCATCTCCCACCAGCCGGGCTTGCCGGTGATGGGATGGCGATCGGCCACATACTGGTCGCCCGTCAGGGCGTGGCACACCAGGATGGCGTTGGACTTGTCGGCGTTGAGGGTGCCGTAGGTCTGGTAGGCCACGGTGAACGGGCCTAGGTGCCCGCCGCCATCCAGCGCCATGGGGGACACGGCGCCCAGCACCATGCGATGCCCGGGCAGGGCCGGGGCGGCGGACGGGGCGCTGGAGCTATCCGTGTAGGCGGGCGGGGTGATCATCGCATGAGGGCCTTTTAAACCAGCCTGCATGACTAGGAAGGCGGGCCATGCCAAGTCAACGTTTTCTTTGATTTTGCGGGGGGCAGGCTCTAAGACTCAGTCATTTCAGGTCCTAAATCCGAATCCGTCCATGCCCCCTGTCAGCCCTTCCATCGATGCCCTGCGCCGTGAAATCGATGAAATCGATGTGGCCATCCACGATCTCATCATGAAGCGCGCCCGGGTGGTGGAACGCATCGCCCAGTCCAAGGCCGGCGCCAAGGTCTTCATCCGGCCGGGGCGGGAGGCCGGCATTCTGCGCCGCCTGGTGGCCCGCCACCAGGGCAGTGTGCCCGTGGCCGCCATCGTGCGCATCTGGCGTGAGATGATCGCCGCCATGACCCTGATCCAGGGGCCGTTCGCCGTGGCCGTCTACGCGCCCGACGACGACCGTCGCCTGTGGGACATCGCCCGCGATCATTACGGCACCGTCACCCCCCTGGCCCCGGCCAACACCAACCAGGCAGTGCTGCGCGCCTTGGCGGACGGCAGCGCCACCGTCGGCGTGTCCC
>NZ_BACU01000369.1 GCF_000333275.1 Azospirillum sp. B4 | reverse complement strand
TTCTTCGATTGGGCCTACAGCAGCGGCGGCCCGGCCGCCGAGCAGCTGGACTACGTGCCGATGCCGGCCTCCGTCGTCGCCCAGGTCCAGAAGTCCTGGGGCACGATCAAGGCCGCCGACGGCAAGGCCGTCTGGTCGAAGTAAGAGTCCTCGGGTAAAAGGAAGCCGCCACCGGCCGTCGCGGTCGGCGGACAGAGAGGGGAGGGGGGTCGACAGCGGCTCCTCTCCCGCTTTGTGGGTTTCCTTTTGAACATCCGGGTTTTTTAGGTCATCGCGTTTCTTGTCATCGCAGGGCCTATGGCCGGAGGGGTGCTTTGGTGGACATGGCGGTAAAGGCATCGGACATCAGCGCGGCGAGCCCGCAGGCGCGCACGCAACGCCGCAACGACTTCCTGTTTCGCGGCGCCACCCTGTTTTTCGCCCTCTTGGTGCTGACGCTGCTGGGCGGCGTGATCATCTCCCTCATCCACGGTGCCTTGCCGGCCTTGAAGGCCTTCGGCTTCGGCTTCGTTGGCACCGAAATCTGGAATCCGGTGACCGAGAAGTTCGGCGCGCTGGCCCCCATCTATGGCACGCTGGTCACCTCGGCCATCGCCATGCTGGTGGGCGTGCCCGTCAGCTTCGGCATCGCCATCTTCCTGACCGAGCTGTGCCCGGCCTGGGCCAAGCGGCCCATCGGCATCGCGGTGGAACTGCTGGCGGGCATCCCCAGCATCATCTACGGCATCTGGGGCCTGTTCGTGTTCGCGCCCTTCCTGCAGCGGACGGTCCAGCCCTTCCTGATCAACACCCTGGGCACCGTTCCCGGGATCGGCGTCTGGTTCAAGGGCCCGCCCTACGGCATCGGCGTCCTGACCGCCGGCCTGATCCTGGCCATCATGATCCTGCCCTTCATCACCTCCATCACCCGCGACGTGTTCGAGACCATGCCCGCCATGCTGCGCGAGAGCGCCTATGGCCTGGGCGCCACGACGTGGGAGGTGGTGCGCGACATCACCATCCCCTACACCCGCGTTGGGCTGGTGGGTGGCGTCATGCTGGGCCTGGGCCGCGCGCTGGGCGAGACCATGGCGGTCACCTTCGTCATCGGCAACTCCCACCACATCGCCAGTTCGCTGTTGGCGCCAGGCACCACCATCTCGGCCGCCATCGCCAACGAGTTCACGGAGGCGGTGGGCGAGACCTACACCTCGTCGCTGATCGCGTTGGGCCTGGTGCTCTTCGTCATCACCTTCATCGTGCTGGCCCTGGCCAAGCTGATGCTGGTCCGCATGAACCGCAAGGCGGGGACCTGATCCATGGCTGTCACCGACACCTCGCCCCCGGGCACCAACTTCGCCATGGGCCGTTACAAGCGGCGCAAGGTTTCCAACACCATCACCATGGGCCTGGCCATCGGCGCCGCCGCCTTCGGCCTGTTGTGGCTGGTGTGGATCCTGGCCGTCCTGCTGATCAACGGCCTCAGCGCCATCAGCGTGTCGCTGTTCACCCAGATGACGCCGCCCCCGGGCAGCGCCGGCGGCCTGCTGAACGCCATCTTCGGCAGCCTGGTCATGACCGTCCTGGGCATGGCCATCGGCACGCCCATCGGCATCATGGCCGGCACCTACCTGGCCGAATACGGCAAGGGCACGAAGCTGGCCGAGGTCACGCGCTTCATCAACGACATCCTGCTGTCGGCGCCGTCCATCATCGTCGGCCTGTTCATCTACACCATCGTCGTGGTCCCCATGGGCCACTTCTCCGCCTGGGCGGGCTGCATCTCGCTGGCCGTGCTGGTCATCCCCGTGGTGGTGCGCACCACCGAGGACATGCTGAACCTGGTTCCCGGCTCGCTGCGTGAGGCGGCCGCCGCGCTGGGCGCCCCGCGCTGGAAGGTCATCGTGCAGGTGACCTACCGCGCCGCCCGCAGCGGCATCATGACCGGCGTCCTGCTGGCCGTGGCCCGCATCAGCGGCGAGACGGCCCCCCTGCTGTTCACCGCCCTGAACAACCAGTTCTGGAGCGTCAACATGAACGCCCCGATGGCGAACCTGCCGGTCACCATCTTCCAGTTCGCCCTCAGCCCCTATGAGGACTGGCAGCGCCTGGCCTGGGGTGGTTCGCTCATCATCACGGTCGCCATCCTCGCGCTCAACGTCGGCGCGCGCATGCTCGCTTCCATCGGCACCAAGAAAGGCCAGTGATCCCCATGACCGCGCTTTCCATGACGGCGGAACAGTCCCAGGCGGCCCTCGCCACCGACGGCGACATGCGTGAAAAGATCAGCGTCCGCGACCTGAACTTCTACTACGGCACCTTCCATGCCTTGCGGCACATCAACCTGCCCCTGTTCGACAAGCGGGTGACGGCCTTCATCGGCCCGTCGGGCTGTGGCAAGTCCACGCTGCTGCGCATCCTGAACCGCATCTATGACCTCTACCCCAACCAGCGGGCGGAGGGTGAGGTGCTGCTGGACGGCGAGAACCTGCTGTCGCCCAAGCAGGACCTGAACCTGCTGCGCGCCCGCGTCGGCATGGTGTTCCAGAAGCCGACGCCCTTCCCCATGTCGATCTACGACAACGTCGCCTACGGCATCCGGCTTTATGAGAAGCTGGGCCGCGCCGAGATGGACGTGCGCGTCGAGGAGGCCCTGCGCAAGACGGCGCTGTGGGGCGAGGTGAAGGACAAGCTGCGCCAGAGCGGCCTGTCGCTGTCGGGCGGCCAGCAGCAGCGCCTGTGCATCGCCCGCGCCGTGGCCGTGCGCCCGGCCGTGCTGCTGCTGGACGAGCCGACGTCGGCCCTTGACCCCATCTCCACCTCCAAGATCGAGGAGTTGGTGGACGAGCTGAAGCCGGACTACTGCATCGCCATCGTCACCCACAACATGCAGCAGGCGGCCCGCGTCTCCGACTTCACCGCCTTCATGTACCTGGGCGAGTTGGTGGAATACGGCGCCACCGACACCATCTTCACGGCACCCAAGGAAGAGAAGACGGAGCAGTACATCACCGGCCGTTTCGGCTGAGCTGGCGTTCCGCGTCGTTTGGGCGTAAAGGGCGGCATCCCTCGCGGGATGGCCGCCCTTTTTCCATGGAAGCGCCGCTTTTATCCGCCACACCGGTGCGATCGGCCGACCGCACCCTTGTCCAGGCCGGCCGTGGCCCTCATTTCCGCTATACCCCCTTATTTCTGTTCCGTGACATGGACACCCACCCGCCTTCCTCCCCGACGCCGGCCGCCTCCCCGGGCCCGGAGTCCGGCCTGGAGGCTGAGGCGGGCGGTCCCGCCGCCCCGGGGCCGCATCCCCGCCGCCGCGCCGGTAGCCGCCGTCTGCCCGTCGCCTGGCGGGCGTTGACCCATGCGCTCACACCCAAGGGCCTGCGTTCGTCCGAACTGTCGCTGGCCCTGCTCAGCCTGCCGGTGGGCGTCGCCGTCGGCCTCGTGGTCGCGGGCCTGCACGCCCTGGTTCTGGCGCTGCACAGCCTGGCCTTCAAGGTGCCCTTCGGGGAGCACATCAGCAGCGCGCTGTTCATCCCCTCCGCCTTGACGCTGGTGGCGCCGGTGGTGGGCGGCGCCCTGCTGGCGGGGCTGGGCCTGCTGTTCCGCCGCGCCCGCGACACGGTCGACCCCATCGAGGCCAACGCCCTCTATGGCGGGCGCATGTCGCTGCGCGACAGCCTGCGCCTGACCCTGTCCATCGTCGTGTCCCACGGGGCCGGTGGGTCGGTGGGGATGGAGGCCGCGTTCACCCAGACCGGGGCGGGCATGGCCTCCAACTTCGGGCGGCGGCTGAACCTGCGGCGCAACGATCTGCGCACCCTGGTGGGCTGTGGCGCGGCGGCCGCCATCTCCGCCGCCTTCTCCGCCCCCCTGGCCGGGGCCTTCTACGCCTATGAGCTGGTGATCGGCACCTACACCCTGGCCACCCTGGCCCCGGTCTGTGTGGCCGCCGTGGTGGCCAACCAGGTGGCGCAGATGGCGCTGAACCGGCCGGCGCTGTTCATCCTGGCGGAGCCGCCGGTCATCCGGGGCGGCGACTTCGTCACCTTCCTGCTGGTGGGGCTGGCCGCCGGCGCGCTGGCCATCCTCACCATGCAGGCCGTGACCTACGCGGAACGGGTGTTCCGCCAGCTGCCGCTGCCGCGCGCGGTCCATCCCATCCTGGGCGGCCTGCTGCTGGGGCCCATGGCCCTGGCGCTGCCCGGCGTGCTGGGCGGCGGGCAGGGGGCCCTGCAGTATGGCTTCGACCACGGCTACGGCCTGGGCTTGGCGCTGGCCATGCTGCTGGCCAAGATCGTGGCGTCGGCGCTGTGCCTGGGGGCCGGCTTTCGCGGCGGCCTGTTCAGCGCCTCCCTGCTGTTGGGCAGCCTGTTCGGCAGCATGGTGGCCGACATCGGCACCATGCTGCCCTTCCACCTGGTGGCCCAGCGGTCCGCCGTCATGCTGGTGGGCATGGGCTCGCTGGCCGCCGCCGTGGTCGGCGCGCCCGTGACCATGGTGCTGCTGGTGCTGGAGCTGACGGGCGACCTGCGCGCGTCGGCCGGCGTGCTGATGGGCGTCATCGCCTCCACCGTGCTGGTGCGCGAGACCTTCGGCTACTCCTTCGCCACCTGGCGCTTCCATCAGCGCGGCGTGCAGATCCGGGGCGGGCATGACATCGGCTGGGTCAAGGACATGACCGTGGGCCGGCTGATGCGCGGTGACCCCAAGACGGTGCCGGCCGGCATCACCCTGGGCGCGTTGCGCGGCCACTACCCGCCCGGCAGCGCCAAGACGGTGTTCGTCCTGGACGCCGCCGGGGCCTTCGCCGGCCGGGTGGACATGAACGCCGTACACGATCCGCAGCATGAATTGCCGGCTGACCAGGCGGTGGCCGAGCTGGCGCGGGACCGGGAGCATTTCCTGCTGCCCGACCAGTCGGTGCGCATGGCGCTGCAGCGCTTCGCCGACTGGGACGCCGACAGCCTGCCGGTGGTGGAGGGGGTGTCCAGCCGCCGCATCGTCGGTTATTTGACCGAGGCCTACGCGCTGCGCCGCTATTCCCAGGAACTGGAGCGGCGCCGGGGTGACGAGCTGGGGGTGCGCGATCTGTTCGGCGGGGTCTGACGGTTCCCGCCCCTGGCGGCGGGCTTTCACCGACCTACTTTTCCTTGGGCGCGATGCCGTGAAGGGGCTCCCGCGTCGATCTTGACGGGGGTGTCGGTCGCCTTAGGCGTTGCGCCCGGTGCGCCGATGTTGCATCACGGGGGCTGCCCCATGTCAGCGCGGCGTCCGTTCCCGGGACCCTCCGGGGATCCCGCCTGCCTTACTTCTCAGGGAAAGTCCGCATTGTTCGACGATTTCGGCGTGTTGATCCGGGGTATCGTCCTGGGATTGGCCATCGCGGCGCCGGTCGGCCCCATCGGCCTCCTGTGCATCCGGCGGACGGTGGAGCGGGGCATCATCGCCGGGCTCGCCACCGGTGTCGGCTCGGCCCTGGCCGACGGCTTCTTCGGCGGCGTGGCGGCTTTCGGCGTCAATGCCATCCTGGACGCGCTGCTGGGCCATGTGAAGGAACTGCGCCTCATCGGCGGCATCTTCCTGCTGGGGGCCGCCATCCATTCCTTCCTGAAGGAACCGCACGAGCGCAAGAACAGCCCGCCCGACGCCAGCAACCTGATCGGCGCCGTGGGCACCGGCCTGTTCCTGACCGTCACCAATCCCATCACCATCATGGGCATCATCACCGTGGTGGTGGGCTTCGGCGGCGCGCTGGACCATGCCAAGGCCGGCACCATGACCCTGGGCGTCTTCCTGGGATCGCTGACCTGGTGGTCCATCCTGTGCGGCGGCACCTTCCTCATCCGCCACCATTTCACGCCACGCACCGTGCTGTGGATCAACCGGGGCACTGGCGTGGTGCTGGGCGTGGTGGGGCTTATGGCCCTGCTCAGCTTCTTCTCCCTGGTGCCGGAGAACCTGCAGGATCTGGTCGAGGCTTTTATCAGTAAGTAGTTTTTGCGTTTCCTCAGGCGGCGGGCTGGTTCGTGTTCCTCAAGCGCCGGCGTCCCCATCCGGGGACTTGGCTATCCTCGATTTCCAGTCTGCTGACGCTCCCCGTAAATCTGCGGCGCCCGCAGTCGCGGGCTACGGGCCTGTCGGCCCGCTGGCGCAGCGAGGACAAGCCAAGAGGCGGATGCCCCGCCGGCGCCTGAGGAACACCAAAACTAATAATCCCACTGGTACTTCAGGCCCACGGTGTCGTCCGTGCTGCCGACGGCGCCGTTCAGGCGCAGGCGGGGGGTGAGGGCGTATTCCAGGGTGACGGTGGTGCCGCTGCTGCCCACCGACTGGGCGACGCCGATGTAGGTCCGGCTGTTGATGTAACGCCCGGCGCTGACCGTGCCGAAACCGCTGGCGCCCACGGCGGCGCTGGAGAATTCCAGCCGGTCCACGCCCAGGCTGTGCTTCACGTTGTCCAGGATGCCCGGCCCGCTGCCCAGCACGCCCGACAATTGGGCCACGCCCTGGGCCAGCTGCAGGGCCTCCAGCGCGCTGATCTGGCTGATGGGCCTGTCGAACAGCAGGCGGGACAGCACCTCGTCCTGCGGCCGCGGCGGGTCCGAGGTCAGGGCCACCGTCGGCTTGGACAGCCGGCCGGTGATGTTCAGGATGGCGGTGAAGTCCGCCTTGGTGGAGGTGGCGGAGATGTCCAGCAGGGGGTCGCTGTCGCCGGTGAAGGTGATGTCGCTCTTGGTCAGGGTGAAGGTCTGCCCCTGGGCGCTGAAATCGCCCTTCACCAGGGTGACGCGGCCGGTCAGGTGCGGATCGGCGCTGGTGCCGCGCGCCTGCATGGTGGCGGCGAACTCCGCCGTCAGGCCACGGCCCTGGACGTAGATGCGGTTGGCCGCCTTGATGTCCACGTTCAGGTGGACGACCATGCCCTTGCCAGTGGCCGCCATCTGCGCCTGCGGCTGGCGCGGACGGCCGTTGACGTAGCGCACCGGCAGGTCGGCCACGTCGGCCGGCGGCTTGTCCGGCAGGCCCACCCAGGTCTCGCGCAGGCGCACGGTGCCGGCCAAGTCCGGCTTGTTCATGAAGCCCTTCAGCGTCAGGTCGCTGTCGACCCAGGCGGTGATGGGGTCGGTGCGCAGTAGGCGGGCGTTCTTGGTGGTGACGCGCAGGTCCACCACCGGCGCCTTCTCCTGCGCGTTGGGATCCCCCAGGTTGATGCGGCCGCCAAGGTCCACGGCGCCGCCGTCGGCCGTGCTGCCGTGGAACTTCTCCACCGCCAGGCCCCGGGCGTCGCCCACCAGGTGGGCGTTCAGGTCGAAGATCTGGGTGCCGCTGCCGCCGTTCTCATACTTCGCGTTGATGAGGTCGACGGATCCGGTGACCTGCGGATCGGCCACCGTGCCCGCCACGGCCAGGTCGACCGAGACCTTGCCGCCGATGCGCTGGGCGGAGGCCGCCAGGAAATCGTTGTAGCGCGACAGTTCCGTCCGGCCGTTGATCTTGGCGCTGACCGGCCCCTGCATCACCGGCGACATCGTCTCCGGGTTGAGGGCCAGCGGCGTGTCGGCCTCGGCGTTCAGATCCACCGCCCCGTCGGCGGTGCGGGCCGCCAGGGTGCTGCGCACCCGGCCGTTGCGCCAGGCCGCGGTGAAGGTGGCGTCGGCGTTCAGCCGGCGGTCGGCGCTGTTCTTCACCTCCAGCGCCTTCTTCTTCGCCGGGGTGGTGTCGGCGCCGGTGGCGTTGGCCGGGTTGTTGGCCACGGCGGCGCTGACCGGGGGCGCACCGTTGCCGGCGACCCCTGGGCCGGCGCCCGGCGCTTCGGTGGCGCCGCTGTCCAGGGTCACCGCCAGCTGCTGCATGGACAGGCCCCGGATGCTGACCGTGGCGTCGGCCGTGGGATTGGCGGCGGTGCCGCTGGCCGTGACCTTGGCGTCCAGCGTGCCGGCCAGTGTCAGCGCCGGGTCGGCCAGTGCCGCCAGCGCCAGGGGCAGGGCCGTCGCCTCCACCTGCGCTGTCACCTCCTTGCCGTTCAGCGCCAGGTCGGCGCGGATGCGGCCGGTGCCCAGCGCCACGTCCAGGCCCTTCACCGCCACGCTGCCCTTGGCGACGGTGATGGTGGCCGGGGCCGCCAGCTTCAGCGTGGTCTGGTCCAGCCGGCCGTTCAGCTGATCCAGCCGGGCCACGGTGGGGGATTTGCCTTCCTTGGGCGATCGCGGTTCCGGCGGCTGGGTCAGGTGGCCGGCGCTTTCCACCTGGAAGGTGCGGCGGCGGCCCACGCCGCCCACGCCGGTGGTGCCATCCAGGGCCAGGGTGATGTCGCCCTCTCCCAGGGTGCCGCGCCAGGCGGCCGTCACCTTGTTCACCAGCACTTGGCCGGCCTCGATGCCGTCGGCGGCCAAGGTGACGTTGGGACGGGGGCTGCCCAGCACATCGTCGATGCGGCCGGCCAGGCTGGCCTGGTGGATGCGCTGGTCCTCCACCACCAGGTCGTCCAGCGTCACCTTCAGGTCCACGCCCTGCGCGCCCTTCGCGGAGCCGCCCTTGGCCGGTGGCGGCGGGGGCGGGGCGGGCTGGCCCTTCTTGGACTTGGCTTGCCTGGCCGGCGCGCGCGCGGGCGCGGCGGTCGAGGCGCCCAGGACGATGTCGGCTTTGGCCCGGCCGGCCAGCCGCGCGCCGGCCAGGGCGCCCAGGCTGGACAGGTCGGGGAAGGTGGCGGCCAGCTTGCCGGTGGCGACCTGGCGGTCCAGGTCGGCCTCCAGCGCGCCTTCCAGCTTGTTGGGACCGAGCGCCGCCGCCAGGTCCCGCACCGTCAGGCGGGGGCCGGTCTTGACCACGTGCGCGGCCACGCTGGCGGGGCTGCCCACCACTTGGCCGCTGCCCTTCAGGTCGGCAGTCAGGACGTTGTCCTTCAGGGTGAGGGCGCCGGCCAGGTCCACGGCACCGGTGCGCACGCTCAAGGGGGCCACGGTCACGTCCTTGCCGTCCAGGGAGGCGCGGACCTTGCCGCTGATCTCCGCCCGACCGGCCAGCAGCGCGTCCTCGGTCGGTTGCCCGGTGCGCAGGTTGGCGGCCTGCACCGCCAGTGTCCCCTCGGCCACGCCGTCGGCCACCGTGCCCTCCACCGTCGCCGCCACATGGCCGGTGACGGTGTCCTCAGGCGCCGGCTGGGCGCCCGGGGCCGGTTCCTTGCCCACCCCGGCCAGCGCGATCAGGGTCGCCAGCTCGCCATCCGTCAGGCGCAGGGTGCCCTTGGCCTGGCGGCCCCAGCCTTGCGCGCTGCCGCTGCCGGTCAGGCGGCCGATGCCGCCCTCCAAGGTCAGCTTGTCCACCTGGATGTCGCCGCTGGCGCGGTCCAGGGCGCCGGTCAGGGCCAGGTCGGCATGATCGGTCAGGGCGGGCGGCAGGCCCGGCGCGCTCAGGCCCTGCAGCTTGGAGGCCAGGTCCAGCAGCAGGCGCGTCCCATCCTCCTGCAGCTTGGCGGTGGCGGTCAGGTGGCGGATATGGGCGTCGTTGTAGCCCGCCTCCTCCACCGTCAGGTCGGTGGTGACCGCGCGCTGCTTTTTCGCGCCGGCCTTGCCCGCCGCCGGATCGGTGGTGCGCAGCACGGCGTCCAGCTGGCCCAGCGTCAGGCCCGGCACCACCGGGGCCAGGGCGTCGGGCGCCGATGGCACAAGGTGCAGGGTCAGGTCGCCCACCTTCTCCTTCAGGGTGCCCTTGGCCGTCAGCCGGCCGGCCGCCACGGCCAGGTCCAGGCTTTCCAGGGTGATGGTGCCGTCATCGGCCAGGGTGGCCGCCGTCCGCAGGGTGGCGGCGTCGCCCGCCAGGGTGGCCAGGTTGTCGGTCAGCAGGCGCCCTGGGGCGGCCTTCAGCTCCAGGGTCAGGCGCTTGGCCTTGGCCGCCGGCCGGGCCAGGCCGACATCGGCCGTCAGCGCCACGGCGCGCGCGCCGGCCTGGGCCGTCTCCTTCAGTTCCAGGTGGGCCTGGAACTGGTCCAGTGGGCCGCTGCCCTTCAGGCTCAAGGCCAGGGGGCCCAGTTCTGGATGCCCGGCCAGCCGGGCCACCAGGCCGCCGGCCTCCTCCTGCCCCTGAAGCTCCAGCGCCAGGCTGCCGGGGGTGGTCAGGCCGGGGGCGGTGAAGCGGGCGGTCAGGTCGCCATGGGCGGCCCCGCCATCCAGCTGGGTCAGGGTCAGGTGGCTGTCGCCGTCCAGGGTGGGGCCGACCTTGACCGTGCCGCTGGTGGCCAGCGCCGCACCCTGCCCGCCGACCAAGCCGGGCGCCAGCTCGATGCGTGGCAGATCCAGGCGGCCCACGGTCACGCTGACCGGCAGGCTGAAGGGGCTGTCGTCCTGGACCGTGCCGTCCGGCGGCGGCTCCAGCGCCGGGGTCTGCCGGTCCACCCAGATACGCCTGGCGCTGAACAGGTCGATGGCCAGCTCGCGGTGGGTCAGAGGCAGCAGCCGCCAGTCCAGGGCCGCGTCCTCCACCATCAGCCAGGGCTTGCCGGTGGCGATGTCCACCAGGGTGGCGCGCGCCACCCGGGGATGGAAGGGCAGGCCGGACAGGCCCTCCACCTTCAGGCCAGGCACGTTGGCTTCCGCCTGGCGGGTGGCGTAGGCCCGGCCGGAGCCCGTGTCCATCCACCACAGGCCGATGCCGACGGCGGCGGCCAGGCCGGCGATGACGCCCAGCAGGGCGAAGACCGCGATGTGGCCGGCGGCCAGCAGGCGCCGCGCCGTGGAACGGGGCCGGGGCGGGACGGGGGCGGGACCGGGCGGGGGGGATGTGTCGGACATGCCGGGTTCCGTCAGAAGGATTGGCCGATGCTGACGTACAGCTGCCACATGCTGTCGCCGCTGCGGCGATCCAGGGGCACGCCCACGTCCAGGCGCAAGGGACCGAAGGAGGTGAAGTAGCGCACGCCCAGGCCGGCGCCCCAGCGCATGCCCTGGCTCAGGTCCGGGTAGGCCGTCTCGAAGGCGTTGCCGCCGTCGATGAAGGGCACCAGGCCGATGGTGTCGGTCAGGCGGATGCGCAGCTCCGCGCTGGTTTCGATCAGCGAGCGGCCGCCGGTGGGGTCGTTGTTGACGTCCAGCGGGCCGACCTTTTGATAAGCGTAGCCGCGCACCGACCCGCCGCCGCCGGCGAAGAAGCGCTTGTCCGCCGGCACCTGGGCCAGGCTGCCGCCGAACACGGCGCCCAGATTGACGCGGGCGGCCAGGACATAGGCCTTGGCATCGTCCACCGCCCAATAGCCGCTGCCCCCGGCCCTGCTGATGACGAAGGTGCCGCTGTCGCCGAGGGGGCTGAAATAGGGGGTCACGCCGGCGCTCCAGCGATAGCCCGTGGTGGGGTTCAGCAGGTTGTCCGTATTGTCGAAGTTCAGCGTCACGGGCACGCCCACCAGGGTGTTGTCGGTGGTGGTCAGCACCCCGTTGCCGGTGAGATCCTGCCGGATGGACGACTGTTCCAGCGTCACACCGGCCCCCCCCGTCAGGTGGGTCGCCAGCGGGTGGGTGACGGTGGCGCCCAGGGTGATGGCATCGCGGGAATAGGCCTCCGGATGTTCGGAGACGGCCAGCGCCGACAGGTTCAGCGTGGTGTCGGTTTCCAGGAAGTCCGGCTTCTTCAGGGTGCTGCCCAGGCTGTAGTCCAGCCCGTCGGAATCGCGGAACTTCTTGCGGCCGAGGCCGCCGATGGCGCCGGTGACGGTCAGCGCCTCCGCTCCGCGCAGGAAGTTGCGGTCGCCCCAGGTGGCGGTGGCGGCGGCGCCGTCGGTGGTGCCGTAGGTCAGGCCGGTGTTGATGAAATGGCGTTCCCGCTCCTCCATCTGGCCCAGCATGGGCACGACATGCGATCCGTCGGGCCGCGTCTCGCCCGGCACGTCGTCCAGGGTGACGCGCACCTGGGAGAAGACGCCCAGGTCGGTCAGCTTGTTGCGGGCCTTGTCCACCTTGGCCGGATCGTAGACGTCACCCTCCTTCCACGGCAGGCGGCCGTAGGCCACCTCCGGATCCAGGCGGCCCAGGCCGGTGAAGGTGGTGGGGCCGAAGCGCACCAGGGGTCCGGGGTCGACGGTGAAGGCCACGGCCATGGTGTGGGCCTGCACGTCCACCGCCAGGTCGCGCTGGCTGACCGTGGCGCGGGCATACCCCCGAGTCGCCAGCAGGGGCGCCACGCTGGCCTCCGCATCGCGCACGGCGGGGCCGCGGGCGGCGTCGCCCGGCTTGAGGTGCAGCTTGCCCAGGTCCAGCGGTCCGCCCGGGGGCGGGGAGCCATCCGCCTGGGCCAAGGTGACCTTGGAAATGGTGTAGCGCTGGCCGGGCGTCACCTCGATGACCACGGCAACCGGCTGGGCGTCGCCATCCACCTTCACCATGACGCTGCCGTCGAAATACCCCTCCGACCGCAGCGCGGCGGCCAGCTTGTCGTAGTCGTTGTCGATGCGCTTCTCCAGTCCCAGCAGCGACGATGGCGGGTCGTTCTGCAGGGTGATCAGGGAGGAGGCGCTGCGCAGCACGTCCATCAGGCCATCGTCGACCTCAATGCCCTTGGCGGGGTGGAAGTCCACCGTGTAGGTGGCCGGAGGTGGCTCCGCGTCCGGCTGGTCATCAGGCGTCTGGTCGGCCTTGGCCGCCAGCACGCTGCCCGGGGTGCTGTCGGACGTGTCGGCGTCCGCCGTACCTTTGGGGCCGCCGTCCTGCGGGCCGGTCTTGGACGGGTCGTCCGGGGTGGTCGGCTTGGTCGCGGGTGCGGCCGATGACTGGCCCGAGGCCTGGTCCGATGGCTGGGCAGTGGGCGTACCTTGGGGCGCACCTTGGGCGTAGCCCTGCGCGGGCCAGCAGGCCAGGGTCAGGGTGGGGAGCAGCGCCAGGACGGCCGGGCGGACCGGCGATCGGTGCTGAAGGCGGGGGGTGGCGAAGGGCGACGCGGGCTCCAACGGCGATGGTGGGGGTCGGGCTTTGGGGCCGGGCGGGGAACTGGGCCCGCGCGCGGACGCGGGGACCGGGGATGGGTGGCTTGCCTCCCTTGTTTTCGAACCGTACGCCGCCGGGGCGGCGTTAAGTCTTTGTGACGGCACCGGGGATCCTGATCATTCCCCGACAGGGGAAAGGGCCGGTGGACATGAGCTTAACCAACAAGATAGTGGCAATTTTATAGTCTGCCTTGCGGTACCCGTAACCCCCTCTTGCGTCCAACCCCCTTCGGCAGGTCTTTCTCCCGACCCTGCCAATAGCTATATTCCGCCCCGAGGAACCCGGTCCCGGTGCCCATGCGGCAGGGATCGGGCTTTTGTTTTTGGGCCATCGCCAGGCGCACGTCGCGTTTTTGGACCGGGCCCCAGCTTCGCGGGATTAGCGTCCAATGGATATGCGTAACATCGCCATCATCGCGCACGTCGACCATGGCAAGACCACCCTGGTTGACGTGCTGCTGCGCCAGTCGGGCGCTTTCCGCGACAACCAGCAGGTCGCCGAACGCGCCATGGACAGCAATGACCTGGAACGCGAGCGCGGCATCACCATCCTGGCGAAGTGCACCAGCGTCCTGTGGGAAGGCACCCGCATCAACATCGTCGACACCCCCGGCCACGCCGACTTCGGCGGCGAGGTGGAGCGTATCCTGAGCATGGTCGACGGCGTCATCCTGCTGTGCGACGCCGCCGAGGGCCCGCTGCCCCAGACCAAGTTCGTGCTGGGCAAGTCGCTGAAGCTGGGCCTGAAGCCCATCGTCGTCATCAACAAGGTGGACCGTTCCGACGCCCGCCCGGACGAGGTGCACAGCGAGGTGTTCGACCTGTTCGCCGCGCTGGACGCCACGGACGAGCAGCTGGACTTCCCCACCCTGTTCGCCTCGGGCCGCAACGGCTGGGCGGCGGAAAGCCTGGACGCCCCGCGTGAGGACATGCGCCCGCTGTTCGAGCTGGTTCTGCGCCATGTGCCGGCCCCCAAGGTCGACGTCGACGCCCCCTTCACCATGCTGGCCACCACCCTGGAAGCCAACCCCTACCTGGGCCGCCTGCTGACGGGCCGCATCCAGACCGGTGTCGCCCGCGCCAACATGGCCATCAAGGCCCTGACCGCCGACGGCAAGCTGATCGAGCAGGGTCGCATCTCCAAGCTGCTGGCCTTCCGCGGGCTGGAGCGCGTGGGCGTGGAAGAGGCCCAGGCGGGTGACATCGTCGCCATCGCCGGTCTGACCAAGACCACCGTGGCCGACACCATCTGCGAGCCGGCGGTGACCGAGCCCCTGGCCGCCCAGCCCATCGATCCGCCGACCCTGGCCATGACCTTCAGCGTCAATGACAGCCCGTTGGCCGGTCGCGAAGGCGACAAGGTCACCAGCCGCATGATCCGTGACCGACTGATGCGCGAGGCGGAGGGCAACGTCGCCCTGCGCGTCCGTGAAACCACGAACGCCGATGCGTTCGAGGTGGCCGGCCGTGGTGAACTGCAGCTGGGCATCCTGATCGAGAACATGCGCCGCGAAGGCTATGAGCTGTCGATCTCCCGTCCCCGCGTGCTGCTGAAGACGGACGAGAACGGCCAGCGCATGGAGCCGATCGAGGAAGTGGTGGTCGACGTGGACGAGGAATTCTCCGGCGTCGTCGTCCAGAAGATCTCCGAGCGCAAGGGCGACATGCTGGAGATGCGTCCATCGGGTGCCGGCAAGGTCCGCCTGGTGTTCCACGTGCCGTCGCGCGGCCTGATCGGTTACCAGAGCGAGTTCCTGACGGACACCCGCGGCACCGGCCTGATGAACCGCCTGTACCACGGCTACGCCCCGTACAAGGGCCCCATCCAGGGCCGCCGCAACGGCGTGCTGATCTCCAACGGCGAGGGGGAGGCCGTGGCCTACGCCCTGTGGAACCTGGAAGATCGCGGGCCCATGATGATCGAGCCGGGCGCCAAGGTGTACCAGGGCATGATCATCGGCGAGCACAGCCGCGGCAACGACCTGGAAGTGAACGTCCTGAAGGGCAAGCAGCTGACCAACATCCGCGCCGCCGGCAAGGATGAGGCCGTGCGCCTGACCACCCCGATGGACATGTCCCTGGAAAAGGCCCTGGCCTATATCGAGGACGAGGAACTGGTGGAAGTGACGCCGAAGTCCATCCGCCTGCGCAAGCGCCTGCTGGACCCCACCGACCGCAAGCGCGCGCAGAAGCAGGCCGAAGCCGGCTGATCGCCGCCTTCATCGCTTAGACTGGCGAAGCCCCGTCCACCGCGCCTAGTGGGCGGGGCTTCGCTTTTGCACGAACGTTCAAGCGGGGATGGGGTGTGGTCGCCTACAGTCGCGGCCTCAACCCTGAAGGACCGCTGTCATGAGCAAGACTTACGCCCCCATCCGCTTCGCCGAGAAATTCGCCCTGTTCCACGACCAGTGGCAGCCGCGCGTGGTGGCGGAAATGAACGACTATCAGTTCAAGCTGGTGCGCATCGAGGGCGACTTCCTCTGGCATGCCCATGCCGACACGGACGAGACCTTCATCGTGTTGGAGGGCCAATTGCGCCTGGATTTCCGTGACGGCGCCGTGACCGTGGGCGCGGGCGAAATGTATATCGTGCCCAAGGGTGTTGAGCACAAGCCGTCCGCCCAAGGGGAGGTGAAGATGATGCTGATCGAACCACGCGGCGTGGTGAACACCGGCGACGGCGCCGTGGGCGAGCGTACGGCGCGGAACGACGTGTGGATTTAGAGCGGGATGCNATCACNCGTGATCGCATCCCNCTCTAACCGACCCTCGACCATCCCACCAACTGGCGGATATCCGCCGTCTCCAGAACCGCCTTGGGCGCGCCGGTATCGGCGGCGTTCAGCATGGCCTGGCTGATCTCCACCGTGGTCAGCACCTGATTGGGGAACAGGCGGCGGGCCAGGGGCAGCAGCGGGGCGGCCAGGATGTAGAACAGGCGGTAGGCCCGCGTCTTGGACCGGGCGCCGTGCAGGGGTGGGATCAGGCCCGGGCGGAACAGGTGCACGGCCTTGAAGGGCAGGCGCCTCAGGTCGTTTTCCGTCCGGCCCTTCACCCGCGCCCACATGGTGCGGCCCCGCTCCGTCCCGTCCGTGCCGGATCCGGAGACATAGATGAAAGTCATGCCCGGGTTCAGGCGGACCAAGGTCGTCGCCACCTCCAGGGTCAGGTCATGGGTGATGCGGGTGTAGGCGGCCTCGCTCATGCCGGCGGAGGAGACGCCCAGGCAGAAGAAGCAGGCGTCAAAGCCGGCCAGCAGCGCGTCCAGCGTTTCCCACGCATCCATGGCGGGATGGGTCAGTTCCGACAGCTTGGGATGGGTAAGGCCGGTGGCGGTGCGGCCCACGGCCATGACCTGGGTGACCCGGGGGTCGTGCAGGCATTCCCGCAAGACCCCCCGGCCCACCATGCCGGTCGCCCCGAACAGGATGACCTTCATGGACTGTATCCTTACGAGTGGGCGGGTGGGGTGAGCACCGCCTGGGGTGTAGTCTCCGGCAGAGTGGGAACGGGGCCGCCATAGGCCACGTCGGTGGACCGGCTGACCGCCTCCCACTCCGTCAGCTGGGCCGCGCGCTGGCCATCGGCCAGGGCGAAGTAATGCAGGGCGTCGCTGCCCAGCAGCAGGTGCGGGGGCAGGGTGGGGTGGCCGGCCAGGCGCAGGATCAACTGGGCGACCTTGGCGGGATCACCGGCCTCATTGCCGATATAGGGTTTGAACATCTCCACCAGGGCACCCACCGTGGGCTGGTAGTCCGCCATGACCGGGGGCGTGTCGCGCAGGGAGCGGGTGCCCCAGCCGGTGCGCATGCCGCCGGGTTCCAGCGCGCAGATCTGGATGCCCAGCGGATTCACCTCACCCGCCAGCACTTCCGTCAGGCCGCCCACCGCCCATTTGGCCGCCTGATAGGCGCTGAGCCCCGGCCGGCCCAGGCGACCGCCAACGGAGGACACCTGCAGGATATGGCCGGCGCGTTGGGCCCGCATCACCGGCAGGGCCGCGTGGGTGACGTTGACCACGCCCATCAGGTTGGTGTCGATCTGCCTGCGGAAGACCTCCAGGTCCATCTGCTCGAACGGGGCGACGTCGGCGTAGCCGGCGTTGTTTACCACCACGTCCAACCGGCCGAAGGCCTCCACCGCCGAGGCCACGGCGGCACGCGCGGCCTCGGCGTCGGTGACGTCCAGCGCCAGGGCGCGCACCCGGTCGCCGTGCTGGGCCACGAGGTCGGCCAGCCGCTCCGGCTGGCGGGCGGTGGCGACCAGGCGATGACCGGCGGCCAGCACGGCCTCCGCGATGGCGCGGCCCAGGCCGGCGGCGCTGCCGGTGACCAGCCAGACTTTGGATGACGTCATGATCCATGCTCCATTGGAAAATTGAAGGGAAAATTGAGCGCTCAATCACTCATTTATTGCGCGAAGAAGGGAGCGTCGGTCCGAGGGCGGCCTTCGGCTCAACGGCTGATGGCGTTCCACAGGGCGGTGAAGCCGGCGTCGCGATAGCGGTCAGCGGCATCCGGCTGGCGGATGATGAAGTCCATGGTGGTTTCGGCCAGGGCCGTCAGGATGGCGGCCACGAAGTCGGCCGGCTGTTCCCGCATCAAACCCAGGTCCACGCCCTCGCGCACCACGCCGTCGATGCGGGCGAAGCCTTCGCTGCCCTGGGCGCGGGTCTCGGGTGTCAACCGGTCCGACACCAGCAACTGGGCCATGGCCCGCCGCCCGGCCGGATGGCGCACCCCCCAGTCGACATAGCGATCCCAGATGTGGCGCACCCGGCCGGCCAGGGGGGCGTCGGCCGGATAATCCGCCATCAAGGCCCGGCGCAGGTCCGTCTTCAGCGCCAGGTACAGTTGGTTCACCAAATCATCCTTGGTGGCGAAATAGGTGAACAGCGTGCCCTCGGCCACGCCCGCCAGGCTGGCGATGCGGGCGGTGGGTGCGCCCAGCCCGGCTTCGGCGATGATCCGGGTCGCCGCCGCCAGGATGGCGTCACGCTTCTCTTCGCTTTTGGGTCGGGCCATGGGGATGTCGCTGATAAGACGGAGTTAAAGAGTGAGTGAGCACTCAATATAGTCGCCGGCGGAGCCATTCCAAGTGCGTGCCGTCACAGGGCCGCCTGAAAACATCGCCGATTTTCAGGCCCCGGCCAGCATGCCGTGCACGGCGTCCGTCATCACGGCCAGGAAGGCGAGAAGGCCCAGGTAGAAGGCGCCATATTCCACCTTCAGGCTGGTGGGCACGGCGTAATAGGCCTGGTTTTCCGGCGCCTTGGGATCGAAGCGCCAGGCCTTGATCAGGGCCGGTATGGCGGCGATGGCGACCAGGATCAGCAGCGGGCTGGGCCGGTAGATCATCATGGCCACCATGACCGGCGCGCCCAGGAACCAGATGCGCGGCGACAGGATGGCCGTCATACGGCCCCCGTCCAGCGGCGACAGGGGGATCAGGTTGAAGAAATTCAGGAAGAAGCCGCTATAGGCGATGGCCAGCAACAGTCCGCTCTGGGTTTCCCGGCCCCAGAAATAGACCAGGCTGGCGGCCACCGTGCCGACGAAGGGGCCGGCGGCGGCCACGTAAGCCTCCGTCTCCACATTCATGGGCTGTTCCTTCAGCTCGATCCAGGCGCCGACGAAGGGGATGAAGGTGGGGGCGCCCACGGGCAGGCCCCGTTGCCGCGCGGCCACGAAGTGCCCCATCTCATGCGCGAACAACAGGCCGATGAAGCCGGCGGCGTACCACCAGCCGTAAAGGCCGGCATACACCGCCAGGGACACCAGCATGGTGATGATCGTGCCGCCCGCCTTGCCCAGCTTCAGGAAGGCGAACGCCAGCGCCAGCAGCTTCAGCATGGATCAGGGGGGTCCGGCCTTGCGGGCGCCCATGATGCGGCGGATGGCGGCCCCGGCCCCCACCACGGCCAGGGCGCCCAGCTTCCACGCCTTGATCAGGAAAGCGCCGATGACGGCCAGCAGGCCCAGCTTCTTCACCGCCACGGCCCCCACCAACGCGGCCAGGCCATAGGCCGCCACCTTGTCGGTGGACGCGTTGAAATCTTCGTACCGCTTGCCGGCGTTGAACTCCAGCGTGCCCAGGACCTGGCGCACGGCGGCCTTGTCCGTCTCGACGCTGGCGCTGTCGGTCAGCAGATCCAGGCTGAAATAGCCTTCGCGGCCCAGGGCGTAGGTGTTGTAGTTCACCGTCTGCGGCTGGTCCGCCGGCGCGCCGCGCACGGTCGCGGCCAAGGACCAGATCAGGCGGTGGGTCTGGGCGTCGTAGGCCGGGGGCTCGATCCAGCCGGTGATGTCCAGGGCCGGATGGCCCCGGCGCAACCTATCCTTGTTCGCCTCCGCCGTTCCTTCCTTCAGGCTGTCCAGCAAGGCGTCGGCCTGCCATTCCTTGGCGTCGCCGTCGCGGACATAGCCTTCCTTCTTCCAGTCGACGACGATCATCCACTGGGAGTCGTCCTTGTTGGCGAGGACGATGCCGTATATCGCCGGGTCCCTGGTGTTGCCCAGTGCCTGCAGCAGGCGGTCCGCCTCCGCCGCGGGAATGAAGGCTTCGCTTTCCGTGATGCCCAGCGTGCCCTGGTCCAGCAGCTTGATGGAGGCCGGGCCCCGGGTGGACGCCTTCGCGGCGGCCTTCCAGGCGGCTTCCGCCTCGGTCTCCGCCGGGGCTGGTGCTGCCTGGGGCGCGGCCCGGGGGCCGGTGATGGCCGGCGTGCGCGCGGTCTACGAAGGGGGCGATGGCTGCAGATCGGCCTGCGCGGTTCGCGCCAGAAGCAATCCGGCGCCCAGAAGCAGCGCCGCGCCCGCCCGATGATTGTTGGTCATGGCCCCCGTCTTTTCCCCTGTGCGTGGGGTATCCACCCCCGCGTCCCCATCCGCGAATTTGTATATCGTTTTCGCCCATTTTCAAATCGACGCCGCATGAGGCCGTCCACCATTTGATCCGAATCAGCGCGCGACCGTTCCGGGCAAGTTAAATTTCCGCGCGAAGGATGCAATCGGGCGCAGGGGTGTTTCGCGCTTTGGTGGTGCCCCTGGTGGTGAGCGTGCTTGCGCCCGGATTGGTAAATGGCCAAGACTAGGAGACGGGGAGGCGTTCCGCCGTCCCCACCGGAATTTCCACCGCCTTTTCCCGCCGGCCCCGTTAACCTTGACAGGGGCGCCGGTGGGCGGGCCGCCCTAAGATCAACGGGGCATGAGATCGTTCGGGAAGAGAGGAACATCATGGTCGAAGTGGTCATCGCCAGTGCCGCGCGCACGCCCATTGGCAGCTTCAACGGCGCGCTCAGCAGCCTGTCGGCCGTGGCGCTCGGCACCGTGGCCGTCACCGAGGCCCTGCGCCGCGCCCATGTCGACGCCGCCGAGGTGTCCGAGATTGTGCTGGGCCATGTGCTGAAGGCCGCCACGGGCCAGAACAGCGCCCGCCAGGTGTCGGTCGCCGCCGGCGTGCCGGTGGAACGCACCGCCTATACCCTGGACCAGGTCTGCGGCTCGGGCCTGCGCGCCGTGGCCCAGGGCTTCCAGGCCATCCGCCTGGGTGAGGCCGAGGTGGTGGTGGCCGGCGGCATGGAGAGCATGAGCCAGGCCCCGCACGCCATCCACCTGCGCAACGGCACCAAGATGGGTGACGCCAGCATGGTGGACACCATGATCAAGGACGGCCTGTGGGACGCCTTCAACAACTATCACATGGGCACGACGGCCGAGAACGTGGCTAAGAAGTGGGAGATTTCCCGCGAGGCCCAGGATGCCTTCGCCGCGGCCAGCCAGCAGAAGGCCGAGGCGGCGCAGAAGGCCGGCCGCTTCAAGGATGAGATCGTCTCCGTCACCGTGCCCGGCCGCAAGGGCGACGTGGTGGTCGAGGCCGACGAATACCCCAAGGCCGGCACCACGGCGGAAACCCTGGCCAAGTTGCGCCCGGCCTTCGCCAAGGACGGCACCGTCACCGCCGGCAACGCCTCGGGCATCAACGATGGCGCCGCGGCGCTGGTGTTGATGACGGCCGAGAACGCCGCCAAGCGCGGGGTGAAGCCGCTGGCCCGCATCGTCTCCTGGGCCACCGCCGGCGTCGACCCGTCCATCATGGGCACCGGCCCCATTCCCGCCAGCAAGCTGGCGCTGCAGCGCGCCGGCTGGACCGTGGCCGACCTGGACCTGGTGGAGGCCAACGAGGCCTTCGCCGCGCAGGCCTGCGCGGTGAACAAGGATATGGGCTGGCCGGAGGACAAGGTGAACGTCAACGGCGGCGCCATCGCGCTGGGCCACCCGATTGGCGCCTCTGGCGCGCGTGTGCTGGTGACCCTGCTGCATGAGATGCAGAAGCGCGACGCCAAGAAGGGGCTGGTCACGCTGTGCATCGGCGGCGGCATGGGCATCGCCATGTGCGTGGCCCGCGACTGAATGGTCTGAGGGTGCGCGGCCCGGATTGATCTTTCCGGCTGCGCAACAAGTCAGGTGCCCCTTGGGGCGGGCGGCGGCGTGACGGCCGCCGCCCGTTTTCCAGGGGGAGATGGGGGCCGGATTCGGGCGGTGAGCCGGTTCCCGCAAGAGTTCCTTTGAACTTCATGGTCGATTTCTGACTAGGCAAAGGGGAGGATTAAAATGACAGCGCGTGTTGCATTGGTGACGGGTGGTACCCGCGGCATCGGCGAGGCGATCTCGGTGGCGTTGAAGGACGCCGGCTACAAGGTCGCGGCCAATTACGCCGGCAATGAGCAGAAGGCGCGCGAATTCACCGAGCGGACGGGCATTCCGGCCTACCGTTTCGACGTGGCGAATTTCGAGGACGTGCGCCACGGCATGGGCAAGATCGAGGCCGACCTGGGCCCGATCGAGATCATCGTCAATAACGCCGGCATCACCCGCGACGGCGTGCTGCATCGGATGGATTTCGAGCAGTGGAACGACGTCATCCAGACCAACCTCGCGTCTTGCTTCAACACCTGCCGGGTGGCCATTGACGGCATGCGGGCGCGTGGCTTCGGCCGCATCGTCAACATCGGGTCCATCAACGGCCAGGCCGGCCAGTACGGCCAGGTGAACTACGCCGCCGCCAAGTCCGGCATCCACGGCTTCACCAAGGCCATGGCGCAGGAAGGCGCCGGCAAGGGCGTGACCGTCAACGCCATCGCCCCCGGCTATATCGACACCGACATGGTGCGCGCCGTGCCCGCCAATGTGCTGGAGAAGATCGTCGCCAAGATTCCGGTCGGCCGCTTGGGCAAGGCGGAGGAGATCGCGCGCGGCGTGCTGTTCCTGGTGGCGGATGACGCCGGCTTCATCACCGGCTCCACGCTGTCCATCAACGGCGGGCAGCACATGTATTGAGCGGGTCCTATCCTCGCGTTTCAGTCCGCTACGCTCCCCAAAACTCTCCAGCGGCCGCAGTCGCGGCCTAGGATTTGAGCGGAATGACTGTGGTGCGAGGCATTGGCCTGAGGCACGTGCTTTGGGGTATGACAGGGGCGGGTCCGGCGACGGGCCCGTCCCTTTATCATTGGTGCCCCATGTCCGACCAGCCTCCCGCCTCGCCCCACCTGTATCCCGACCATCCCCGCGTCGGCGTGGGCGTGCTCGTGTGGAAGGGCGACCAACTGCTGCTGATCCGCCGGGCCAAGGCACCCCTGGCGGGGGAATGGTGCCTGCCGGGCGGCAGCCAGGAGTTGGGCGAAACCCTGTTCCAGACGGCCGCCCGCGAGGTGCGGGAGGAGACGGCGGTGACCTGCCGGCCGACCGCCGTGCTGACGGCGGTGGACGGCATCACCCGCGACCCCCGGCCCCCGGGCGCCGGGCCGGAGGTGGCGGCCCCTGTGCGCTTCCATTTCACCATCGTGGAGATCATGGCCGACTACCTGTCCGGCGATCCCGCGGCGGGTGACGACGCGGCCGAGGCGCTGTGGGCCGACCGGGCGACATGCGGGCGGCTGGTGACCTGGCCGTCCATCAAGGCGGTGGTGGACCTGGGCTGGGCCGCCCGGCAGTCCCGGGAGCGGGGGGGGTGAGGCATGGTGGGGCAATGGTTGAGGATCCGGCGCGCGGCGACACGGGCATGACCCGGGCGCGGGCCACCGCCATCGGCGCCGTCGCCATCGCGCTGTGGGCGACGCTGGCGCTGCTGACCACCCTGACCGGCCCCATCCCGCCGTTCGAGACGGAGGCGGTGGCCTTCGCCGTGGGGGGCCTCACCGGCATCGCCTGGATGGCGGCGCGCGGCCGATCCCCGCTGGCGGCGCTGCGCCAGCCGCCGGCCGCCTGGGCCTTGGGCGTAGGCGGCCTGTTCGGCTATCACTTCCTCTATTTCCTGGCCCTGAAGTCCGCCCCGGCGGCGGAGGCCAACCTCATCAACTATCTCTGGCCGCTGCTGATCGTGCTGTTCGCCGGGCTGCTGCCTGGGGAGCGGCTGGGCCGCCGCCAGGTGCTGGGCGCGTGCGTGGGCCTGGCCGGCACCGTGCTTCTGGTCACCGGAGGGCGCGGTCTCAGCGTCGATACCGCCTATCTGCCGGGCTTCCTGGCCGCGGCCGGCGCCGCTGTCACGTGGGGGGCCTATTCCGCCCTGTCACGCCTGCTGGGGGCGGTGCCCACCGATGCCGTGGCCTTCTTCTGCCTGGCTACCGCCGCCCTATCGGCCCTGTGCCACGCCGTCATGGAGGTGACTGTAATGCCGGACGCCGGACAGTGGGCCCTGCTGGCGCTGATGGGCCTGGGGCCGGTGGGGGCGGCGTTCTTCGTCTGGGACATCGGCATGAAGAAGGGCGACATCCACACCCTGGGTGCCGCCAGCTACGCCACGCCGCTCATGTCCACCCTGCTGCTGATCCTGGCCGGCCGCGCCCAGCCCAGCGGGGTGGTCGCGGCCTCCTGCGCCCTCATCATCGCCGGCGCCGTCATCGCCAGCTGGAAGGGCCGGCGGCCTTGAATTTTTGGCGCACATAGCGCTTGCGCAAGCGATCCGCATCCGCTAGGGTCCGCGCCGCTTCGCCAGCCGGCCCCTTTCCCGTTCGACAGCAAACGGGGGCCGGACACGGAAATGAATACGGAGAGGTGCCGGAGCGGTCGAACGGGGCGGTCTCGAAAACCGTTGAACCAGCGATGGTTCCGTGGGTTCGAATCCCACCCTCTCCGCCATTTCCCCCGAAGCCCTCGTCATCCCTGGACTCCATACCCCGACAAGGCACAGTCTCGCCCTGGCCTAGGCTGCGGCTGGGTGAAAACGTGTGCCTGAAATGAAGCGGCCGGCCCCCGCGCTGATGGCGGAAGCCGGCCGCGTTCCTGTACCGGCGGCACGAGCCATAAACTCGTGCCGCCATGGCCCGCGACTGCGGGCGTCTGGCACCGGAAGGGCGTCAGAGCGTGAAGCGGAAGGCCGCGCCCACGCCGTAGGCCGGCTTGTCGTGATCCAGGAACGAGGCGTCGCCGTTGATCAGGAACGCCACGCTGGGCGTCAGCGCCAGCGTCAGGCCGGTGCCGACCCGCCATCCATCGCCCTCGACCCCGGGCAGGGTGGCGGTCTGGATGCCCAGCGGGCTGGCGCGCCGGTTGGACAGGACGGTCGTGTAGTCGCGACGCCCGTCCGAACCGATCCGGGCCTGATAGGCGCCGCTCAGTTCGGGAACGGCGATCACGCCGCCCAGATCCAGGCGTGTGCTGATGAAGCCGCCCAGGCTGCCCAGCATCTGGTGCATCGTCTGGTCCGGATGGTCCAGGTTCAGGTGCAGCGCGTTGTCCTCGCTCCAGCGGTCCAGGCTGATCCGGTCGTAGGTCAGGCTGGCGATGGGCCCGAACCGCAGGTCGCCGGCGGTGAAGACCTGGCCGACCTCCACCGACACGTTGTCGCCCTGGCCCGAGGTGCTGCCGGTGGCCGTCAGGTCATAGGCGAAGGTGGTGCGCCGGATGTCCTTCAGCGTCACGTCGACATGGCGATAGCTGGCGTCCAGGTAGAAGCCGCCCGGCATCACCACGCTGAGATAGGGGCCAAGCGCCCAGCTCTGGCCATCGGCCTTCCCCAATGGACCGAACTTGGCCTTGTCGTCGGCATAGCCGAAGCCCAGGCCCGCGCGCACCGTGCTGGTGATGGCGTAGTCGGCGGTGACGCCGACGCTCCAGGTCCGGGGACGGGACACGCGGCCGTCGGCGCCGGGATCACCGGCGCTGGCCCAGTCGCCACCCGCCGCGATCTGCGTGCTGCCTTCCGTCCGCTCGGCGAAGCCAGCGCGCGCGGCCTGGGTGCGGCCGGTCACGTCCCGCGCCGCGGAGCGCTGGCTGGACAGCGCCGTTTCGCCCAGCGCCTGGCCCAGCGGGCCGGCGGTCAGCTGCTGGCTTTCCGTCGCCAGCGGGTCGACATAGGTGGGCAGGGTCAAGCGGTAAGCCAGCAGGGTGGTGTCATTCTCCACGCCCGAGGCGTCGGCGTAGGCGCTGCCCACCTGATACCCCTTCTGGGTCACGAAGTCGTTGTCGTTGCCCAGGAACAGGAAGAAGTCGTCGAGATGGGCGCGGTCCAGCGCCGGCACCAGGGCCAGCGCCTCCCACTTCTCCGACAGGCACTGGCTGTGGCAGTTGACGTTGTTGGTGGCGCCGTTGACCAGGCCGAACTTGGCCAGTTGGGCCGCGTTGTTGACGTCGACGAAGCTGGCGAACTGCACCGGGGTGATGCTGGCCGTCAGCACGCCCTTGGGCGCGATGGGCGTCCCGGGGGTGTCGTAGGCGGTGCCGGCGATGTTGGTCGCCCCGGTGATGTCCAGCAGGTCGATGCGCCGGTAATAGCTGGTCGGGCTGCTGTTGGGGGTGGCGCCGGAGCCATAGCCGTTGCCGTCGCGCGACAGCAACAGGAACTGGGTGTTGTTCAGGGCCAGCAGTTCACTCTCCGCGGCCACGCGGTTCAACGCGCCGGCGGGGTTGCCATTGTTGTTGTACATCGGCAGCTGCACCACCCATTCCCCTTTCAGCACGGCGCTGGTGGGGTTGCTGATGTCATAGGACAGCAGGCGGGTGTTGCGACGGCTGGTGTTGACGCTGGCCGGGTCCAGGTCCTGCACGGCGGCGGACTGCAGCACGGTGAACAAGGTCTTGCCGTCCGGCGACAGGCTGAGGCCTTCCAGGCCCTGGTTGTCCTGGCGGCCGGTCTGCGGGTTGGTGCCGACGATGGGCAGGGTGGGGCCCTCGGCGGCGGCGAAATTGTCGCCGCCGTTGCGCTTGGGGACCAGCGCCTCGGGCGGGCGGATCACGGACAGCAGCGTGCCGTCGCGGTTGAAGCGGTAGATGTAGGGCCCGTACTCGTCACTGATCCAGATGGTGCCGTCGCGGTTGAAGGCGAAGCCTTCCGGATCCAGGGCCAGGCGCCCGTTCGGCGCCTGCGGCAGGTTCGGGAAGGTGCCGCTGGCGGCGCGGAAGGTGTTGGTGGCCCCACCGGCACCCGGATCGAGGCCGGAGAAGGGCGTGCCGGCGTTGTCCTTGAACTGGATGGTGTCGCGCAGGCTCAGCCCGATCTGATTCTGCGCCGCCGGCGTCGTGCCTGTGTAGGGCGAGAAGGTCAGGTCCAGGATGTTGTAGCGCGGGATGTAGTTGGTGGTGCTGGCCACGTTGTAGCCGCGGTCCGGCAGGGTGTAGAGCGTGCCGGCATAGCTGCCGTCGGCCAGGCGGTGCCAGGTATGCAGGTCGATCTGCATGGATGAGATGGAGCCGAAGGTCTCCCCGAACTTGTCCTTCAGGCTGGCGGGCAGGCGCCCCACCCCCTGCAAGCCCTGGTTGGTGAAGACCGTGCCGTTCAGCGTCACGTCGACGGCGCTCTGGGCCACCGCCGGCAGGGGAAGACCGATCAGCGTGGTGCCCAGCAACAGTTTCCGGAAAAGGTTGCGCATCTTTCACCCCGACCCATGGTTATTTTTTTTACCCATGGGGCCTGATACAGGTGCCCGATGACGATGCGATTGCGTCTTGATATCCAATTGATGACATTTATGCAAATATTGCACAGTTGTTCATGTGTAATAAAGCCCGTGCGGCCAAGCGCCGACATGACAGCGCAATGTTCACCGGTTAACGTGGCGGCCTTTTGCCAGACCGGGAACCGCCATGAACGCCTTTCGCCGCACCGCCGCCGCGCTTCTTTCCACCGCCGCCCTTACCCTGTCCGCCAGCCAGGCGCTGGCCTGGGGCCCCAATGGGCACGCCATCGTGGGTGACATCGCGCAGGATCGGCTGACGCCCAAGGCCAAGGCGGCGGTGGACCAGCTGCTGGCGCTGGAGGGGCACCACACGCTGGATGAGGTGGCCAGCTGGCCCGACACCGTCGGCCATCTGCCCAAGGACAAGGGCGGCTTGCCCGACACGCTGCCCTGGCACTATGTCGACGTGCCCACCGACCAGCCCGCCTACGATGCCGCGCGCGACTGCGCCGAGGACAATTGCGTCATCGCCCGGCTGCCGGAGCAGGCCCGCCTGCTGGCCGATCCCAAGGCGGCGCCGGAGGCCCGGCTGGCGGCGCTGAAGTGGGTGGTGCACCTGGTGGGCGACCTGCACCAGCCCCTGCACGCGGCCGAGCGCGACCATGACAAGGGCGGCAACGACGTCAAGGTCCGCTACTTCGGCGATGACCGCAACGGCCACCTGAACCTGCATTCGGTCTGGGATGGCTCCATTGTCGATCGGGAGCTGGGCCTGTCGGTGAACAAGGACTATTCCATCGACCTGGCCAAGGCCAAGGCGGCCGCCGCCACCCTGGAACCCAACATCACCGCCTATGACGGCAAGGCCTGGCTGCCCAAAGGTTCGGCCAAGGTGGGCTTGAAGGGCATCGACCCGGCGGTGCAGGCCTGGGCCGAGGAGAGCCACGGCTTGGCCCGCGACGTCACCTACGGCCTGCTGCCCCCGCCGGAATCCGATGGCGTCGAGGGCCTGGCCCAGGGCTATGAGACCATCAGCTGGCCGCTGGTGCGCATGCGGCTGGAAATGGCCGGGGTGCGCCTGGCCTGGGTGGTGAACCAGGCGCTGGGGCGCTGAGCCGGTTTGGCGAAAGGCCGGTCAGGCGGGGGATTTTCCGGCCTTTTTTCAACTAGTTAGCGGACCGTGAGCATCACACCCAGGACGGTGGCGGGAAACAGGATGGCAACCGCCACCGGGATGATCAGGGCGGGGCACCCTCCATCACTCGAAGGCCTTGATGAAATCTTCCGGCTTTGACTCGGCAATGATCTGGAAACGGATGACGCTCCGATATGCGGTTGGATGATCGGAATTCAACTGAACGTCACGCCAAACGGCCTGCGCCCGATCGGGAAGGCGGCCGAAAAGGTAGGCGGCAGCGTAGACGCGGACGCCGTCATCAGGATCGTCGAGCAGCGGCGCCAAAGCTATGCGTCCATCCGGTTCCACCGGATCTAGGGCACGCACTGCCTTGCCCATCTTCGGCAGACACGACTTCATCACGTCATGGTTATCCAGCAAATCCGCCTCGTAATAGCGCAGGACTTGCGTCCGGAAATCATGAAGCAGGGTGGCGATACGGGCCTCTTTTTCGTCGGGTGTCATTTGGGGTCTCCTATTTCACGAGGCCGAGCTTACGCATGACCTCCAATCCCTTGCGCATCCGCTCTTCGAAAGATGCGGTTTTCAAATATTCACGTAGACTGATGGTCGCGCCTTCATAGGCGGGACCATTGAAGACAGCCGAAACCTCCTCGTGCATCAGCTTGGGTATCCGCACGATGTTCTTCGTTGATTGCACCAGTTCAACGGGAATGCCGTCCTTGATGGCCGATTGTTCGACGATGTGGTGGTACTCGAACCCGTCTCCGGCAGGCCCGTACATTTTCTCCAGGTCTTCCAGCTTCTTGAAAGCGTCGTAGGAGGAAAAGGAAACCTCTTCACTGGCCACCATCAGCTCCTCCGTCGTATGCACCCCGGCATTGACATATGCGTAGACGGCTTCGATTTCGGAAGAGAGCGAGGTCAATTGACCGGCTAGTTCAACCATGTCCGCGGCCAAGGCCGCATCGGCCAGCACATCGACCACGGGAATGGCGTTTCCGGCCAACTCCAGCGCGATGCGGGCCATGCGGCGGGAGGTGAGAAGATTGATGGCGGCCTTGCGGAAGGCATTGCGGGCTGCCCGGCGGGCCGTGGTCTTCACCATCGCCCGCATGTTGGCAGTGTCCTGCGCCTTGGGCTCGGCGATATCCACCTCCGCCTGATCGGCTTCGCTGAGTCCGCCTTCCTTGGGCCGGAACTCGCCGCCTCGACCATCTGGCTCTCCCGCCGGCCAGCCGGGATGGAGCGGGTCGGTGGGACTGGCCTTGGCCAGGGACGGCAATGGTGGTAGCGGCAGGTACTGCGTTCCAATGACTGCCTGCGCCAGATTGCCCTCGTTCAGCGCCCGGGCGACCGGCACCAAGCGGGAGTGCAGGCTGTCGGCGTTGGCCGCCACCCGTCCCGTGCCGGCCGCCAGCAGGGCGTCCAGTTCATCCGCGGGACGGGGGGCCCAGCCCGAGGCCGTCTTCACCAGCAGTCGGACGGAATTCCACAGGGGGCCTTGGTCATCACATGTGGCGCCCGGCCCGCCTTCCGGTTGGGCAAACCGATGGCCGTACGGGGCGCGGACCGCACCGTTCATATCGTTCTCCGTCTCTTAGGCTGATGAGAGGAATTGGAACATAATGAGAACGAATGGTCAACTTGGATTCTCGCGTTTTAGGCGCGGGCCGCTTGCGGCAAACCAACCTTTGGGGTGAAGGCGGAAGGTTCCTCCTTCCAAAGTCCATCCTCCCTTCCGCCCCCATCTGCGCCATGCTGCGGCCCAAACCGGGGAGGGCGCTTCATGGGCAGGGTTTGGGTGATGCTGGCGGTGATGGCCCTGGCGGGGCCGGCCTGGGCGCAGGCGCCGGTGCCCGCGGCGGTGTTCGACGTGCAGATGGTCAACAGCTCCCTGGCCGAGACGACGCCGGAGGAGGCGGCGCGGGTGGCGCGGCTGGGGAAGGACCTGCGGGCGGCGCTGACGAAATCCGGGCGCTATCGGCTGGTGGACATGGCGCCCGTGGCGGCCAGGCTGGCGGCCCTGCCGGCGCCGCGCGATTGCCCACCCTGCGCCATGGAGGCCGCGACCCAGGCGGGGGCCCAGGTGGCCGTCATCGCCTGGGTGCAGAAGGTCAGCAACCTGATCCTGAACCTGAACATCAGCATCCGCGACGCCGCCACCGGCCAGGTGCTGAAGGGCGGCAGCGTCGACATCCGGGGCAACACGGACGAGTCCTGGGACCGGGGCCTCGCCTTCCTGCTGCGGGAGCACGTGTTCGAGGATGGCCGATAAGTCTCAGATCGGCTGGACGATGGACGCGGCCAGGGGGGTGAACAGTTTCGGCCCCGCGTCCGTCATGTGCCAGCAATCCTCCAGCCGGATGCCGAATTCCCCGGGGATGTAGAGGCCGGGTTCGTCGGAAAAGCACATGCCGGCCTCCAGCGGGGTGGTGTCGCTCAGCACCAGATAGGGGGACTCGTGCCCGTCCAGGCCGATGCCGTGGCCGGTGCGGTGGGACAGTCCGGGCAGGCGATAGCCGGGGCCCCACCCCTCCCCCTCGTAATAGCGGCGCACGGCCTTGTCGATGTCCCCCACCGGAATGCCGGGCTTGGCCGTCTCCAGCGCGATCTCCTGCCCGCGCTTCACCGTCTGCCAGACCTTGCGCTGCTTGGCGCTGGGGGTGCCGTGGACCCAGGTGCGGGAGATGTCGGACTGATAGCCGTGGACGGAGCAGCCGCAGTCCAGCAGGACGGTGGAGCCCTCCTTCACCACCTCCGGCTGGAGGGAGCCGTGGGGGTAGGCGCTGGCCTCGTTCAGCAGAACCAGGGAGAAGTCGGGCCGTCCGCCCAGCGCGGCGGTGGCACTGTCCACCAGGGCGCCAATGTCCGCCGCCCCCATGCCCGGCCGGGTGTGGGCGTGGGCGTAACGCAGGGCCGCCAGGGTCACGTCGTTGGCCGCCTGCATCAGGGCCAGCTCCGCCGGCGACTTGTGCATGCGGCACGCCCGCACCAGGCCGTCGCCGGACACCAGGTCATAGTCCTTGGTCACCTGGCGGATGCCGTCGATGATGAAGAAGCGGGTGGTCGGTTCCACCGCCACCGTGCCGTTGGCCACGCCCCTGTCCCTCAGCGCCTGCACCAGGCGCTGGAAGGGGCTTTCATGCTCATCCCACGGCCGGACATCGCCACCCACCTGCAGGGTTTCGCGCACCGACGGTTCCTCGAACGCCGGGGTCACCACCACGACCTCGCCCTTGGCGGGGATCAGGGCGGCGGTGGTGCGCTCGGAGCGGTGCCAGCGGATGCCGGTGAAATAATCCAGGCTGCTGCCCGATTCGACCAGGAAGGCGCCCACCCCCTGGCGGGCCATCAGGTCCTGCAGCTTGGCGATGCGGGCCCGCCGCTCCTCCACCGTGATGGCCTTGGCGCCCGTGGTCAGGGGCTTCAGGGCGGAAAGGTCGTTCGTGGCCGGGCCGGCGGCGCGGGCGGAGAGGGCGCCGGCCGACAGGGGAAGCGCCGAGGCGGCGGCGAGGAAAAGGCGGCGGCTGACCATGGTGAAGCTGTCCCGGATGTTTCTTGGCCGGCGTCATCCGCACCGGCGATCTGGCATCCGTCCTACCACAAAGCCGTCCGCCTTTCCCGGTGGCTTCAATAAAATCGGATAATTTATGCGTACCGGCTTATGAGCCGGCGCGCTGGGCCATATAGGCGCGCAAGCCTTCCTCCATCTCATCCCACACCCGGGCCAGGGCGGGGCTTTCCCGCAGGGACCGGGCATAGCCGGCCACGGCCGGGTGGCGGTCCAGCAGGTGGGTGCGGCCGGAAAAGCGGATCAGGCCCTCCAGCGTGTAGCGCACGGGCGTCAGCCAGGCGTCGGCCATGCTGACCCGGCCACCGAAGGCGAAGGGGCCGCGCGCCGTGTCCTGGCCCAGCAAGGTGTCCAGCTGCCCCAGGCCGGTGTCCAGCTTGGCCAGTTGCGCCTGGATGGCGTCCTCATCCGGCGTCTTGGTGTCGAACAGGCCGAACAGGGGGAAGGTCTCCCGCATCACATAATGGTCGGCCACGGCGGTCAGCAGGCGCACGCGGGCCAGGTCCACCGGGTCGGCGGGGCGCAGGGGCGTGGCGGGAAAGGCGTCCTCCAGATACTCCACGATCACGCCCGATTCGGGGATGGACCGGCCGTCATCCAGCACCAGCACGGGCACGCGCACCATGGGGTTCAGCGCGCGGAAGGCTGGGGAGGTGCGCCAGTCCTCCGGCGGGGCTAGGATGTCGATGGCCAGGTCCTTGGCATAGATGGCCGCGCGGGCCCGGGCGGCGAAGGGCGACAGGGCCAGGGAATAGAGCTTCATGGCGGTTCTCCTCAGGATGGCGGTCTGGTTGGCGGCTACGATAGGCCGGGGCGCCCTCCCGGGCTTGGAAAAACGCGACGGTTTCCGGACGGTGGCGGCATGCGACCGGTGACGGCGGCGCCCAAGGGCGTGCTGGCGCCCGGCGCGGCGGCCCAGCGCTTCCGTCTGGGACGATACCTGCCC
>NZ_BACU01000370.1 GCF_000333275.1 Azospirillum sp. B4 | reverse complement strand
TCGGATTGGGCCGCCAGGGCCTGCAGCTGCGACTGCAGCGCCTGGATCTGCTTGTTCAGGGCATCGATCTGGCCCTGGGTGNCCAGCGGGGTCGCGGCGGCGGCGGCGGTGGCGGATGCGGCGTTCGCGCTGGCCTTCTTTTCAGCAGCGGAGGCGGCGCCGGCGGCGAAAGCCACACCCAGCACCGTGCCAGCGAGCAACACGGTCTTCAGCTTCATTCCTTGATTCTCCCATCATCCGGTCTACGGCATGCCGCCCAATCCCCGGTAATCGCGGGGCCGGCGGTAGGCGTTTGGAGCGTTGGGCTGCGGCCCTAACGAAGCGCTCGGTAGCAATATAGCATGACAACAAGACTGCTGAAGTCTGACAGATTTATGAAAGCGGCTACCTGTGGCGGCGATGCAACAGTTTCGAGTCGGTGGATTTAGGATGGTTAAAGTAAGGTTGCTCAACAAATTTCCGGGCGGCGCAATAGAAGAACGGCCGCCCGGCGTCCCCTGGAAAAAAGCCGGCGCCATACGACTGTATCTATAGTGTTGTGAATTGGGCGCACCCGGGGGCGTGCTTGCGGCCACAGGCGCGGGGGGCGGACGCCATGAGAAAAATGACCCTCCACGCGAGCTTCGGCCGACTGTTGAGAAGAACTCGAGAATCGGTCGGAACGGGGGATCGGGGGCTCGCGGCGTGCGGGTGGCGGGCGTGTCACACGGTACGGGGCGTGAACGCGGGCCGGCCCTGCGACAATCCGCCCACGGTTTCACAAAACTGTAACAAAGACGTCACCAAAGGTTCAGGACCCGGAATCTAGGGTCCGCCCGTCGAAACGGGATCAGGAAGGTCGCGGGGGCTTGTCCCTGGCCGGCCGGCCGGGGCCCGGAGATGGTCGACCTCGAAGACGTTCCAACCCGTGGGGGAATCCCGTGAACTTTCAACCGAAGAACCTGCTGAAGGGCATGGTTGCCGCCGCGGCCGCGGTCATGATGGTGGGCGCCGCCCAGGCTGCCGACATCAGCGGCGCCGGCGCCACCTTCCCGTACCCCATCTACGCCAAGTGGGCCGAGGCCTATAAGGCGAAGACCGGCGTCGGTCTGAACTACCAGTCCATCGGTTCCGGCGGCGGCATCAAGCAGATCAAGGCGAAGACGGTCACGTTCGGCGCGTCCGACATGCCCCTGAAGGTCGAAGAGCTGAAGGAAGCGGGCCTGCAGCAGTTCCCGATGATCATGGGCGGCGTCGTCCCCGTGATCAACGTGAAGGGCATCGCCCCCGGCCAGATCCAGCTGGACGGCCCGACCATCGCCAAGATCTACCTGGGCCAGATCGCCTCCTGGGATGACGCGGCCATCAAGGCGCTGAACCCCGGCCTGAACCTGCCCAAGACCTCCATCGTCCCGGTGTACCGTTCCGACGGGTCGGGCACGAACTTCCTGTGGACCACCTACCTGTCCAAGGAAGACAAGGATTTCGCCGAGCGCATCGGGCAAATAGAGCCTACAAGTCCAGCAGTTGATGCTCACCTGGATGGTGTAAAAAACACGAAACCGCCCATCACGCCGATACCAATTGCCAAA
>NZ_BACU01000371.1 GCF_000333275.1 Azospirillum sp. B4 | reverse complement strand
TGGAATGGCACTTCTGGACCGCCACCCTGGGCATCGTCCTCTACATCACCTCGATGTGGGTGTCGGGCATCATGCAGGGCCTGATGTGGCGCGCCTACGATGACATGGGCTTCCTGCAGTACTCGTTCGTCGAGACCGTGGCCGCCATGCATCCCTACTACATCATCCGCGGCATGGGCGGCGTCCTGTTCCTGACCGGCGCCCTGATCATGGCCTTCAACATGTTCCGCACCATCAGGAACGGCCAACCGCTGGCGGAAGAACGGCCCGCGGGCCTGGTCGCGGCCGAGTGAGCGGAGGGACGGAAAATGAAATTCTCTCACGCCATCGTCGAAAAGAACGTCGTCATCCTGGCGCTCTTGACGTTGATCACCGTGTCCATCGGCGGCCTGGTGCAGATCGTGCCGCTGTTCTCCATCGAAACCACGATCGAGCGGGTGGGCGGCGTCCGCCCCTACACGCCGCTGGAACAGATGGGCCGCAACATCTACATCCGTGAAGGCTGCTACGTCTGCCACAGCCAGCAGATCCGCACCTTCCGCGATGAGGTGGAACGCTATGGCCCCTACAGCCTGGCCGCGGAAAGCATGTACGACCATCCCTTCCAGTGGGGGTCGAAGCGCATCGGTCCGGATCTGGCCCGCGTCGGCGGCAAGTACTCCAACGACTGGCAGGTCGCCCACCTGAAGGATCCGCGCGCCGTGGTGCCGGAATCCATCATGCCGACCTACGCTTTCCTGGCCAGCCGTCCGCTGTCGGTGCCCAACATCCAGGATCACCTGAAGACCCTGCGCACCGTCGGCGTGCCCTACACCGATGACATGATCGCCAACGCCGAGGCCGACCTAAAGGCCCAGGCCAACCCGGATGCCGACACCAGCGGCCTGCTGAAGCGGTACCCGAAGGCGGTGGTGGGCAAGTTCAACACCGAAAGTGCTGAACTGACGGAAATGGACGCCTTGGTCGCCTACCTGCAGATGCTGGGCACGCTGGTCGAGTTCAGCAAGCTGCAGCCCGAAGACCTGCACCAGTGAGGCGGCCATGCAAGAACTCCATGCCCTGATGTCCCAGGTATGGCTGCTGTGGTTCGTGGCCTTGTTCACGGGGATCGGCGTCTGGGCCTACTGGCCCTCACGCCGGCGCCGCCTGGACGCCTGCGCCCGGATCCCGCTGCTGGATGACGCGGAACCCTTGCCCCCCGGGGCAAGGAACGCGTCGATGAAGAAAGGCTGAGGTCTCCCACATCATGTCGACGCACATCGAAAAAGACGCCCACACGGGCCGGGAGACCACCGGCCATGAGTGGGACGGCATCAAGGAACTGAACACGCCGCTGCCCAAGTGGTGGCTGTACACCTTCTATGCCTGCATCGCC
>NZ_BACU01000372.1 GCF_000333275.1 Azospirillum sp. B4 | reverse complement strand
AGGCGGCCCTGACCGACCTGGNCGTGCCCCCCGGGCCGCGTCCGTGACGCCGCCGCCTCCATCCGCGACTGGGCGGACACNGCGCCCTGGTGGCCGGCCTGGATTTGGTCATCGGCTCCGACAGCGCCTGCATCCACCTGGCCGGCGCGCTGGACGTGCCCGCCTTCCTGCTGCTGTCCTCCACCACCGACTGGCGCTGGCACGACACCGGCGATACCAGCCCCTGGTATCCGTCCCTGCGCCTGTTCCGGCAGAAGCGCCTGGGCGACTGGTCGGCGCCGGTGGCGAAGGTGAAGGCGGCGCTGGAGGAGATTGCTCAACGGCATTAGGGCTGCAACACACCTTACGTGTGCACCCATCCTCTGGATGCGACCACCCGCCATCGTCCCATAAATTTGAAGAGAATATACTCCGAGTCTGAGCGGCGCGCTGGCATGTCAATTATTGCAACATGCGACAACGGCACTGTTACGGCTTCTATTTTGTACATATTGCAGTTCAGGCACGGCAAATCTTCCAGGTCGATATATTGCTGATCGCATTTTTTGGGGTCGATGGAACTGAGGGGGCAAGGCACGATAGTCACGCCTGGCAACCGAGCCTTAATTTTGGAAAGCATTTCCTCGGAAAGCGGATATTCATGAATGGCGAGGTAAATGGTCACGCCGCTATCGGTAATATGCTGAAGCTTTGAAACGAATAAATCCTCAATGGCTTCATTCTCCGACGCGTAAACCTCCTCAATCCCCTGTGGATATTCGACGGTCCAGCGCATTGCATAAAGGGCGCCTGCCATCACCGCCAAAGTTAGCGCAACCCAAACCGCGCCATGCGCCAGAAATCGAACCACCACCCCCTCCAATCCCAAGCCATCAGCCGTATAGCGTCCCCCAACCCTGGAGCGACCATCGCACAGGCGGTGCGCGCCGGAAAGAACCGACCATTCCACCGACAATGCCGCATTGCACACATAAATGCTGCATCTGCGAACGAACCTGGGATAACGTTGCCATAACCCATTGTTCGCCTACTTGAGTTCCCATGTCCCACGCCCACACGGTGCCCACCGACCGATCGTCCCCGCTGGCCCGGCTCGCCCGCTGGCTGCAGGCGCGGTCGTTCGCGCTGACGCCGGAGCAGATCGGCATCACCGAGGGCCTGCGCGCCGCCACGGCGGTGGCGCTGATGGTCACGCTGGCGCTGTATCTGGACCAGCCCATCCTGTCCTGGGCGGCCTTCGCCGCCTTTTGGGCCTGTCTGGCCGATCCCGGCGGGCCGTTCGGTGTACGGCTGCGCTCCATGGGCGGCTTCGCGCTGGTCGGCACCGTCATGGCGGGCGCGGTCAGCGCCGTCGCGGCGCTGGGGCATGCCTGGGCGGCACCGGCGCTATTCGCAGCCTTGTTCCTCAGTTGCCTCAGCCGCGTCCATGGCCCGGCGGCCACCCAGGTGGGCGTGCTGGCCTGCTGCGTCGCCGTGGTGGCGGTGGGCTATCCCATGGCGCCGCTGGACGCCCTGCGCCTGTCCGGTGTCTTCCTGCTGGGCAGCGGCTGGGCCGTGGTGCTGTGCCTGCTGGTCTGGCGCATCCATCCCTACGCCCCCGCCCGCCGCGCCGTGGCCGCGATATATTCCGAACTGGGCGACATGACAGCCGAACTGCTGGCCCTGCATGCCAGCGGCGCCACCCAGGACGCGCGCTGGAAGGCGCATGCCGCCGAGCATCGCCGGGCGGTGCGCGACACGATTGAGCGGGCGCGCGCCGCCGTCGGCCGCTTCTCCGCCGGGCGCGGGGCTGGCCGCGACATCCGCCGCGCCCTGCTGGCCGCCATCGAGGCGGGGGAGCGCGTCTTCGCCGGCCTGATCGCCCTGGGCTATGACCTGGAGCCGCACGCCGCCGGCACGCCCACGGATGCCGACACCCTGCCCCTGCGCCAGTTGCGCGCCGCCCTGACCCGCACCAGCCGCCAGGTGCTGAGGTCGGAGCCCGACCGCGCCCTGGTGGCCTATGAGGCGGAGGTGCTGGACCGCGTGGCCCGGCCGGCGCACGACCTGGTGGGCCGCGTGGCCCAGGTCTGCGCCCAGGCGCTGGCCGACCTGACCCGGGCCTGGGCGCCGCCCCTGGATGACGGCGCGCTGGCCACCGTTCCGGAAGCGGACGAGGCGGTCCGCCGCCGCCTGACCCCGGCCCGCGCCCTGCGCCTGGCCCTGTCGCCCAGGGGCGCCATCGCCCGGCACGCCCTGCGCGTGGCCCTGGTGGTGACGGCCACCTATGTGGTCACAGCCTATCTGAACGTCGCCTACGCCTACTGGGCCACCATGGCGGCGGTGGTGGTGATGCAGCCGCAGGCGGCCAGCACCTGGCCACGCACCCTGGAGCGCGTGGTGGGCAGCGTCATCGGCGGCGCGGCGGCCGCCTTCCTGGCCGTGGCGCTGCCCACGCCGCTGTGGCTGCTGGCCGCCATCTTCCCCTTGGCGGCGGCCACCATCGCCTTGCGCTCCGTCAGCTACAGCCTGTTCGTCACCTTCCTGACGCCCCTGTTCGTGCTGGTGGCCGACCTGCTGCACCCTGGGATCACCGGCAGCGGCGAGGGCATCGCCCTGGCCCGCGCCTTCAACAACACGCTGGGCAGCCTCATCGGCCTGGCCGGCTGCCTGATCCTGTGGCCGGAGCGGGAGCCCAAGGGCTTCTCCCACAAGCTGGCCGCGGCGGTGGAGGCCAACATGCGCTATGCCACCCTGGTGGTGCGGGCGGGGCAGACGCCCTATGCCGAGATCGACGCCGCCCGCCGCGCCGCCGGCCTGGCCAGCACCGCGGCCGAAGTGACGCGCCAGCGCATGGTGCTGGAGGGCCGCCGGCGCAGCGCCCACCTGGATGAAGCCGCCGCCCTGCTGGAAACGCTGCGCCGCCTGGCCGGGGCCGCCACCGTCGCCTGGCTGGACGAGCGCACCGACCCGGGCCCGCCGGACGCCCGCCGCATCGGCTATTGCGAAGCCGCCACGGTCCGTTTGGGCGCCCTGGTGCGGGGCGTCCCGACCGAGGACAGCGCCCTGGCCCGCGAGGGTGAGCCGCCGGACGACATCGCCCGCGCCGTCACCCACGTGGTTCAGGCCGCCAAGGACTACGCCCGCGCCATGGGGATCACACGCTCTTGAGGAACGGGATCAGGTTCTTGAAGTAGAAGTCCTGGTCGTCCCACATGCACAGGTGGCTGCCTTGCGGGCAGATGACGGACCGGGCGTTGGGCATCAACGTCGCCATGCGCTTCATATCCTCCGGATCCATCTCGTCATGGGTGGCGCCGATGGTCAGGGTCTTCACCTTGATTCGGGGCAGCTGATCCCAACGCTCCCAATCCTTCAGGTTGCCCGTCACTTCCAGTTCGCTCTTGCCCTGCATCTGGTTGTAGATGGTGAGGTTGGCGTGGCGGAAGGCGCGGGTGACAGGCTCCGGCCAGGGGTCCAGGCGGCAGATCATCTGGGGATACATCTCCTCCATCATGATCTTCTCGTACGCGGGGTCGTCATAGGCCTGCTTCGCCTCCAGCTCGCGGATCAGCTTCTGGGACTCGGGCTTCATCAGGCCGCGCAGGGAATTGACGCGCTTGAGGTAGGATTGGATCCCTGCCGTCATGTTGGAAATGACCAGGCCCTTCAGGTGCTTCTGGTATTTCAGCGCGTAATCGATGGCCAGGATGCCGCCCCAGGAATGGCCGTAGAGAACGAACTGGTCCAATCCCAACCCCTGGCGTACCTCCTCGACCTCCTCCACGAAGCGCGGCAGGGTCCAGAGGCTGGTGTCGTCCGGCTGGTCGGAATTGTTCGAGCCCAGTTGGTCGTAATAATATATCTCAATCCCGGCCTCGGGCAGGAAGGACTCCATCGCCTCCAGGTATTCATGGCTGAAGCCGGGGCCGCCGTGCAGCAACAGCACCTTCACCGCGCCGCTGCCGATCTTCTTCGTCCAGACCTTGTACTTGCCCCCCGCCACCGGGATCATGCGGATACCGGCCACGCGGATACCGGGCGGGTTCAGGGGAGCGGCGGGGGCGGCCTCGGCCAGGGAGGACGTCATCGGGGTGGTCGCGGCGGCCAGAACGGCGGCGGCCGACAGGAACTGTCTGCGGTCCATGAAATCCTCAATAGGGATGGCGCGCGGAACGCCCGCGCGTTTCCGCGACAGAGGTGCCTCAGCCCCCACGCCGTCCGCAAACGATTTCAGGGACATAGGCCATCCGGGCAGGGGTCAGCCCTCGCCACCATCCCCGCTCGCCCGCTGGCGCAGCTTGGCCCAGTAGTCCTGACGCTTCTTGATCTCGCGCTCGAAGCCGCGTTCCACCGGTTGGTAGAACTCCCGCCGCGCCATGCCGTCAGGGAAGTAGTTCTGGCCGGAGAAGCCGTCCGCCGTGTCGTGGTCGTAGTTGTAGCCCTTGCCGTAGCCCAGATCCTTCATCAGCCGGGTGGGCGCGTTCAGGATGTGCATGGGCGGCATCAGGCTGCCCGTCTCCTTCGCCGCCCGCTGCGCCTGCTTGATGGCCATGTAGGCGGCGTTGGATTTGGGCGCCGTGCCCAGATAGATGACGCACTGGGCCACGGCCAGTTCCCCCTCGGGACTGCCCAGGCGCTCATACGCGTCCCAGGCGGCCAGCGCGATGGTCAGCGCCTGGGGATCGGCCATGCCGATATCCTCGCTGGCGAAGCGCACCAGGCGGCGGGCGATGTAGCGCGGATCCTCGCCCCCCGCCAGCATGCGGGAATACCAGTACAGGGCGGCGTCCGTGTCCGAGCCGCGCAGCGATTTATGCAGGGCGCTGATGAGGTTGTAGTGCCCCTCCTGCGCCTTGTCGTACAGGGGCATGCGCCGCTGCACCGCCACGGTCAGGGCGTTGGTGTCCAGCGGGTCTTCACCCGGCCGTACCACGGCGTAGATTTCCTCCACCAGGTTCAGGAAATAGCGGCCGTCGCCATCGGCCATGGCCTTCAGGGCGGCGCGTGCGTCCTCGGTCAGCGGCAGCGGGCGCCCCTCCTCCGCCTCCGCCCGGCCGATCAGCTTCTCCAGCGCCTCCTCGCCCAAGCGGTTCAGGACGAAGACCTGGGCCCGGGACAGGAGCGCGGCGTTCAGCTCAAACGACGGGTTCTCCGTCGTGGCGCCCACCAGGGTGACGGTGCCGTCCTCGACATAGGGCAGGAATCCATCCTGCTGGGAACGGTTGAAGCGGTGGATTTCATCGATGAACAGCAAGGTGCCCTGGCCGGCCTGGCGGCGCTGCTTGGCCGCCTCGAACACCTTGCGCAGGTCGGCCACGCCGGAGAAGACGGCGGACAAGGGCTCGAAAGCCAAGGTCGTGGCCTGGGCCAGCAGGCGGGCGATGGTGGTCTTGCCACACCCTGGCGGCCCCCACAACACCATGGAGCTGAGGCGGTGGGCCGCCACCATGCGGCCGATGGGGCCCTTGGGGCCCAGCAGATGCTCCTGCCCCACCACCTGGTCCAGCGCCGTCGGCCGCAGCCGGTCGGCCAGCGGGCGCGGTGCCTCCGCCTCGAACAGGGAACCCGATCCGCTTTTACCCGCCATGACCCGACCTGCCAGGATACAAACCCGGAACACCATGCCAGAGTGGGGAGCCGCTTGGCATCGTCCTTTTGATGGGGCTGTTCCGACCCCGCCCCGGCATCGATGACGATGGCGCACAGGGTTGAGAGTCCGATCCTGTATAAACCCAAGGGTCACAGGCGTGCTCAGACCACGCGGGTATGGACGAGGGCGACAATGGGAAAGAGGCGATCCTCACTGACGCTGGGCTTGGTCCTGGTGGGCGGGGCGGCCATGGCCGCCCCCACCCTGGCCCAAATCACCCTGGCCGACGCGGGCCAGACGCCCCCACCACAGGCGGCCGCGCCCACCGGTGCACCCGGCATCATCCGCACCGCCACGGCGGACGACCTGGCCCGCCATGCCGCCGCCCTGGCCACAGCCCCCTTCAAGGACACGGTCGGCAACCCGTTCCGCTTCGACAGCCTGAAAGGCAAGGTGGTGTGGGTGAACCAGTGGGCGAACTGGTGCGGCCCGTGCGTCGCGGAATTCGACGCCATGCGCAAGGTCCAGGACAGCGTGGGCGCGGACAAGCTGGAGATCGTCCTGGTGTCCCGCCTGCGCGATTGGGAAAAGGACCAGGCCTATGTGAAGGAGCATGGGCTGCCCTGGCGCCAGGTCGTGCTGGACCTGCAGCTGGGCAGCCAGCAACAACTTTACGCCGACGTGTCGATGACCATCGCCACGGACGGCAAGGCCCATACGGCCTTTCCGATGAGCACCTTCCTGGGTCCTGACGGCCGCGTCCTGCGCTTCGACCGTCACCCCGTGGCGAGGCCAGTGAATGGCGAGGCCGCCAACCCCCATCAATACGATCTGCTGATCCAGACCCTGGAGCAGTGGGCCGCCGGCCCATCCGGCTGACCCACCGGCCCCAATTCCCTTAGCCGCCGACGCTGAGGGTCAGAACCTGGTCACCCCGGCGGACGGCCAGATCCCAGCGGCGCTGCGGCTGGTCCACCACGCGCTTCAGCTCGGCCACGCGGGTGATGGGCTGGCCATTGACCTTCACCACCACGTCGCCAGGCTGGAAGCCCAGGGCCTGGGCGGTGGTGCCCGGCTGCACCTTCAGCACGATGACGCCGTCGGAGCTGCCGGCATAGCCCACTTCCTCCGCCAGGGCCGGGTTGATGTTGGCCACGGTGGTGCCGGCGAAGGGCTGGCGGCCGGCCAGCGCGGTCTCATCCCGGGGCGGATCCTCCGGCGGGCCGATCAGCTTCACCGGCACCTTGGTCTCCGTCCCTTTGCGGATCACCGTCAGGGTGGCGGTCCCGCCCACCTGCAGGGTGGCGATGCGGTAGCGCAGGCTTTCGGGATCGTCGACGATGTGGCCGTTCACGGCCGTCACCACGTCACCCACCTTCACGCCTGCCTGCTCCAGCGGGCCCTTGGGGTTCAGCTGATTGATCAGCACGCCTTGCGGCCGGGTCAGGCCCAGGTTGGTCGCCAGATCCTGCGTCACCGCCTGGCCGCCGGCACCCATCCACGGGCGCACCAGCTTGCCGCCGCCCTCCACCGCCGTCACGACGGACCGCACCATGTCCGCCGGGATGGCGAAACCGATGCCGACGGAGCCGCCGCTGCGCGAGTAGATCGCCGAATTGATGCCGGCCAGCTTGCCATCCATGGTGATCAACGCGCCGCCGGAGTTGCCGGGATTGATGGCGGCGTCGGTCTGGATGAAGAAGTTGAAGTCCGACACGCCCACGCCGGTGCGGGCGAGCGCCGAGACGATGCCGCTGGTCACGGTCTGCCCAACGCCGAAGGGATTGCCGATGGCCAGCACCAGATCGCCCACTTGGACGTTGTCGCTGTCGCCCAGTTCCAGGGTCGGCAGCTTCTCGCCCTTGGTGTCGATGCGCAGGACGGCCAAATCCACCTTCTCATCCGCGCTCATCACCTTGGCGGGGAATTCCCGCCGGTCGGCCAGGACCACGGTGATCTGGTCGGCGTCCTTGATGACATGGTCGTTGGTGACGATCAGGCCATCCGGCCGCACGATGACGCCGGACCCCAGCGAGGACTCCACCCGCTCCCGCGGCACGCCGCGGAAGGAGTCGCCAAAAAACTGGCGGAAGAACGGATCCTCCATGAAGGGGTTCACCCGCTGTTTGATCACCCGGCGGCTGTAGATGTTTACCACGGCCGGGGCCGCCCGCTTCACCAGCGGGGCGTAGCTGAGGGTGATCTGCTCCCGGCTCTGCGGCACCTGCTGGACCGGCGCTTGCGCCTGCGCGGGCAAGGCCATGCCCAACGCCACGGTCGCCAGGGCCAAACGGGAGATCAGGGGTCGGATCGACGTCTTGAACGTCACGGGATCAAGCATCACGGCGGCAACTCTGCATCTGATCGAAACGAGGACTGTCAGGCTGAAATAGGGTTCAGCCCGGGTCGCCGCAACGGTTCAGGCAGGACTTAAGGTCGCGCTGGCACATGCCGTTGTTCAATTCGGGCGTATGGTCGCTCTGCCCGGCCTTGGTGTCGCCGCAGACCTGGCTGTCACGGTTGCAGCGCGCCACGCAGGCCGCGTGGGTATCCAGCTTGCCCTCGCGCTGCGATGGCAGCCCCATGCAGCCCGACAGCCCCACCAGCAGCAGCGCCACGGCCGCCGCCTTCATCCCCAAAGTACGCACCGGTTCATCCTCCTGTCCGTCATGCCGTCGCGCCTGCCGCGCCGGCGATGGACGGGCGGCAGGATGCGCGATTTGGCCCCCGCCCGTCGAGATCCGAAAACGGGGAGCGGCACCACCCCGCTCTACCGGGCTTACACGGCGGGCCTACTGGCCTGTGGTCGCGGCTAGGCCCAGGGCGTCTATCACCGCCGCCGGCTCTGGCGTCGGGCCGCTGAACAGGACTGTCAAGGGCACCGGCTCCGGCGGGTTGGCGGTCAGAATCAGATTGCCCGGCTTGCGCACCAGGCTCTCCACCGCCGTGACCAGCGGCTTCCCGCGCGGCGTGGCGCCCAGCAACGCGCCGTTGGCCTGCACCATGGCCGCCACCTGGCCCCGCACATCCTCAACCTGCTTGCCCTGCTGGGTGGCGGTGGCGCGGAGCAGGCGGTCGATCAAGGAATGATCGGCGTAGCGCAGTTGCGCCTTGTCCAGCTGGGCGGACTGGAACAGCTGCTGTAGCGGCTGGGCGGGCGCGGCACCGTGAATCGTGGCGTCGAGGGCCAGTTCGCCCAGTTCATCCACCTTGACGCTGGTGCGCTCGACGGTCAGGGCGCTGTTCTGGAAATCCCACTGGTAGTGAACCGCCAGGCCCATGGTCAGCTTGGTCAGTCCCATGGCCTTGATCGCGGCCGCCGCCTGCGGATCGGTGGCCGCCCGGGGGTCAACCTGCAGTCCCTGCAGGACGATGCCGCCAGCGGCGATGCGGCCGTCCGCGACCATCATCGGGTCCGTCGCCAGGCTGTCCAGCTGGAAGGGGTAGCCGTTGGGCGGGTTGGCAGACAAGCCGGATACCGTCATGGCACCCACGGACAGGCCATTCAGCACCGCCTCATCCAGCGGCGCCCCCTGCAGAAGGGCGCGGGCCGGCGCCCGCATGTCGGCTCCGGCGAAACTGAACTTGGCCATGCGGATCGTGCCCTGAGGACCCAGGGACTCCGTCAGGCCGGTCATCTCCATGGCGCCGTAGACGCCATCGTGCAGTCCGCCCGTGGAGGCCGCGCGGTCATAATGCGCGGTCACGACCACGGTGCTGTTGGTGGCGGGGCTGGGTGTCGTGAAGTGGCCGTTGATGTCGGTATAGACGAAGCTGTCATAGTCGACCGCCAGCAGGGCCAACCCTGCCGCCCGCGCGAGGGTGGGGCCAAGCGACGTCATCCTGTCCACGCTGGTGGCCGGATCGGCAGACGCCATCTGCGCAACCAGCTCGTCATACGCGGCCTTCACCGAGTCCCAACTGGGCGTGCCCGGCTGACGCAGCACCCACGGACGGAAACGGATGTTCTCCGCCTCCGTCAAGGCGAAGCTCTGCTCCATACCCTCCGCTGTCACCGTGATCTTGCCGATGGCGACATGGCCGACGATGGGCAGGGTGTCCTGCTCGGACATGGTCCCCACCGCCGTGCCGGACTGGAAGCTGAGTCCCAGCGCGCCCAGGGACAGCCCCTTTGCGTCCACCGTGGCGGCCTGGACCTGGAACGCGGCGCTGCTGACCGAAAGGCCGTCAATGTGCAGCGTCCGTGTCAGGGGGGAGAAGCTGACAGCACCGTGCGTGATCTTCACCCCCGCCGGCGCCTGGGCCAGCACCGCGTCCAGGTCACGGGCGATGCCCTGCCCCATATAATGACCGGCGGCCCAATATCCCGCTCCCGCCAGGACCGCCACGCCGGCGGCTACGCCCAGAACCTTCCCCGCGCCCATCGATACCTCGTCCCCATGAGATGGCCGAAACCGACGCATGGTTGCAAAAGCGTGGGGCGCCCGCCAGCCCGGACTATGGGCGGCCTAAAAAGAAAGGGCAGACCCTTGCGGATCCGCCCCTTCCCATACCATTCCGGAAGTGGAACAGCCTAGACTCAGGCCGCTTCTTCCTCGGTCTCCGTCACCTGGACCGGACCGCTGTCCTGGCCCTTGGCGGAGACGTCGCGGTCCACCAGCTCGATGACGGCCATGGCGGCCATGTCACCGTAGCGGAAGCCGGCCTTCAGAACGCGGGTGTAGCCACCCTGACGGTCCTTGTAGCGCTCGGCGATGGTGGTGAACAGCTTGTCGACCATGGCGTTGTCGCGCAGTTCCGCGAACGCCAGACGACGGTTGGCGAGGCCGCCCTTCTTGCCCAGCGTGATCAGCTTCTCGACGATCGGCCGCAGGTCCTTGGCCTTCGGCAGGGTCGTCTTGATCTGCTCGTGCTTAATCAGGGCATTGGCCATGTTGGAGAACATGGCCAGACGGTGGGTAGAGGTCTTGCTGAACTTACGCCCGGAAACGCCGTGACGCATGGTGCTTCTCCTTTCATGTCCGGATGTCGGGTGCCGACATCTATGACGATCCCCGAAACGCCCGCCTTTGCCTCCCTTGGACTCGCATCCTGGGGGCGCCGGCCGGTACGGCGGGGGTGGGCCCTATGCCCTGAACTCCGCACCCGGCCGTGGCCGGATGCGGAGAACCTCAAATCAAGCTCAGTACGGCTCTTCCAGACGCTTGGCCAGGTCCTCGATGTTCTCGGGCGGCCAGTTCGGGATTTCCATGCCGAGGTGCAGGCCCATCTGGGACAGCACTTCCTTGATCTCGTTCAGCGACTTGCGGCCGAAGTTCGGGGTGCGGAGCATTTCCGCCTCCGTCTTCTGCACCAGGTCGCCGATGTAGACGATGTTGTCGTTCTTCAGGCAGTTGGCCGAACGGACCGACAGTTCCAGCTCGTCCACCTTGCGCAGCAGGTTCTTGTTGAACGGCACCTCGTCGGACTTCTCCGACGCAGTGACGGCCTGCGGCTCCTCGAAGTTGATGAACAGCTGCAGCTGGTCCTGCAGGATGCGGGCGGCGATGGCCACGGCATCCTCAGGCGTCACCGCGCCGTTGGTCTCGATCGACAGCGACAGCTTGTCATAGTCGGTGCGCTGGCCCAGGCGGGTGTTCTCCACCTTGTACGCGATCTTGCGGATCGGGCTGTACAGGGCGTCGATCGGGATCAGGCCGATGGGGGCGTCTTCCGGACGGTTCTGGCTGGCGGGGACGTAGCCCTTGCCCTTCTCGACCGTCAGTTCCATGTTCAGGCGCGCGCCGGCATCCAGGGTGCAGATCACCAGGTCCGGGTCCATCACCTCGATGTCGCCCGTCACCTCGATCATGCCGGCGGTGACTTCCTTGGGGCCCTCGGCGCGCAGGCGCAGCCGCTTCGGGCCCTCGCCCTCCATCTTCAGACCCATGTTCTTGATGTTCAGAACGATGTCGGTCACGTCCTCGCGGACGCCGGGGATGGAGGAGAATTCGTGCAGGACGCCATCGATGTGGATGGCGGTGACCGCCGCCCCCTGCAGGGACGACAGCAGGACGCGGCGCAGGGCGTTGCCCAAGGTCAGGCCAAAGCCACGCTCCAACGGACCGGCGACGATCGTGGCCTCACGGCGCGGATCGGCACCGACGTTCACGTCGAGCTTGCTGGGCTTTTCCAGGGTCTGCCAGTTCTTCTGAATCACGGGTAGTTGCCTCTAATGCCATCGGGAGGACACGACACCCGGTTTCACCGCTGTCGGGCGCAGATCAGGGCGCCGGCCTTGCGACCGGCGCCCCGTCCTGAACCTGACCACCTCCCCCATGCATGGGCGATCGCGATGGCATGCGAACGCCGGTCCCGGGGCGGCGGGGAAACGCGGAAGCGTTTGGACCGGAAGCGGCCACAAGGGCCGCCTCCGTAATCGGTAGAACGATCAGACGCGACGCTTCTTCGGCGGGCGAACGCCGTTGTGCGGGATCGGCGTCACGTCGCGGATGGACGTGATCTGGAAGCCGACCGACTGCAGGGCGCGCAGGGCGGACTCACGGCCCGAGCCCGGACCCTTCACTTCCACTTCCAGGGTGCGCATGCCGTGTTCCTGGGCCTTGCGGCCCGCGTCTTCGGCTGCCATCTGGGCGGCGTAGGGGGTGGACTTGCGCGAACCCTTGAAGCCCATCATGCCCGACGAGGACCAGGCAATGGTGTTGCCCTGGGCGTCGGTGATGGTGATCATGGTGTTGTTGAACGAGGCGTTCACATGCGCCACGCCCGAGGTGATGTTCTTGCGCTCGCGGCGACGAAGCCGGGCGGCAGAAGCGTTGGGCTTTGCCATTTCTTATCAGTCCTTCAGCTTACTTCTTCTTACCGGCGATCGGCTTGGCCGGGCCCTTGCGGGTGCGCGCATTGGTGTGCGTGCGCTGACCGCGGACCGGCAGGCCCTTGCGGTGACGCAGGCCGCGGTAGCAGGCCATGTCCATGAGCCGCTTGATGTTCATGGCGACAGAGCGACGCAGGTCGCCTTCGACCGAGTAGTCGCTGTCGATGACTTCGCGGATACGCAGGACTTCGTCGTCGGTCAGCTGATGCACGCGGCGCTCCAGCGGAATGCCGACCTTGCCGCAGATCTCCTTCGCCATGAAGGGACCGATGCCGTGAATGTACTGAAGGGCGATTTCCACCCGCTTCGCGGTGGGAATATTAACGCCAGCGATACGCGCCACGCGCTTTCTCCATCGTTCATGCCCGCCCCGGCGCCACGCCCAGGCGATGCGATCTTCGTCCACACCCCGCCTGATCACCGGCTCCCGTGGCGGGGACATCCAATGACCTTCGGGGCATCTCATCCGAAGAAAACCTGGAAAACCCAGGATCTCCAAATGCACATACGAACCACCCCCATCCCGCCACCGAAGAGGTGCGGACTGAGAGACGGTTTCATCCAGATACAGGATGGGCAAAGCCCAACACGGATCGGATGCGGGAGTATACGCAGGCGCGACCGGATGTCAACCTCGCCTGCGGGAACATCGCCCCATCGCAACGCAGGGGCGATAAGCGGAACAGGGCCGCCTCCCATCGGGGAAGCGGCCCTGCCGTGTCCGTTACCGCCGTGGCCTTGAGGCCTCAGACGCCGATGATAGCTTCCAGCTGCCGGGTGACCTCGTCGATCTCCGCCATGCCGTCCACCTGCTTCAGCACGCCCTTGCCCTGGTAATAGGGCAGGATGGGCGCCGTCAGCGCATGATATTCCGCCAGACGCTTGGTGAAGGTCTCGGCGTTGTCGTCGGCCCGGCGCTTGAACTCGGTCGACCCGCAGATGTCGCAGACGCCGGCCACCTTGGGCTGGTGGAAGGTGTCGTGATAACCGGCCCCGCACTTGGCACAGGTATACCGACCCGTCACGCGCTCCACCAAGGCCGCGTCGTCCACCACCATCTCGATGATGTGGTCCAGCTTCAGGCTCTTTTCCGCCAGCATGGTGTCCAAGGCCTCGGCCTGCGGCACCGTGCGGGGGAAACCGTCCAGAATGAACCCCTTGGCACAGTCCGGCTGGGTAATGCGGTCGGCGATCATCTGAACCATCAGCGCGTCTGGCATCAGCTTGCCAGCGGCCATGATCTCCTTCGCCTGAAGGCCGAGTGGGCTGCCACCGGCGACCAGCGCCCGCAACATGTCGCCCGTCGACAACTGCACCAACCCGAACTTCCGTTCAAGCCGCTGCGCCTGCGTTCCCTTGCCGGCGCCCGGCGGTCCCAGAAGAATCAGGTTCATCCACGCCTCCCCCTCAGCTTTGCCTTCTTGATGAGGCCTTCATATTGATGCGCCAGCAGATGCGAGTGGATCTGGGCGACGGTGTCCATGGTCACCGTTACCACAATCAGCAGGCTGGTGCCGCCAAAATAGAAAGGTATCGCGTTCTTCGCCATCAACAATTCGGGCATGAGGCAGACGATCACCAGGTAACCGGCGCCCAGCACCGTCAGGCGGGTCAGCACGAAATCCAGATAGTCGGCGGTGTTCTTGCCGGGCCGGATGCCGGGGATGAAGCCGCCATACTTCTTCAGGTTTTCCGCCGTCTCGGTCGGATTGAACACGACCGCGGTGTAGAAGAAGCTGAAGAAGACGATCAGCGCCATGTACAGGATGATGTACAGCGGCTGGCCATGCGTCACGTAGCGGGCGATGGTCTGCAGGACCTGCGGACCGGTGCCGCCGGAGAAACCGGTCACGGTCGCGGGCAGCAACAGCAGCGAGCTGGCGAAAATCGGCGGGATGACGCCCGAGGTGTTCAGCTTCAAGGGCAGGTGCGAGGCTTCGCCCCCGTAGACCTTGTTGCCGACCTGGCGCTTCGGATATTGCACGATCAGCCGGCGCTGGGCGCGTTCCATGAAGACGATGAAGAAGATCACGCCGACGGCCACGATCAGCAGCAGGGCCAGCAACCCGAAACCGATGGCGCCGGTGCGCCCCAGTTCCAGCAACTGCATCAGCGCCTTGGGCAATGCCGCCACGATGCCGGTGAAGATGATCAGCGACGTGCCATTGCCCACGCCCCGGGCGGTGATCTGCTCACCCAGCCACATCAGGAACATGGTGCCGCCCACCATGGTGACCACGGTGCTGATGATGAAGAAAGGACCGGGGTCGATCACCGTGCCGCCCTTGGCCCCCTCCAGCGCCACGGCCAGGCCATAGGACTGGAAGATGGCGAGGATGACGGTGCCGTAGCGGGTGTACTGGTTGATCTTCTTGCGGCCCGCCTCACCCTCTTTCTTCATGGTTTCGAGGCTGGGGATCACCGCCGTCAGCAGCTGCACGATGATGCTGGCGGAGATGTAGGGCATGATGTTGAGCGCGAAGATGCTCATGCGCTCGATGGCGCCACCCGCGAACATGTTGAACATGCCCAGGATGCCGCCCTTGGCCTGGTTGAAAACGTCGGCGAAGGCCTGGACGTTGATGCCCGGCAGGGGAATGTAGGTGCCCAGGCGGAAAACGATGAGCGCTCCCAGGGTGAACCAGAGCCGCTTCTTCAGTTCCGTGGCCTTGGCGAAGGAGCCGAAATTAAGATTGGCGGCGAGCTGCTCGGCGGCTGAAGCCATGGAATCCGTTCCTATCGAGGCGCCTCAAACGGGCGCGGCACAGACGGTTCAAAAGGACAAAAGAAAAGGGACCGTCGCCGGTCCCCCTGATGGGTCCCACCCCAGATGGGGAGACCTGCGGCAGAAAGAAAGACGGCCGGCGCTCGCTTTTACCACGAACGCCGGCCGCACTTCCTTAATTACTCGGCAACCGCTTCTTCGACCGGCGGCAGCTTGACCGAACCACCAGCGGCTTCCACGGCGGCGACGGCCGCAGCGGAGGCGCCGGCGACGTCGAACGCCACCTTCGCGGTGATGCTGCCCTTGGCCAGCAGACGCACGCCGTCACGGGACGGACGCACCAGGCCGGCGGCCACCAGCACCTCGGCGGTGATCACGTCGGCGGCGTTCAGACGGCCCTCATCGAGGGCCTTCTGCACGGTACCCACGTTCACCACCGAGTATTCGGTGCCGAACAGATTGTTGAAACCACGCTTCGGCAGGCGGCGATGCAGGGGCATCTGACCGCCTTCGAAACCGTTGATCGACACGCCGGAACGCGAGGTCTGACCCTTCACGCCACGGCCGCCGGTCTTGCCCTTGCCGGAGCCGATGCCCCGACCAACCCGGGTGGGCGCCTGCCGGGCGCCGGGTTGTCGCGAATATCCGTAAGCTTCATGACTTTATCCCTTCAGCCGTATCGGGAAGGCCTCAGGAGGCCTTCTCGACGCGCACGAGGTGCTGCACCTTGGCGATCATACCACGGACCGAAGGGGTATCCTCCAGTTCGCTGGTACGGTGCAGCTTGTTGAGACCAAGACCCACCAGCGTCGCCCGCTGGTCCTTCTGGCGGCCGATCGGGCTGCCGATCTGGGTCACGATGACGGTGTTCTTCTCGCTCATCACGCGCTCTCCTTCACCTCGGCACCGGCCTCGCGGCGGCCCAGGATGTCGCTGACGCGACGGCCACGGCGGGCGGCGACGGCGCGGGGGCTGACGCACTGGGACAGGGCGTCGAAGGTCGCCTTGATCATGTTGTGCGGGTTCGACGTGCCGACCGACTTGGTCACGACGTCCTGGACGCCGAGAGCCTCGAAGATCGCGCGCATCGGACCACCGGCGATGATGCCGGTACCGGCGTCGGCGGTGCGCAGCACCACCTTGCCGGCGCCGAAGTGACCATGGACGTCATGATGCAGCGTCCGGCCCTCGCGGAGCGGCACGCGGATCATGGAACGCTTGGCCTGGTCGGTGGCCTTGCGGATGGCTTCCGGCACTTCGCGGGCCTTGCCCGAACCAACGCCGACGCGACCCTTGGCGTCACCCACCACGACCAGGGCGGCGAAGCCGAAGCGACGGCCACCCTTCACCACCTTGGCGACGCGGTTGATACCAACGAGCTTTTCTACCAGCTCGCTTTCTTCACGGTCCCGGGGGGTACGATCCCGGTCTCCGCCACGCTCGCGACCGCCGCTGTTGCCGCCGTCCCTTTCGTTACGTGCCATAATCGTTACCCCTTAGAACTGCAGGCCGGCTTCGCGCGCGGCGTCGGCCAGGGCCTTGACCCGGCCATGAAACAGGTAAGAACCGCGATCGAACACCACTTCCGTGATGCCGGCTTCCTTGGCCCGTTCGGCGATCAGCTTGCCGACCGCCTTGGCAGCCTCGATGTCGGCACCGGTCTTCAGACCTTCGCGCAGGGCCTTGTCGATGGACGAGGCAGCGGCCTTGGTCTGGCCGGCCACGTCGTCGATGACCTGGGCGTAGATATGCTGGCTGGAGCGGAACACCGACAGGCGCGGACGCCCCTGCCCCAGCTTCCGGACCCGGGTGCGCACTCGCTGCTTGCGGCGCGCGCTCAGAACTTTTGCGTTGCTCATGATCGTGCGCCTTACTTCTTCTTGCCTTCTTTGCGGATGATCACCTCGTCCGCGTACTTGATGCCCTTGCCCTTGTAGGGCTCCGGCGGGCGGTACGCGCGGATCTCAGCCGCAACCTGGCCAATCTTCTGCTTGTCGAAACCGGAAATCGTGATGGAAGTGGGCTTGTCGCACTTCATCGTGATGCCGGCCGGGATCGGGAAGCGCACGTCATGGCTGAAGCCGAGGTTCAGGAGGAGCTCCTGACCCTGGACGGCGGCCTTGTAACCCACGCCGGTGATCTCGAGGTTCTTGGTGAAACCGGTGTCGACACCCTTGACCATGTTGGCCAGCAGCGTGCGGGAGGTGGCCCAGTTGACGCGAGCCGTGCGGCTCTCGTTACGGGGCTTCACCACCACAGCGCCGCCTTCCAGCGTCGCGGAGATGTCGTCCACAAGGGTCAGGCTGAGCTGGCCCAGCTTGCCCTTCACGGTGACGTCCTGACCGGTGACCTGGACGGTCACGCCGGCCGGAACAGCCACCGGATGCTTGCCGATACGAGACATGTGGCCAGCTCCTTAGAACACTTTGCAGAGGACCTCGCCGCCAACATTGGCGGCTCGGGCCTCGCTGTCCGACATGACGCCACGGGGCGTCGACAGGATCGAGATGCCGAGGCCGTTAAAGACCCGCGGCAGATCGGCGATCTGGAGTAAATGCGCGGCCG
>NZ_BACU01000373.1 GCF_000333275.1 Azospirillum sp. B4 | reverse complement strand
CCCCCCGCGACACCAGCGTGCCGATGTCCAGCGAGAACGAGGAAAAGTGGTGAACCCGCCCAGGACGCCCACCGCCAGGAAGGCGCGCATCTCAGGCGAGACCTGCCACACCCTGCCGCCGGCTTCAACCAGCACGCCCATGAGCAGTGAGCCCACGATGTTGACGAACAGGGTGCCCCAGGGGAAGTCCGTCCCCAGCAGGCGCCCCAGCCACACCTGCGACAAGTATCGCAGGACCGAGCCCAAGGCGCCGCCCGCGGCGACGACGATAACCTGGTTCATCCCCCACCCTCGACGCCGGTGACACCGAAGATCCATCCTTCGCGCCGCGCCGTGCCGGTGTCCAGCCCTTTGGGTGTCCAGACATCGTCGCGGGACGCCCACCGCATCATGCCGGCGGCGGCGATCATGGCATCACCGGCGTGGTCGTCAAAGACCGTCGGCACGTCCGTCCCCGCATGGCTGCCCATATGACACCCCATTCGGGCCAGCGCCGCCGCCATGGCGGCGCGGTCGCGTATCTTGGCCAACCCATGGGCGCGCCGCCGGAACAGGGTGGGGTAGATCTCGACAACCGCCGACCGCGGCCCCGCCGGCCCCTCCAATGCTTCCGCCGGCCATACCGCCAGCGCATTGTCCAGGCGGGCCTTCAGGTGGCGCAAGGACCGCATGCCGGCCAGCGAGGCCTTGCCCACCTGCTTGGACGCCGCCGCCAGGTTGAAGACGGAGACGGGGTTGCCCACACCCGTGCGCGCCGCCACCAGTTCCACCAGGCGGCGTTTGCCGCCGCCTTCCGCGTCCGTCCAGTGCGCCGGCCGCTTGCCCGCCGCCCAGAAACTGGGGTGGAGGCGCGGGTCGGACAGGGCCGGCGTGCCGCAGAAGTCCAGGGCCATCGGCCCGTCGCCGGCGGCATCCTCCACCAGGTCCCATAGGCTGAACAGGTCGTTCACCCCGGCGACGCGGCCATCCAGGTAGCCGTCGCCCGCCACATAGGGCAGGGAGAAGCCGCAATCGATGCCGACCAGGGCGCGGGCTCCATTCCCATGCAACGCCGCCAAGCGGCCGGCCACCCAGTCCATGGCCTGGCGGCGGGTCCAGTGGCGGGCGGGCGGCGGCACCAGGTGGACGACGCCGTCGACCGGGCGGACACGGGCGATGGCGATACCCCGGGCGGGTAAGGCCCCCGTCCAGTCGATGCCGATATACTCATCAAAGACCGCCGCCGCCATACCGTACCTCCAAGGCGCCCCTACCCGCCTGTCTCCCGCGGTACCGCGAGGCGATAGGCCGCCGTTTTTCAACCATGCCACCCCTGCCCCGTCTGCAACGGACGCGCGCACGGGTGGCGGGCAGGCAACAGTTGGCAGGATGGTGGCACGTGGTAAGCTATATGACCGTCGCTGCGGAGACTTTTCCCGTGCTCGCCCGTACTTGGCCCTTTCCCGCCCGCCCGCTTCCCGCCCTTTTGGGGCTGGCGGCCCTTGTCCTGACGGCCCTGGCGGCACCCGTTGCCTTTGCCCAGACGGCCCCGGCCCCGCAGCAGCCGGCCGCCGCCGATCCGGCCAAGGCGGCCCCCAAGCCCGGCCTGGATAAGAACGGCCTGCCCACTTCCATCGTCAAGGTGTCGGCCCCGCCCCAGGATCCGGACGCGGTGGCCCCGCCCCGCACCGAAGGCCCGGTCGATGAAATCATCATCACCGCCCCCCAGTTCGGCAGCCGGGAGGAGGTCGAGGCCTTCCACAAGGCGGAGTTCGAGCGCCTGGACAAAATTTATGGCAAGCATGAGGAAAAGCGCAGCCGGGGCGACACCCTGACCAAGACGCCGGAAGCCAACACGGGCACCACGCGTGATGGCCCGATCACCCTTGATCGCTAACGGGCACAGCCGCGAGCGGTGGCGGGTTGCCCCTCAAGCCAGCGTGATATCACTGATGTCCCGGCCTTGCACGTGGGCCAAGGCAGCCATGGCCAGGGCGTGATCCTCGCGCTGCGGCAGGCCGGACACGGTCAGCGCGCCGATACAGCCGGCACCGGCCACGACCAGCGGCACGCTGCCGCCATGGGTAGCGTAGTCGCGGTGGGCAAGCCCGCTCTTAGCCTCCAGCGTTGTGCCCTGCTGCGCCAGGTTCAGGCCGATGGCGTAGGAACTGCGGGCGAAGTGCAGGGTGGTGTTGCGCTTGCGCCGAATCCAGTCGTCATGGTCCGGCGTGGCCGGCCCCACCGCCAAGCGCAGCACCTGCTGCCGGTGCAGCGACACATCCACCACCAGGACCCCGCCCCGCTCCAGCCCCGCCTGCCGCAGCCAACCACCCAGCGCCCAAGCCACCTCGTGGCTGAAGCGGTCAAACACCAGGCGCTGTTCCTGCGCGGCGATGCGGCGCAAGTCTTCTGTATGGGACAGGTCTTCTCCGTGGGACATGGGCCCTCCTTCACGTGGATGTAATGCATTTCATATGCGATCGCCGCTCAAGCCCCTAGGGGAAAGCGCGCCAGAGGGGAAAGCAGATCCGAGCGGCCGCTTCACTGTTCCACGATGATGGCGACGCGCCGGTTGGCGGCCCGGTCATGGGGCACCAATGGCTTGGTGTCGGCATACCCCACCGCCCGCAACCGGTCCGGCGCCACACCGGCGGCGATCAACGCGCGCACCACGGCGCTGGCGCGCGCGGACGACAGTTCCCAGTTCGTGGGAAAGCGGGCCGTCGAGATGGCGACATCGTCCGTGTGCCCCTCGACCGTGACGACGCCGGGCAATGCGTTCAGGCCAAGAGCGACGGTCGCCAGGAGGCGACGGCCGGGCGCCGCCAAGTCGGCCTTGCCGGAGGCGAAGAGGATGCGATCCTTGATGGCGATGGTCAGCCGGCGATCCGTCGAGCTGATATCCAGGTCCGCCGCCTGCCCCGCCGCGTCCAGTTGCGCCAGCAACGTGCGCACGCGGGCCGGCAGTGCGGCGGCAGGCGTCCCCGCCGGCGCCTCAGCCGCCCCTCCCATCACAGGCTCGTCACCCGTGGAAAAGATCGGGGCGGAAAAGATCGGGGCTGTCGGACAATCCGTCGCGACCGCCACCGGCATGGACGGCGGCATCGCCGTGGAGGGCGCGAGCCGCCCCTTCATGCCCAGGATGGCGAGCATGCCCAGGAACACCACCATCAGCAGGGTGACCATGTCCATGTAGCTGATGACCCATTCCTCCGACTCCTCCACCGGCGGCGGCGCTGTGATGAGCGGCTGGGTCTTGGGTCGACGGGCAGCGGAAAGCGGAGAAGGAGCAGGAGCAGGAGCAGGAGCCGCGCCATCCGCGACGTGCGTGGAGGAGCCGTCCCCTCTCCACATGTCAGTCATCGTCATCAACCCGTCAGAGCATCGCCTTAGCGAGAGGATTTCCTAGGAAACCTCAGGCCGCCTTTCCGATTTGATAATTATTTTCACAATCATCTTCCCGATTCCACGTTCTTGAGCGGATGTCATAGGCCGACAGCGTGATTTTGATACAAATCAATATCCAAGACTAGAGTCGAATAATATAATAAAAACTGCACCTTGCGAGATTACCATGCTCGCGCATTACATCACGGGCGCGCCCAGAATGGCCAATCATACTCAGATAAATCCAGACGATCCCTCAAGTATACTGCATATTAAAGGGACAAATCACGCCGTACTCTTGGATTTGTCCGGCGTCGCGGATGCTTATGAACCGGTCATCCACAGAATTGTGAATGCGGAACTCAAAGCGATTACCGGGGACGCCGCCTCAGACTTAAGAGTTAGTACTTATAGGGTAGGCGACTACGGCTGGCTTTTGATTGGCGGTGAAGATGGGCTTCCCGCTTTACTCGCCGCAGCCGATCGCATCAGCCATGTCTTCGCGGACGCGCACCAGGGCAAGGTGGATGTGCACTGGTTCATCCTGCCCCAGGAAGCCAAGCCATTAGCCGCTTGCCTGCGCCTTCTTGCCGGTGAACGTTCGGCTCCTCCGCCACCACCCGCTTTGAATGACGTCACCACCGTCCTGCAAATCGAACGGGCTCTGCACAACGCTGACCTGTCCTCGCTGATCCGCCGTGACTCCATTCATCAGGTGGACAAGAACGGGACGCTGACCCCTGTCATGATGGAACAGACGGTCGATCTGGAGGCGCTGGAGAAGATGTTCACGGTGAACATCCTGAAGTCACCGTGGATGCTGGCCCGCGTCACGGAGATCCTCGACCAGCGGATGCTGCGCCATCTGCTGCACCAGGAACCGACACCGCGTATGCCCATCGCCATCAAGCTGCACGCGGGCACGGTCCGGCATGCCGACTTCAACACCCTGCTGGATGAATTACCCGCCTACTGGCATGCCCGCCTCGTCATCGAACTGCCCTACGCCGAATGGCGCGCCGCCCCCGCCGCTGTCGAAGCGGCACTGGCCATAGGGCGGAAACGGCAGTGCATGCTGGCGCTTGACAACATTCCCGCTGACCTGCCGCCTGACACGGCCCTGCCCGATGATGTTCTGCTGCGCTTCACCACCGACGCCGGAAAGGGTGCGCCCGAAATGGGTGCATCCGGAATGGGTGCTGGCCTGGGTGGGCCTGGAATGGGCCACGGGCCGGCGACGCTGCGGCCCCATGCCGTACCGCACACGCCCGCCCTGAAGGCCCTGATCCATCGCCTGGGGGTGGAACGGTGCATCCTGACCCATTGCGACAGCCTGGCGCTGGTGCGCCAAGGCCTGGACGCCGGCTTCCGCCTGTTGCAAGGACCCGCCGTCACCGATTTCGTGGAAATGCGGCGCGAGTTGCCGGCCAACGCCCCGGCCGACAAGACGCCGGCTGCCGAGGAAACGGATGATGTCCTGCCAGAGGACGGGACGCCGGACGAGAAGCCGCCCGGGTTTTGGGCCCGTCTCCGCCGTTGGCTGCACCGTCCGGCGGCACCACGGAAGGATCAGACGCCACGGGAGAAATGACCCAAGGGCACGCCCCATCCCCTTGCGCCGTCGGGGGCGGGGTGGCCTATCCTTTGGTGGCACGCTATTACTAGGCCCATGGAGCAGGAACGCGTCAGGGCCCGGAGTATGCGCACCGTCGGGGAGGTCCTGGCGGTGGCGCTGGAGCATCACCGGGCGGGCCGCCTGGCGGATGCCTGCGCGCTCTATTTCTCCCTGCTGGCGCAGGAGCCGGAGCAGCCGGACGCCCTGCACCTGCTGGGCGTGGCCACGGCCCAGACGGGCCGGCCGGGGGAGGCGGAGCCGCTGATCGCCCGGGCCATCACCCTGCATCCCGGCGTGGCCGATTTCCACGCCAACCATGCCCAGGTGCTGGACACGCTGGGCCGCACCGACGAAGCGCTGACCGCCTACACTCAAGCGCTGCGCCTGAACCCGCGGCACCCCGACGCCCTGCGCAACATGGCCGGCCTGCTGGCGCGGATGGAACGGCTGTCGGCCGCCGCCGACGCCCTGCGCGCCTGTGTGGAGCGGGCCCCGGACGACCTGCCCACCGTGGTGGAACTGGCCCGCCTGTGCGAACGGCTGGGCCGGGGGACGGAGGCGGAGGGATGGTACCGCCATGTCCTGGCGCGCGATCCCTTCCATACCCTGGCGCTGAACAACCTGGGTGAGTTGCGGCGCCGGGCGGGCGACGCGGCGGAAGCCGTCAGCCTGCTGGCCCGCGCCGTCGCGGCGGCCCCCGACGCCCCCCTGCCCCGTTGCGCCCTGGCGCACACCCTGACCAGCCTGTGCCGCTTCGAGGAGGCGGAGGCGCACCTGCGGGAGGCGATGCGGCGCCGGCCGGACGCCATGCTGCCCCACCGCGACCTGGGCGTGCTGCTGCGCCTGCTGGGCCGGACGGAGGAGGCGCTGATCGCCTTCCAGGCGGCGGTGGCGCTGGCGCCGGACGAGCCCGCCGCCAACTTCGGCATCGCGCTGTGCCTCTTGCGCCTGGGGCGCTATCGCGAGGGTTTCGCCCTCTACCGCTGGCGCTGGCCGTCAGCCGCCCGGCCAGCCAAGCACCAGGGCCTGCCCGCCTGGTCCCCGGGCGTCGCGCCCGGCCTGAGGTTGCTGGTGTGGCATGAGCAGGGGGTGGGCGACACCCTGATGTGCCTACGCTTCCTGCCCCTGCTGGCCGGGGCGGGCACCCGCCTGACCATCGAGGTGCCGGCCAGCCTGGCCCCCCTGGTGGCGGCGCAAGGCTTTGGCGCCGTGGTGGTGGACGCCCAGACGCCGTCCCCCGGTACGCCTCCCACCACCGCCCCGCCCTGGGACGCGCAGGCGCCAATGATGGACCTGCCGGCGCGCTTCTGTCCGGAGCCGGCGACCGTGCCGTGGAGCGGCCCCTACCTGAAGGTCGATCCCGGCCGCAAGTTGCGCTGGGCGCAGATGCTGGGACCCAAGCGGGCCGAGG
>NZ_BACU01000374.1 GCF_000333275.1 Azospirillum sp. B4 | reverse complement strand
CGGACGACCCCATCAACCGCTTCAACTGGCGGCGGCCCTGCGCGACCTGGGCCGCCTGGCCCGAGGCGGTGACGCACACCGAGGGGGCGCTGGAACTGAAGCCGGACTTCATCGAGGCGGAGCTGCAGCTGAACAAGCTGCGCACGGCGCTGATGCCGCGCTGGCACCTGCCCATGATGAACGACACGGAACGCAACGCCGCCTATGAGGCGGCCATCACCGCCGCCGTGCGCCCGGGCGACATCGTGCTGGAGATCGGCACCGGTTCCGGCCTGCTGGCCATGATGGCGGCACGGGCCGGCGCCGCCCACGTCTACACCTGTGAGGCCGACCCGACCATCGCCGAGGTCGCACGCGCCATTATCACGAACAACGGTTACGCCGACCGCGTCACGGTCATCGCCAAACCTTCGACCGCCGTGACGGTGGGCGTGGACCTGCCCAGGCCCGCCGACCTGCTGATCTCCGAAATCCTGTCCAGCGACCTGCTGTCGGAACGGGTGCTGCCAACGGTGCGCGACGCCAAGGACCGGTTGCTGGCCCCCGACGCCCGCGTCATCCCCCAGGCCGGCGGCGTCCGCGCCCTGCTGGCGGACAGCCGGGCGCTGGAGCGCAGCTTCTTCGTGGACCAGGCCAGCGGCTTCGACCTGGGTGACTTCAACCGCCTGGCCCCCCGCTCCGTCCGGCTGGAACGGCTGGTGCCGTTCAAACCGCTGTCGGACCCATTCCAGGCCCTGACCGTGGACCTGACCGATCCCCAGCCGGGAAAGGGCTGGCGCGGCCACCTGTCCCTGCCGGTGACGGCCGACGGCCGCTGCGTCGGCCTGCTGCAATGGATCTGGCTGAAGCTGTGGGATGGGGTGGAGTTCGAGAACAGCCCCCTCACCCCCACCGAGGCCTCCGGCTGGCAGCTGGGCCTCTACCTGCCCCGCCGCCCCCTGGACCTGATGACCGGTGAGGCGGTGGACGTCAGCGTCTTCCATGACGGGCACAACGTCTGGCTCAGCCTGAAGCGCTGAGCGTCGATGCTGGTGAATCCGCCTAGGTAACCTGTTCATGATAGAGCGGGTTTACACGATCAGGTGAGTCCACCTGATCGCGTTCCGCTCCAAGGACGACCTGATAGCCGTGCTGATCCGTCAATCATCCAGCATGCCGGCGAGTTTCAGCGCCACGCCCATGTCACCCTGGACCTTCAGCTTGCCGAAGGTGAAGGCCAGGGTGGGGCTGAGCTTGCCTTCGCTGAGCTTCACGAAATCGGCCAGGGAGATCTTCAGCGTGGTGTTCACGTCCACCGGGTCGCGCGACACCGTGGGCACCTTGGTCGCGTCCAGGAACAGGGCCCCGTCGGCGCCGAAGTCGAACTTCACCTTGGCGCCCAGGCCGGTGAACTGGCTGAGCGAGGCGCGCATCTTGGCTTCAAGCTGGTCGAAGGTCATGGAAAAGGGGTCCTCAAATGCAGGGCTGATGAGCTGTTGCACTGCATATAAGGGCGGGGCCGGCACCCAATTCCAATGATTTCTGCGCCCGCCCGCCTCAGGCTTTCAATAACTCCAGGTAACGTAAACTGGCAGCCAGATCGGCCTTCAGCGACGCGCGCCGGTCCCTGGCCTCGTCGTCCTCGCCCCACTGCTCAATCTGGAACGACTCGTCGAGTTCGGCGAGGTCGAAGGCCTGATCGGCGTCGATGCGTCCCTCGAACAGGGCCAGGCCCAGGACCAGGGAGCCGGTCTGCGCCACCGCGTTCTGCACGCCGGTCAGTTGCCAGTCGTCCAGGGCCTCCAACGCGCGTTTCAGCGCGTTCAGCGCCACAGGGTCCTGGGCACGGTGCATGATGCCGCTGGTGACCTGCAGCAGGGCGTCGTACCGCAGGGCCGCCCAGTCCAGCAGCGGCTGCCAGGGCCGGGGCTGGGCGTTCCACCAGCTTTCGCCGGTCCGGCGCGCGATAGCACAGCAGATCGGTGCCACCGTAAGCCGCCGCCCCGTCCAGGATGATGGCGCGCTGCGGCCCCACCCGGTCCACGCAGGTGGAGGCCAGTTGCATCATGGGCATGGCGTCCGGCACCACCGTCTCCCCCTGGGCGTCCCATTCCGCCGCCACCGCCCGGGCCAGCGCCTCGGTCGGCAGTACCAGGTCGGCCTTGGCCGGCGACTTCAGAATGCGGGCGTCCAACTGCACCTGCCAGCCACCAGCCGCACCCGGCACCACGGCCACGGTCTTGTAAATCCGCTTCATGTCCTTGTTCCCATTCACGAGGCCGCGACCAGGGCGGCCACCGCCGCCGGCACCTCGGCATAATCGTGGCAGACGCGGGCGGCGCCCGCCGCCATCAGTTCCTCCGGCGCGTGATAGCCCCAGGCCACGCCCAGCGCAGCCGTACCGGCGTTGCGCGCCATCACCATGTCGTAGCTGGTATCGCCAATGACCACCGTCGTGGCGGGGTCGGCCCCAGCCTCCGCCATGGCGCGCAAGGCCATGTCCGGCGACGGCTTGCCCTGGGCGCGGTCCGCCGTCTGCAGGGTGATGAAACGTCCGTTCAAGCCGTGATGGTCCAGCGTCGCCACCAGGCCCCGGTGCGATTTGCCGGTGGCGACGCCCAGCAGGAAGCCCGCCGCCTCCAACGCGTCCAGCGCCTCCACCAAGCCGGGGTACAGCGGTTCCATCACCGCGCCCCGCGTCCGGTTCTCATAAAAGGCGTCTTTGTAGGCGGTGGCGATGCCCGCCGCCACGCCCAGGTCCGCATCCACCGGCAGCAGGCCCAGGACGGCCGCGTCCAGCGACAGGCCCACCTGGCGCCGCACCGCCTCGTCGGGTGGCGGCGTCAGACCCTGGCTGATGAAACCGGCGGCCATGGCGGTGATGATGGCATGCTGGCTGTCCACCAACGTGCCGTCACAATCGAACAGGGCCAGGCGGTTGAAGCCCGACATGGATCGCGCCCCCGAGGGTCAGACATAGCTGGCGAACGGGTCGCCATCATTCATATCGAAACCGAAATATTCCCAGGTCTTGAGCATATGCGGCGGCAGGCCGGCCGTCACGTCGATGGGTTTGCCGCCGCGCGGGTTGGGAATGATGATGCGGCGGGCATGCAGGTGCAGTTGGCGCGACAGCTCCGCGCCGCCGGCCAGGAAGGCCTCCTGCCCCGCGTACTTGCCATCGCCCAGGATGGGCGTGCCGATGGTCATCATGTGGGCGCGCAGCTGATGGGTGCGCCCCGTCAGCGGCCACAGCGCGACGAAGGCGGCGTGGCGGTGCGCGTTCTCGATCACCTGGTACAGGGTGACGGCGCGGGCGCCCTCATCCTCATCCACCGCCATGCGCTCGCCGCGCGTGCCCGCCTCCTTGGCCAGGGCCGCGTCGATCTTGCCCTGGTACTGCTTGGGCACGCCCACGGTGACGGCCCAGTAGTACTTGCGGGCCTCCTTGCTCCGGAAGTAGGCGGCCAGGCGGGTGGCGGCGAAGCTGGTGCGGGCCAGGACCAGGCAACCGCTGGTGTCCTTGTCCAGGCGGTGGACCAGCTTGGGCCGTTCCTTGCCATCAAACATCAGCACGTCCAGCATGCGTCCAG